>VBDQ01000081.1:40456-51029 GCA_005889075.1 Chloroflexota bacterium
AGAGGCGCGCGTGGCCCAGGAGCGCGCGCGGATCGCTCAGGAAGAGGCGCAGCGCGCCGCGGAGGCACAGCGCGCCGCGGAAGCCGAGCGCGCCGCGCAGGCAGCCCGCGCGACGGAAGAGGTGCGAAAGGCGACCGAGGAGGCCGCACGTGCTGCCGAAGAGGCGCGGCGCATCGCCGATCAGCAACGGCAGGCGCAGCTCGCGCTCGAGGCAGAGCGGGCCGCCGAGGCCGAGCGCGCCACTGCGGCGGCCGAGCGCGCGGCGACCGCGGCGCGCGCCGCGGAAGAGGCACGACGCGCGGCGGAGGAATCCCGCGCCGCGGACGCGCGCGCGGCTGAGGAAGACCGCCGCCTCGAGTCCAAACGGATCGCAGAAGCGACGCGCACCGCGGAAGCCGCAGCGCGTGCGGCGCAGGAAGCGGCCCGCGCGGCCGAGGCCGCGCGTGCGGCGCAGGTCGCCCAGCCGGCTCCCCCATCGGAGGAGGAAGACGTCCTCGGAGCGCCTCCGGCGAGCCTCGCGAGGCCGCCCGCGGCCCCTGAATTCACCGTGATCCAGCGTTCCGAGAGCGTTCCGGTGGCGGAAGAGGAGCAAGTCACTCCTCAGAGGGAAGAGCCGGCAGCGCCTACGACGAACATAGTTCTGATGCTGTCGCCGATCCCGTCGTTCGCCCGGCTCGTGGAAATCGAGCGGCGCATCCAGCTGCTCGCACCGGTCCGTACGCTCTACGTGCGTGACTTCAGGGGAGGCGTCGCGACGCTGGCGCTCGGCCTGCGCGTTCCCATGTCCGTCGACGAAATGGGTGCTGCGCTGGCGGCGCTCGAACAGCCACGCTTCGCTGTGCAGCGAAGCGGAGGCAACACCTTGGAGCTGCGGATCGAGGGCGAGGCCGGCGTCGCTTAGGGGACGCGCGTGAGCCTTCGTCTCGATGCCGACTTCTGGTCCGCGCGGATGGCGTATCTCGCGAAGCTCGCCCACGCCGACGCGATCGCGGTCGTGCTGCAGATGAAAGGCGCCGGCTACGTGACCTACGTCGCGCACAACCTGCCCGCTGACACCCGATGGAGCGACGGAATGGCCGCGCCGCTCCTCGGTAAAGCCTTCGGCGAGCGCACGAGCGATCAATCCGCGACCGGGGTCGCGATCCCGCTTGCCGACGGACGCACCGCGGACACGCTTGCGGTCGTCCCGGTGGTGTGGAAAGAGCAGCTTGTCGGAGCGCTCGCTGCGCTCGGCTCGGGCAGGGTGTTCGCGCCGGACGAGCTTTCCTCGCTCACACGCGTTGCCGAGCTTCTCGGTCTCGAGCTCGCGGAAGCGAATGCGCTCTGGCGTGCCCAACGCCAGCAGCAGGAAGCCGAGACGAAGCTCAAGGCGACGCGCGATCTGCAGGCGATCATCCGCCGCGAGCGCGACCCGGATCAGCTCCTCGAGCGCGCCACCGCGCAGCTTGCCGAGGTCTTCGGGGCGGACGGCGTGTCGATCATGCTCGCGGACGCCAGCGGCGAGCTCTCGGTGCGAAGCTCGCGGGGCCTTCCCGACGCGGCGAAGCAAGATCGCAAGCGGATCGGCGAGGGCATCTCCGGGAAGGTCGCGCAAACGGGGAAGCCGATGCTCCTCTCGGGTCAGGTCCAGGGTGGATCCGATCCCACGGCGAGCGAGTCGATGATCGCGCCGCTGCGCGCGGGCGGCCGCACGCTCGGTGTCGTCAACGTGAAGCACCGCTCACAGCAGGAGCGGTACGGGCAGGCGCACGTCGATTCGCTGGCGCAAGTTGCGTCCGATATCGCCGCGGCCTTGCTCACGGCGGAGGAGTTCCAGCGCGCCGAAGAGGATCGGCGGCAGGCGCTCGTGCTCTACGAGCTCTCGCGCTTCGCGACGTTGGGCACCGACCCGCAATCGGACCTCGAAAGCGCAGTCGCGATGCTCGCCGACAACCTCCGCCATGACGCGGTCGGCGTGTGGGCCGCGGAGGAGCACCAGCTTCACCTGCGTGCATCGAGCGGCTACGGCGACGTGCTTCCGTCCGACATCTCGACGTCCGGGAGCGACACCGTCCTCGCGCAGGTGCTTCGCGAGCGACGCACCGCGACCGCGGCGTACGGCATGTCTGAGGATCGCCCTGACTGGGCCGCGATGTCCTCGACGCAGTTCCTGCTGACCCCGGTCGGAGGCGCGCACTCGGGCGTCGTGCTGGGCGTGCTCGTGCTCGGCCGGGCGACAACCCCGTACACGCAAGCGGACTGCGATTTTTCGGCGACGGTCGGCGAGTACCTGGCGGGCATGCTCCAGAAGTCGGCATCCGCCGACATCGTGCTGCGGACCGCGACCACCGAGCGGCGCCGCATCGCGCAGGAGCTGCACGACGGGCTCGCGCAGGAGCTCACGGGCGTCGTCCTCGCGCTCGAGGGATGTCAGCGCGCGTTGGAGCGCGACCCGTCGGTGCTCGGCCCTCAGCTCGCGAAGGCCGCGCGCGACGCCCGCGCGACGCTCTCGGACGTGCGGCAGTACATGGCCGCCCTCCGTCAGACCGAGGAATCGGGAGGGCTCAACCTGCCGGTGGCCGTGTCTCGGCTGGTCGACGACCTGCGGCGGCAGAGCGGCCTGCACGTCGATCTCGAGGAGACCGGCGCGCAGCGGGACCTCGAGCCATACGTCGAGCGCGCGCTCATCCGCATCGTCGGCGAGGCGCTGCGCAACGTCGCGCAACACGCCAGTGCCAGGAACGCGAAGGTCGTGCTCCGCTACCAGGAGGAACAGGTCGTCGTGACCATCGAGGACGACGGTAAGGGCTTCGCATCGAACGAGCTCGATACGGCGGAAGAGCGCGGCCACTACGGCATCGTGGGCATGCGCGAGCGCGCCGAGGGCGTCGGTGGTCAGCTCGTCGTCCGGAGCGAAGAGGGACGCGGGACCATCGTCCGCGCGTCGATCCCGTACCGCGCGGCGAGCGAAGAGCCGACGCCCGCCTGGGCGGACACCGTCGAGGACACCGAGCAGCGCGGCGCGATCGAGGACATCGAGCGCACCGAGAAGGCGAGCTTCCTCGGGAGGCTCTTCGGCCGATGACGAACTTGGGGGGCTCCGCCCCCCAGCCCCCGGCTCCCAGGATCCGCGTGCTCCTCGCCGACGATCACGCGCTCGTCCGGAGTGGGCTTCGCTCGATCCTCGACCACGAGCCGGAGATCGAAGTGGTCGGCGAGGCCGGCGACGGCCACGAGGCCCTCGCCCTCGCACAGGAGCTCCTCCCCGACGTGATCCTCATGGACATCAAGATGGGCGACTGGGACGGAGTCACGGCGACGCGGCGAGTCCGCAACTCGGTGCCGTCGAGTCGGGTCATCGTGCTGACCAACTACGACGAGGACGACCTCGTCTTCAGCTCGATCCGCGCTGGCGCGTCGGGGTATCTCTTGAAAGAAGTCACCGGCAGCCAGCTGGCGAACGCGATCCGCACCGTGGCCGACGGCTTTTCGCTCATCTATCCGTCGGTCGCGAAACGCGTGCTCGACGAGTTCGGGCGGTTGCGTAGCGGGGAGCGCCCGGCGGGCGACGACGAGGGCTACAGCGACCTCACCGCGCGCGAGCGCGAGGTGCTGAAGCTCGTCGCCAGCGGGCGCGCGAACAAAGAGATCGCGGCTTCGCTCGGCATCAGCGAACGCACCGTGAAGACCCACATCTCCAACATCTTCAGCAAGCTCGAGCTCACCGATCGCACTCAAGCCGCGCTCTACGTTCACAACCGCGGCCTCATGGAGAAAGACCCGATCCGTTAGCGCGCGGTCTCCATGGTCGCGAGCGCGTGCGCCCCACTTTCCGTCGCGTCGATGCTGTAGCGCCCCGCCGGCGCGGTCGATCCGAACGAGCCGCGGTACATGCCAAGGTCGTCGGTCCTCACCGTGAAGGCGAGGTCATAACCTCGCTCGCCCGAGATCCGTATGACCACCGCCGAATCGGGAGCGAACCCAGAGATCGTCCACGCGACATCGCCCGCGGCGCTCGGCGTGGAGCTCACGGCGACGCTCGCCTTCGCGGCCGTCGCGTCGAAGCCCGCCACGAAGTCGGCGAGCGTCCCGGCCCCCAGCTCGGCGTACGCGTCCGCGAAACGCTCGCCGGCGCCGACGGCGACGAGGGCCCGCACCAGCAGCGGTTCAGTTACGCGATCTTCCATCGCGCCCACCGCATCGGCGGCGACGGCGTACTGCGGACGGCCGATGCGCGGGTAGGCCCGGTGCCAGTCGGCGAGGGTGGTCAGCTCGCCGAGAGAGACGACACGGTTCGCCACGAGGGAGCGTGCGACGAGCGCGTCCGTGTCCGCGGGGAGGGCATCCTCGCGCTGGATCACCGTCGCGAGTCCCTCTTCGAACCACGCGGGAAGATCCGCGTCAACGCCGGCGGTCTCGCGGATCATCACATGCACGAGCTCGTGGGCCAGTAGCCCCGGCAGATCGTCGGCGGCGGTCGCGCGGAAGTCGACGGCGACGGTGAGGGTCCGCTGGTCGACGATCCCGCCGTACGACGCCGCGGCGGTTCGCGCGACGTCGGAGGGATACACAAAGAGGTCCTCGATGCCCTGCGCGAAGCTCTTCGGCGTCGCGAAGAGCAGGACGCGGGGGCGCTCGCTGAAACTCCTCCCGAAGGCGCGCTCGACCTGCGCCGCGGCGCGATCGAGAGCTCCCGCGACGCGAAGTGCCTCGCCGGCGGGGATGCCCGCCTCGACCCGAAGGTCCGCGGTTCGGCTTGCGACCGAAGCCAGCGCCACGGTCGTCTCGCGCCGGATGGCCGGGCCTGCCGGCACGGTCACGCAGAACCGCGGGACGAAGCCCCCGCCCGGCGTGCACTCTGGGCCGGTCGATGCGGCGGCGCTCCCGCGCCATACGAAGACGAGCGCGACGAGCGCGAGTGCCGCGACCGCGATGATCTTGATCTGCAGCTTCATGGTCTTCGCGGAATACGTTGGGGCGCGGCGGCGCCGGCGCACAGAGGGTCACCCGTCCCGCGAACCGCGCCACGAGAGGCCCCGTAGATGCGGCCCCGCGCCTGCTGGGCGGGGTACTACCGCAACCGCGGGGGTCGGTCAGGCGACCGGATTGCGCAGCTGATCGCGTAGGCTCGCGAAACACCAGCGCGGAAGAGATCGGCCCTCGCAGCCGCGCAGGTACGCGCTGACGTCAGTGGGCAGCTCGGTGAACAGACCGTCGCGGACGGCCCGCCAGAACGCCCGCGGCGCGTTCCCGGTCCTCTCGCCGCTCCCGCGGCGTGCGAGGTACGCGCCATAGCGAAGGGCCGTCCAGGGCAGTGACGCGGCCGCGCCGGCCCGGCCGCGCGCCGCGCTGAGCATCCAAAGTCGGTTGCGCTCGACGAGCCGCAGCTTTTCGACATTGCGCTTGCCCGTCGCGACGCTCCACGCGTGCGTCGCGAACGCGTCGGGGCGAAAGCGCACCTCCGCGCCGAGCAGCCTCAGCCGCACGCCCAGCATCACGTCCTCCATATAGAGGAAGAAGCTCCGCGGAAAGAGCGGCCCGCCCCCCAGGCGCTCCCACTCCTCGCGGTTGAGCGCGAAGAGCGCGCCGCTCGGGCCGAGATATGGGGCCGAGCCGCGAGGCGCGGCGCTGGCGAAATCGTCCCATGACCGGCCCCGATCGACGTTGATGCCGAGCCAATCCTCGGTGAGGCGCAGCCCGTACGCGTTCACCCGGCCGTCGCTGCCAACGAGGGCGCAGCCGACAACGACCGCCCGAGGGTGCTCGTCCAGCTCGGCTGCGAGGCGCTCGATGCAGCGCCGATCGAGTACCACGTCGTCGGTCGCGACCACGCACGTCTTCGCGGTGGACCGCGCGAGGAGCTGATTGATGCCTTCGCCGTAGCCGACGCCCTCGCCGCTCCAGTGCTGCTCGACGCCTTCGATCGGGCGCGGGGGGAAGGCCGGCCCGTTGTGCCACACGCGGACGGCCGAAGGCAGCAGCGTCTGCGAGCGAAGCGAGGCCAGCACATCGGTGGGGCCAGCGTCCTGGCCGTACGAAACGATGAGGACCTCGGGTGGTATGGCGGCAGCGTACCCGACAATCCCGTCTGGATAGTGACCAGACCTTGGAGCGATTGGCCTCGCCGGCTACGCGGCGCGCTCGCCGATCGGCGCTCCGTTCGCAATATCGCGCTCGCCCTCCTCGTCGCGCTTCCCATGACCGTGCAGGCCATCGGGCTCCTGCCCGAAGTGCTGGTGCCAACCCCGAACGTGAACGACGACGCAGAACACGAGCTCTTCATCCAGAACGCGAGCGACGCACTCGCACGCGGCGAGAACGTCCTCGAGTTCTGGGTCCCGGAGATGGACGAGGGCTTTCCCGAGTTCCTCTACTACCAGAACCTTCCCCACCTCACGGTCGTGGCGCTCGACCGCGTCCTGCTCGGGCTTCCCGACGTGGTGACGCTCTTCAACATCGTGCGGTACCTCTTGCTGGTCACCTTCCCGCTCACGGTGTTCTGGTCGATGCGCCGCATGGATTTCGATCCCGTCGCCGCGGCGGTCGGGGCGGCCTCCTCGAGCCTGCTGGCGACGAACTTCCTCTACGGGTTCGACTACGAAAGCTATCTCTGGCGCGGGCTCGGCCTCTACACCCAGATCTGGGCGATGCACCTCTGCTTCATCGCGCTCGCGAGCCTGTGGCGGCTGGTCCGGTATGGGACGGGCTTCCGCTGGACGGTCGTCATCCTCGCCACGCTCGTGCTCTCACATCTGCTTTACGCGTACATGATGGTCGTCACCACCGCGCTGCTCTTCCTCTGGGGCATGACGAGAGCGAACGTGCGCGCCCGTGTCGCCCGGCTGACGGCGGCGGGTGGGATCGCCCTCGCGATCACGTCATGGATGTGGCTTCCGTACATCCTCGAGCGCGGCTTCCTCAACGCGAGCCCCTACCTGCAGCCGGAGAAGTACGCCTCGTATGGAGCGCCGACGATCCTTGGCTGGCTCTTCACCGGCGAGCTCACCGATCACGGCCGTCTTCCTGTGCTCGCGGTGCTGCTCGGCCTCGGCGTTGGCTACGCGTTGGTTACGCGCGTGACCAACGCGCTGTTCGCGGTCGCGCTCTTCCTCGTCTGGCTCGTCCTCTACTTCGGTCGCGCGACGCTCGGTCCGCTCGCCGCGATCCTTCCGCTGCAGGAGACGCTGCTCTTCCACCGCTTCATCGGCGGCGTGCACATCGCCGCGATCATGCTCATCGGGTACGGCGGCGCTGGGATCTTCGCGGTCTTGCGGTCCTCGGCCTCGCGGCCGCGTACCGCGCTCGCGGCGGGGATCGTCGCGCTGGCCCTCGTTCCGGCGCTCAAGGATCGCTGGGACTTCGCTGCCCTGAACGCGACGTGGATGCGCCAGACCGAGACCGCCATCGCCGGCGACGCGGAGATGGCGTCGATCGTCGCGCGGTTGCGCGAGCTGCCTGCGGGTCGCGTCTACGCCGGGCTGCGCTCGAACTGGGGAGAGCGGCTCGATTTCGGGATCTACAACGTCCGCTACCTGGTCGCGCCGCGCGATCACCCCATGCCGGGCTTCCTCAGCGCGATCGCGACGACATCCCGCTACGTGCTGTACTCCGCGCCTTCATCCGGACACGCGGAGTTCGTCAGCTTGAGCGCACGCGAGTCGGTGCGCACGCAGGCGGAGCTCTTCCCCCGCAATCGCGCGTTCGTGGACGGTCCGGCGCCCGCGGCCCGCACGTACGTCCGCTGGGACTACCCCGCCGTGGCCGATCGCGTCATCGGCGGGCCGGTCGCGGGCTGCGCCGATGGCGGGACACTTCGCTACGAGCGCCTGCAGCCGAGCCGCTTCGACTTCATCACCAGCTGCTCGACCGGGGCGACGCTGGTGGTGAAGGAGACCTATCACCCGAACTGGCGCGCCTCCGTCGACGGGCAGCAGGTCGCGAGCTTCATGGTTTCGCCGAGCTACATCGGGCTCACGCTGCCCGCGGGCGACCACTTCGTGACGCTCGAGTACCGCGCGACGCCGCTCAAGACGCCGCTCTTCGGCCTCGGCGCGCTCGTGCTGCTCGCGCTCATCCTCGCGCGCCGCGATCTGCCCAGCCTTGCGCGGCGGCGATGGGCATCGGCGCGCGCGACGGTCAGGGATCTTCGCGGTCAGTCGAACTTGCGGAAGAAGAGATCGAAGGCCTCGAGCACGTAGTCGCGGCGCACGCGGTCGATCCCCGGATACACCCCGATGAAGAACGTGCGCTCCGTGATCGCGTCCGCGTTGCGCAGCTCGCCGACGACACGATGACGCACCGAGCGATACGCCGGATGCCGCAGGAGATTGCCGGCGAAGAGTCCCCGCGTCTGGATCTTGCGCTCCTCGAGCCACGCCGTCAGGTCGCCCCGCGTGAAGGGCGCGGTCTCGCGCACGGTGAGCACGAGCCCGAAAGGCGAGGGTTCGCTGCGCGCGTCCACGGCCGGCAGCACGAGGAACTCCTCGTAGCGCTTCACGTGCTCGCGCAGCACGCGCCAGTTCTCGCGTCGCGCGGCGACGAAGGTTGGCAGCTTCTTGAGCTGCTCGACACCGATCGCGGCCTGGAGGTCGAGCGCCTTCAGGTTGTAGCCGACGTGGGTGTACGTGTACTTGTGGTCGAACCCGAGCGGCAACGTCCCGAGCTGGTAGCCGAATCGCTTGCGGCACGCGTCGTCCTCGCCCGGCTCACACCAGCAGTCACGGCCCCAGTCGCGGAACGAGCGGGCGATCCAGTTCAGCTTCCCGCTGGACGTGAGCACCGCACCGCCCTCGCCGGTCGTCATCTGGTGCGCGGGGTAGAACGAGAGCGTCGCGAGATCGCCGAAGGTCCCGACCGGCTTCCCATCGATCCGCGCGCCGAGCGCATCGCAGCAGTCCTCCACCAGGAACATCCCGCGCTCTTTGCAAAGCGCGGCGATGGCCGGCGCGTCATACGGGAAGCCCATCGCGTGCGCGAGCACGACGGCCCGCGTCCGTTCGGAGATCGCCGCACGCACCGCATCGACGCTCGGGTTGTACGTACCGAGCTCCACGTCCACGAACACCGGTGTCCAACCGTTCTGCACGATCGGGTTCACCGTCGTCGGGAACGAGGCCGCCGTGGTGATGACCTCGTCGCCGGGACGCAGCGGCGCCTTGAGCTTGTGCGAGCCGAGCGCGCTGACCGCGCAGAGATTCGCGGACGAGCCCGAGTTCACGAGGAGCGAGTACTTCGTCCCCGCGGCCGCCGCAAGGTCCCGCTCGAACGCGGCCGTCTCGGGACCTGCCGTGAGCCAGAAATCGAGCGCACTCCGCACGAGCGCGCGGATCTCAGCGTCGTCGAAGACCCGGCCCGCGTAGTTGACGTTCGTCTTACCGGGTTCGAAGCGACCGGCCACCGAACGCTCACGCCAGAGCTCGCCGACGAGACGGTCGATCTCGGCGCGGATGCGCTCCTCACTCATGGCGTTCGATGATGTCACGCAGGTCCGCGAGCGCCGCGTCGACAGAGCGCATCGTGATACCGAACCGCTCGCGCAGCTTCTCGATGCGCAGACCGCTGGCCAGCGGCCGACGCGCGAGCTGGCCGAGGGCCGACGTCGGCACTGCCTCGATGAGCGCCTCGCGCGCGCCGAACGCGCGCGCGGTCCGGCGCGCGAGCTCGAGGCGCGACATCCGGTCCGGACCGGCGACATGCCAGATCTCCGCGGCGCGGGCTTCGGCGATGGCGCCCGACGCGCCCGCGACGTCGTCGGAATAGGTGGGCGTTCCGACTTGATCGGTCGGCACTTTCACGCTCTCGCCGCGCGCGAAGCTCCGCAGGAGGCGCAGCACGAAGTTCCGCGGCTCGCCGGTCTCGAACCCGAAGACGACGGTCGTGCGCACGACCGCGGCACCGGCTGCGATCGTCTCCTCCTCGAGGCGAACCTTGATGCGGCCATACACCGAGATCGGCGAAACCGGATCGGTCTCCCGGTACGGTCCGCGAGTGCCATCGAACACGTAGTCGCTGGAGTACGCCACGAGGAAGGCGGCGCGCTCTGCCGAGGCGGCGAGCGCGACACGCAGCGGCTCGAGGTTCGCGGCCTCGGCCTCCGCGGGATGCGACTCGCACCAGTCGACGTTGGGCTGCGCGGCAGGAAAGAACACGATGGCGGCGCCGGTGTCATCGAGCGTCCGTCGGAAGGCCTCGGCGTCCGAGGCGTCGAGCTGGCGTAAGCCTGAGCCGGGCCGGCTCCGATACGTGCCGACGGTGTCCGGGAGCACCCGACACAGCGCACCGCCGATCTGTCCGGACGCGCCGACGACGAGCGCTCGGGTCAGTCCTCGAGCCAGCCGGGCCGGCCCGACCGCCACTCCTCGTTCAGCTGCTGCGCCTCGCGGTAGGTGTCCATCGCCGCCCAGTACCCCGAGTGCTGATAGACCGCGAGCTGACGATCGGCCGCGAGGCGCTCGAGAGGCTCGCGCTCGAGCGTCGCGTCGTCCGCGAGGTACTCGAAGATCGCGGGCTCGAAGACGAAGAACCCGCCGTTCACCCAGCCCTCCTCGAGCTGCGGCTTCTCGCGGAACCCGAGCGCCGTGCCATCCTTCACGTG
>VBDQ01000125.1 GCA_005889075.1 Chloroflexota bacterium
TCCGCCGATGAGCGCGTTCGCGGCGCCATGGATCTGGACCCCGTAGAAGGCGTTCCCGAGCCCGGCGGACCCGGAGGGATTCAGCCCGATGAAGTTGCCTTGGATCGTGGTGTTCTCGGCGAGGACGAAGATCCCATTGCCGCTGTTGCCCGACACGACGTTCCGCGCGGCGAGGGAGGTCCCGCCGACCAGGTTGTCGGTCCCGCCGTCGACGGCGATGCCGCTCCTGGCGTTTCCGAGGCCGATCGCGCCGGCAGCGTTCGTCCCGACGTAGTTGCCCTCGATGTGGTTGTCGATGGCATCGGCGCTGAACAGGAACACTCCCGACCCGGCGTTCCCCGAGATCACGTTCCGCTGGGCCGCCGTGAGGCCGCCGACGAAGTTGCCGGGGCCAGCGACGGTCACCCCCGCGACGTTGTTGCCGAGCGCGCTCGTCCCGCTCGCGTCGGTGCCGATGAAATTGCCTTCGACGTGGTTGCCGGTGGCGCCTGATCCGCCGATCGCGACGCCGGCGTTCGGGTTGAAGGCTCCGCCGAACCCGTTCGCCGAAATGACGTTGCGCGCTCCCAGGGCGGTGCCGCCGATCATGTTGTTCGCTGCGTTGGTGACATTCACGCCGCTCGCGTTGCCGAGCGGGGCGGTACCGCTCGCATCGGTGCCGATGAAGTTCCCCTCGACCAGGTTGCCGGACGCACCGGTCTGCCAGATGAAGACGCCGTCTCCCTGGTTTCCCGAGACGACGTTGCGCGCGAGCGGTTGCCCTGGACGAGGTTGCCCGACGCCGGTGCGCCCGAGAAGAATCCGCGCACGATTGAGATCCCAAAGAAGCCGTTGCCGGAAATGACGTTGCGTGCTCCCGGCGTCGGACCGCCGATCGTGTTGTTGGAAGCGCCATCGATCGTCACGCCGTGGTAAGGGACGTTTCCGATGGCGGCGTGACCGGTGCGATCCGTTCCGATGAAGTTGCCCTGGATGAGATTGCCGACGGAGAGAGTGCCCGTGATGTAGATCCCGTGAGTGTTCCCGGAGATCACGTTGCGATCCGCAGCCAACGTGCCGCCGATCACGTTGTTCGCGGAATCGATCGCGAGGACGCCAAATCCGCCGTTGGCGCGCGCGGCCGTCCCCGACGCGTCGGTGCCGAGGTAGTTAGCGGCGATGAGGTTGCTGCCGCCGTGCAGGAAGATGCCGCTGCCCGAGAAGCGGTTGATCACGAACCCGCGGACCGTGTTGTCCGCGAGAACGTCGAAGCCGTTTGCGTTCTGGCCCGCGGCGCTCCCGTCGAGCTCGATCAGCGGCGTACCGGCGTAGCCCGGTTGGGACGTCGCGTCGATGACCGCGGGATCACTGACGAAGGGAAGCGGCGAGAGGAGCGAGATCGTGTGCGTGCCCGCGCCGGGTATTGCGAAGCTGATCGTGTCCGGACCCGGAGTGGCGTTCGCGTCGAGGATCGCCTGGCGAAGGCTTCCCGGCCCGCTGTCGGCGGTGTTGGTGACGACGAACGACGCGCCTCGCGCCGATTGCGCGCCGAGAAGCGCGAATAGGCTCGTCGCAGCGACGAGAAAGATGCCCCGCCAGCGCATCTCTTCGGATGTCCCCTTCCCCACGACGCAGCCAGGGCGAACCGGCGAACTCTAGGCTTACTACCCTTCCGGTCAAGGGGTCGACGGCGATCCTCGACGAACGCCCGGCGTTACCTTGTCGCGGCCGCGACCGGCGGCGCCTTCCCGGTCAGCTGGTAGTGGAAGCCCTGCCCGAAGCTCTCGGACCAGCTTTCGACGATCTTTCCGTCGCGGACCCGGTCGATGTTCAGCTGATGGAGCGTCACGCGCTTCCCAGTCGGTGCGACGCCGAAGTACTCCTTCGTGTGCGTGCCCTCGGTCGTGGCGCGGTACGCGACGAGGTCGCCTTCCGCCAGGATCATGTCGATCCGCGTGCGGACATCAGGGAACCCGCCGCGGATGACCTCGAGAACCTGCTTGAGCGCATCGCGATCAGCACCGGCATTCGATGGAGCGTCGTGCTGGACCCAGTTGGGCGCGAAGTAAAGATCGATCCAACCTCCCCTTTTTGCCCGCGGGCGCGAGCGAGCGTCAGGCATCGCCCTCGCCGCCAAGGCCGTCAAGACGACGCGGACGAATCGCCATGAGCTAGACCCCGGATGACACGTCTGTGACAGTCCGTTGTCGCGGCGTCACATGCCTCGCGCAGGGTTGCGTGATCACTCTTGGAGGTCTCGAGATGAAACGGATTCTTGCTGTCGGCGCCTTCGCAGCGTCGCTCTCTCTCGCCTCGGCCATACCCGCGTTCGCTTCCTCGCCCGTCGTGTTCACCCAGATCTGGCTCAACGGGTCGCTCGTGCGCACGCTCTTGCCACCAGCGCCTCTCGCGCAAGAAGGCACCGCGCCCTTCTACATGGTCCCTGGCACCGGGGGCGTGGCCGGATTGGGACCGGGCGATCCCGACTACCGCGGCGGCGCGTGGAAGGTCTACGTCGTCAGCTGGAACACCGCGATGCGTCCGCTCACCTCGCAGAGCGCGATCCTCGCCGCGCAGACGGCCGGCGACATCACCGTTACGCGAAACGCCGCGGCGGACTTCCGCTGCCCGATCCAGCCCTGAAGAGCCCTCACAAGCCGCGAGTAGCATCCGTGGCGGGGCGGCGAGGTGCGATACCTACGGGGAGGAGGTACGCGAACATGCAGACCACGGGCAAGGACCTCGCTATCGATCTCGGCCAGGACCGGCCAGGACAGATCGCGAAAGCGACCGAGGCCATCGCCAAGGCGAACATCAACATCGACGGCTACTGCGACGCCGCCGACGGCGTCCTTCACGTCACGACATCTGATCCGGCGGCGACGCGCCGGGCCATCGAGGGCGCCGGTTTCAAGGTCCGCGAGGAGCGCGACGTCGTCATCGCGGACGCGCAGGACCGCCCGGGCACGGTCGCAAAGATCTTCCGTCAGATCGCTGACGCCGAGGTCAACGTCGAGTTCTCGTACTCGCTCGCATCGAGCCGCGTCGTCATCGGCTCGAAAAACTTCGCCAAGCTCAAGGAAGCGCTCCACGCGGAGATGCCCACCGCTTCGCGGACGTAGCCGAGGCCGCGCCTCGCCGCCCCATCGCTACACTGCGCCGCCGTGATGGTCGCCTCGTCGCGTTCGTTCGACCGTTCATCGGGCGCGACCGCGATCGTCGTGGGCATCGGTGGCTTCCTCTACTCGGTGTCGTTCGTCATCGTGGCGCGCTCCTCGCCCGACGCCGGGCGTTTGCTCTCGTCGCTGTTCTTGATGCTCGGCGGCGTGCTCGGGATCCAGGTCATGGCCGCGCTGTACCGGCGACTGCGCGACGTCGACGCGGGCTTCGCGCTTGCGGGCTTCATGTTCGGGTTCGCCGGCGCGCTCGGCTCGGCGATCCACGGCGCGTACGACCTCGCCAACGTCCTGCATCCGCCGACCTCACCAGCAGTCGACTTCCCGAACGCGGTCGATCCGCGTGGCGTGCTGACGTTCGGGCTCGCGGGCATCGCGCTCATCGTGTTCGCGAGGCTGATGACGCGCGGCGGCGGCTTCCCGCACGGCCTTGGAATGCTTGGCTACCTCTCGGGGATCCTGCTCGTCTTGATTTATCTCGCGCGGCTCGTCATCCTCGACGCGACGAGCCCGCTCGTCCTGGCACCGGCGGCGCTCGAGGGATTCATTGTCAATCCGGTCTGGTACGTGTGGCTCGGGATGAGGTTCTGGCGAGGCTCCGCTTAGCTGAGCCACAGAAACTGATCGCGCATGGCGTCCTCAGACTCATGTGCGCGCAAGAGCGACCGCAGCGCCGTGAGGATCAGACCGGGCGAACTTTTTCGCCGTGGGAAGCGTCGACTCGGAGCGATGAGGATTCCAAAGTGCGAACTCCCGCGCTCGATCCAGCTGCGGTGGAGCACTGCGAAATCACGCGCGTTCTCAGTGACCACGGCGCGGCGTTCGGCGGTCGCGACCTCGAGGACATTCTCATCGCTGAGCGGACGCGGCCACGAGCGTTCGCTGATCGCGCTCACATCCTGGCCTTCCCCACGAAGAATCTCTGCGATACGGCGGCTCTGCTGCTCATCGAGCAGCAGCCTCAACGACGGCGCGCCGCGTCCTGCTGACGCCTCTGCGCGGCCTCGGCCTGCTCGAAGAGCTCTTCATTCGCACGAATCCAGTCATCGATCTCGGATCGATGGTCCGCGTAGTAAGCGAGAGCGACCCGCACCTCGGACTCTGGCAGGCTGAGCACCTCAGCCGCGTCGGCAGTATTCCCGTCGTTCGCATGTAGGGTGGTGATGACCTCCCAGATGTCGAGGCCCCGGCGTGAAGCCAGTGCCGGCCGGCGACCCGCGGGACCATCAACGAAGACGACCCCAGGATGCTCGTCCATGCGCAGACCCTCCTCCACGTATCTCTCCACAAGATTCGACCGAGGCTTGCCGACTCGCTTCGCATGGCGGTCGAGCCGGCGGAGCGTATCCCCGCTAACCCGCGCCGGAAGCGCTGCTTTCCGTGAACGAGCCATGCGGTGATTGTAATACGCCGTATCTACTGTATTACACGGACCGTGAAGCCGACGCCGGCGGGCGTGCCCGTGAGGATCACGTCGCCGGGAAGAAGTGTCCGCCCGGCCGAGGCGCTCGCGACGGTCTCGGGCACGGGAAAGAGGAGCTCGTCGGTGCTCGCGTCCTGCTTCGTGATGCCGTTGACCCGCAGCGTGAGACGCAAGCCGCGCGCGTCGGCGAGCTCGTCGGCGGTCACGATGCACGGGCCGAGCGGACCAAACGTGTCGAGGCTCTTGCCGCGATACCACTGCTTGCCGTCGAGGAACTGCAGGTCGCGCGCGGTGACGTCGTTGGCGACCGTGTAGCCGAAGATGTGATCGACTGCTGCGCCGCGCGAAATGTTCCGGCCGGCGCGGCCGATGACGACCGCGAGCTCGACCTCCCAGTCCACTTCATTCGTCACCGAGCGCGAGAAGCAGATCTCGTCGTCGGGACCGATGAGGCTGCTCGCGGCCTTGCCGAACAGGATCGGGCGGTCGGGCGGCGTCGGTTGTCCCGCAGCGACACCGGAATCGCCGACGTGGGTTCGGTAGTTGAGGCCGAGCGCGATGAAGTCCTGGCGCGGGGCGAGCGGCGGGATGAGCTTGACCTCATCGAGCGATCGAGCGCGCGCATCGGCGACACGGCGTAGCCACCCGAAGGGATCCGCTGACTCGAGCACCTCGCGAACGGTCGCCGGCGCGCCCGCGAGCGAGTGCGCATCGGTGACGCGACCGGCGCTGACGACGCCCCACGACGTCTCACTGCCGGCGCGAAAGCTCGCGACGCGCACGTTGGCTACGCGGCGCCGCGGACGCGACGCCTCCGCTGAAGCGCACGAGCTCGCGTGCGGACGCGCGAGACCCTTGGCATCGCACGCGCGCCGCCGCGCGCGCTCGAGACCTGGCCCGCGGTACGCGCGACGGTTCGGCCGAGGTTCTCGATCTCGGAGGCCGGGAGCCCGGCGCGCAGCCCGGCCACGCTGATCGCCGCCTCGGGACGGCCGTCCGCGCCCAGGATCGGGCTCCCCACGCACACAACTCCCTCGGTCGTCTCCTCGAGGTCGACCGCGTAGCCGCGGCGGCGGATCGTCGAGAGCTCGGTCTTGAGGCGCGCGACCGTCGTGATGGTGTTCTTCGTGCGACCCAGGAGCGCTCCGGGCGTGCCGTAGAGGTGATCGATCTCGTCGTCAGGAAGGAACGCGAGCATCGCCTTTCCAAGGGACGTGCAGTACGCCGGCAGCCGGCTGCCGATGTCGCTGATGACGTGCGGCTCGCTGACCCGCCGACCCGCGTCCTGCCGTTCGATGTAGACGATGTCGCCGTGGTCGAGGACGGCCATCTGCGTGGTGAGACCGGTGCGCCGCGAGAGCTCGCGCATCGCGGTCCGGCCGATCTCGCGCACCGAGAACTCGTGCAGGTACGCGTTGCCAAGCTGCGCGACGCGGAAGTCGAGACGCCAGCCGTGTCCGTCGACGGTCGGCGCTACGAAGCCGCGATGCTGCAGCACCTTGAGAAGATCCGCGACGCTCGTCCGCGGCGCGGCAAGGCGGTCGGAGAGCTCGCGCGCGGTCAGGCCGTGCTGGCCGCGCTCGACGAGCAGCATGAGCACGTCGAGTGCTCGTCCGGCGGTGCGTGCGATCGCCCGTTCCTCTCCCACGGCGCGTGACGATAGCACGGTGCGTTGACGGATATCCGTACGACTTGACGCAATCCCGTCAACGGGTGGACCATGCCGCCGATCTCAGGGGGAGGTGCGTCCGTTTGATCCGATCGTCCGTGAGCCGAAATCAGTGTGGAGGAAAAGATGAGTAGTCGTTCCATGCGCGTGTTCGTCGCGCTGGGAGCCGCGATGGCGTTGCTCGTCGGGGCCTGCGGCGGTCAGCCCGCGACGACCGGTGGGGCAAGCGCGTCGACCTCAGCCAAGCTCTTCATCCCGATGATCTCGAAGGGCTTCCAGCACCAGTTCTGGCAGGCCGTGCGGCAAGGCGCCGAGAAGGCCGCGGCGCAGTACAACGTCACGATCACGTTCGAAGGACCCGAGAACGAGTCACAGGTCGACAAGCAGATCGAGATGCTGCAGGCGGCGATCAACAAGAAGCCGAACGCGCTCTGCTTCGCCGCGCTCGACAGCAAGGCGGCGATCCCGCTGCTTCAGAAGCTGAAGGATCAGAACATCCCCGTCATCGGGTTCGACTCGGGCGTCGACAGCGACATCCCGGTCGCGACCGCGGCGACGGACAACATCGCGGCGGCAGCGGCGGCGGCGGACAAGATGGCCTCGCTCATCGGCATGAGCGGCGACGTGGCGATCGTCGCGCACGACCAGACGAGCCGGACGGGCATCGACCGCGTGAAGGGCTTCACCGACCAGATCAAGAGCAAGTACCCGAACATCAAGATCGTCAGCACCCAGTACGGCGGCGGCGATCAGCTCAAGTCCACAGACATCACCAAGGCGATCCTCCAGGCGAACCCGAACCTCAAGGGCGTGTTCGGCGCCAACGAGGGCTCGGCCATCGGCGTGCTCAACGGCGTGAAGGAATCGGGCAAGTCGGGCAAGGTCGTGGTGATCGGCTACGACTCCGGCCAGCAGCAGATGGACGCGATCCGCAGCGGGGAGGAGGCCGGCGCGATCACGCAGGACCCGATCGGCATCGGCTTCAAGTCCGTCGAGGCGGCCTGGAAGGTCCTGAACAAGCAGTCGGTGCCGAAGAACATCGACACCGGCTTCCACTGGTACGACAAGACCAACATCGACGCTCCCGACATCGCGGCGTTGCTGTACAAGTAGCGAGCGTCATCTAGCAAAGGGTCGGGCGGGGCTGTCGCCGGTGGCGACGGCCCCGTTCGTCACGGGGGAGGATCGCGTGCCGGATGCGAGCGGCGGCCTTCTCGTGGAGATGGAGGCCATCAGCAAGGACTTCCCCGGCGTGCACGCGCTCCGCGAGTGCCGCTTCGACCTTCGCGCCGGTGAGGTGCACGCGCTCGTCGGCGAGAACGGCGCCGGTAAGTCCACGCTCATGAAGGTCCTCGCGGGCGTGTACCGCCAGGACGCCGGACGGATCCGCGTGAAGGGCGCCGAGGTCGACATCCCGACGCCGCGCGCCGCGCAGCTGCTGGGCATCAGCATCATCCATCAGGAGCTCAGCCTCATGCCCAACCTCACCGCGGCGCAGAACATCTTCATCGGCCGCGAGCCGCGCCGCGCGCTCCCCTTCCTCCTCGACGAGCGCGGGCTGAACGATCAGGTGCGAAAGCTCTTCGAGCGGCTGCACATCGTGATCGATCCGCAGACGAAGGTCGCCAACCTCGCGGTGGCGCAGCAGCAGATGGTCGAGATCGCGAAGGCGCTCTCGCACCGGGCCGAGGTCGTGATCATGGACGAGCCCACCGCCGCGCTTACCGATACCGAGGTGGACGAGCTCTTCCGGATCATCCGCCAGCTGCGCGACGACGGCGTCGGCGTCGTGCACATATCGCATCGCCTCGAGGAGCTCAAGCGCATCTCCGACCGCGTGACGGTGATGCGCGACGGGCAGTACATCGCGACCGTCGACACGAAGGCCGCGGCGATCGCGGAGATCATCCGGATGATGGTCGGCCGCACCATCTACGAGGAGGCTCCCGAGATCCCGGAGGTCGCCGATCCCAACGTCGTGCTCGACGTGCGTGACCTCGCCCGCGGCCGCGCGGTCCGCGGTGTGAGCTTCACGGTCAGGCGCGGGGAGATCCTCGGTTTCGCGGGTCTTGTGGGCGCCGGCCGGACCGAGGTCGCCCGCGCGGTCTTCGGCGCTGACCGGCCGGACTCGGCGCAGATCCGCGTGCACGGCAGACCGACGCGGATCAACGGCCCGGGCGACGCCGTTCGCCAGGGCATCGGCTACCTGTCCGAGGATCGCAAGCGCTACGGGCTCGCGCTCGGGATGGACGTCGAGACCAACATCGTGCTCGCAACGCTGCGCAAGTTCCTGCGCGCGTTCGGGCGTGTGGACGCGCGCCGCACCCGTGCGACGGCGGAGCAGCTCGTGCAGCGGCTCGCAATCAAGACGCCGAGCCTGCGGCAGAAGGTGCGCAACCTCTCGGGCGGCACGCAGCAGAAGGTCGTCGTCGCGAAGTGGCTCACCGCGAACACCGACATCCTCATCTTCGACGAGCCGACGCGCGGGATCGACGTCGGCGCGAAGAGCGAGATCTACCACCTCCTGAACGAGCTCGCGAAGCAGGGAAAGGCGATCGTCATGATCTCGTCCGAGCTTCCCGAGATCCTGCGGATGAGCCACCGCATCGTGGTCATGTGCGAGGGGCGGATCACCGGCGAGCTCAGCGGCCGCGAGGCCACCCAGGAGCAGATCATGACCTACGCCACCATGCGCGCGCCCGTGGCGACGGTCGACTAGATGCGGATCGGCCTGGCCGCGCTGAGCCCGGCGCGGCGTACGACGCTCATGCGCTCGGATGCGGTCCAGCGGCTCCTCGCCTTCGCCGCGCTCATCGCGATCATCCTCATCTTCTCGCTGCTCTCGCCGAACTTCCTCCAGTTCGACAACGTCGTCGGGATCCTCATCGCGACCGCGGTGAACGGCATCCTCGCGCTCGGCGTGACCTTCGTGATCATCAGCGGCAGCATCGACCTTTCGATCGGCACGGTGATGACGCTCTCGTCGGTGATGACGGCGGTCTTTATCACCGAGTGGCACGCGCCGGTGCCTGTCGGGATCCTCGCGGGAGTCTCGACCGGGGCGCTCGCGGGAATCGTGAACGGGACGCTCGTCGCCAAGCTGAAGATCCCCTCGTTCATCGCGACGCTCGGCATGCTCAACGTCGCAAAGGGGCTCGCACTCGTCGTCTCCGGACTGAAGCCGATCTACTTCAACGACACGCCGGATTTCAACCGCGCGGCGATGGGCTCGGTGATCGGCGGGGTGATCCCGGGGCTCGACATCCCGAACGTGGTGCTCGTGCTCTTCGGCTGCGCGCTCGTGGCGAGCCTGATCCTGACGACGACCGTCCTCGGCCGGTTCACGTTCGCGCTCGGCAGTAACGAAGAGGCGGCACGCCTCTCCGGCGTGAACGTCGTCGGCTGGAAGATCGCCGTCTTCACCCTCGCGGGGATCTTCAGCGGGATCGCCGGGGTGCTCATCGGCGCGCGGCTGAACTCGGCGCAGCCCTCGCTCGGGCAGGGCTACGAGCTCGACGCGATCGCCGCCGCGGTGATCGGCGGCACGTCGCTCTCGGGCGGCGAGGGCTCGATCCTCGGGACGGTCATCGGCGCCTTCATCATCAGCACCCTCACCAACGGGCTGCGCATCCTCTCCGTTCCGCAGGAGTGGCAGACCGTGGTCACCGGCGGGATCGTCATCCTCGCGGTCTACCTCGACATCGTCCGACGGCGGCAGCAGCAGTGAGCGGCACCACGATCACCGGCCTCGACGTGCTCGACGTCCGCTTCCCCACCTCGCGCACACTCGCGGGGTCGGACGCGATGAACGTCGCACCCGACTACTCGGCGACCTACGTCGTGCTGCGCACCGATCGGCCAGGCCTCGAGGGTCACGGGCTCACGTTCACGATCGGACGCGGCAACGAGGTCGTCGTCGCGGCGGCGAACGCGCTCTCCTCGCTTGTCGTCGGCGCGACGCTCGATCAGGTCGCGTCCGACATGCGGGGGTTCTGGCGCAAGGTGACCGGCGATAGCCAGCTGCGCTGGATCGGCCCCGAGAAGGGCGCCATCCACCTGGCGACCGCCGCGGTGGTGAACGCGGTCTG
>VBDQ01000082.1 GCA_005889075.1 Chloroflexota bacterium
GTCGGTTCAGTAGAATGCTCGGCGGTGAGTGAAGCACGCATTCGCGTGGTCTGTGCCGACGACCATCCGTCGGTGCGCGAGAACCTGCGATATCTCATCAACGCGGAGCCCGACCTCGAGTGCGTCGCGGTCGGTCGAGACGGCGTCGAAGCCGTGAGGGCCTGCGAGGAGCAATTGCCTGATGTCCTCGTCGTGGACGAGGACATGCCTCGAGGAACCGGCCTCGACGTGATCCAGTGGCTTTCCGCGGAGATGCCGGATCTGCCGATCATCCTCTACACGCTGAACAGCGAAGCGTGCGGCAAAGCCCAAGCGCTCGGCGCCGCTGGATGCATCATCAAGGACTCGCCCTATGAGACGTTGCTGCGAGCGATCCGCGAGGCTGGATCGCGAAGGAGCGCCGCTACTACGTAGCGAGGCGCAGTAGCAGGACGGTCGGGCGCCAACGGCGCACGACCACCTATTCCAGGCGAATGATCGGCGGGCGCTCGATGTCTTCGAAGTGGGTCGTGTCGATGAAGCGAAGCTTCCCCATCATCCGATCGAGGAGGATCGAGTGCGTGGCCGCACCGCGCGCGAAGAAATGAACGCCCTTTAAGACGTCGCCGTCGGTCACACCGGTCGCGACGAAGCGCAGATCCTTCCCGCTCGCCAGGTCGTCGGTCCGGTAGATCCGGTTCTCATCGACGACACCCATCTTCTTCGCGCGAGCCCGTTCTTCGTCGTTTCGGAATTTGAGACGGCCGAGCAGCTCGCCACCCACGCAGCGAAGGGCCGCGGCCGCGAGGACGCCCTCGGGCGCCGCACCGATCCCCATGAGCGCATGGACGCCGGTCCCAGCGATCGCGATCGACAGGGCACCCATGAGATCGCCGTCTTCGATCAGCTTGATTCGGGCACCCGCGGAGCGGACCTCGTTGATGAGCTTTTCGTGGCGCGGACGATCGAGGATGACGACGGTCAGGTCGCTCACGTCGCGGTTGAGCGACTGAGCGATGATCCGGAGGTTCTCGGCGACCGGTCGGTCGAGGTCGACCCGGCCCTTCGCGGGCGCCCCGACCGCGAGCTTCTCCATGTACGTGTCGGGCGCGTGGAGCAGCCCGCCCGGCTCTGAGAAGGCCATTACCGCGACTGCGTTCGGCCGGCCTTTCGCGGTCGGGTTCGTGCCCTCGAGCGGGTCGACCGCGATGTCGACGGCGGGACCGTCGCCGCGGCCGACCTTCTCGCCGATGTAGAGCATCGGCGCTTCGTCACGCTCGCCCTCGCCGATGACGATCGTCCCATTGAAGCGGGCGTCTTCCATGCTGCGGCGCATCGCTTCGACCGCGGCCTCATCGGCGGCGTTGTTGTCGCCGTGACCCATCCAATGCGACGCGGCGATCGCGGCCGCCTCCGTGATGCGCACGAGCTCGAGGCTGGATGGACGGTCGCGCGGGATCCTCTCGAGCGGCGGCGTGACCGGGGTCGTCGTGGCCATCGCGCGCAACGCTAGTGCGTTCGGACGCCCCGCGCTTTCGCCAGCCGCTCTGCCGCAGCCTCGATGAGCGGCAATGGGTCGGCCATCGCGCGCGCCGCGGGCACACCGTCGCTCGCGACCTCGATCCGCTCGAGGGTGAGGACCTCGTGGCCCCTCCCGAGCGATCCCGCGACCGCCGCGACCGGCACGTTCGCACGATGAGCCGCGTCGACCACCGCGCCGGTCAGCTTGCCGAACCCGCTCTGCCGATCGATCCGCCCTTCGCCGGTGATCACGAGATCCGCGCCGACGATCCTCTTCGCGAAACCCACCGCGCCGAGCACGAGCTCGGCCCCCGACACGAGCCGCGCGTCAAGGAACGCCAGCAGTCCCGCGCCGAGACCGCCGGCCGCGCCAGCGCCGGGCACGTCCCGGATCGGACGGCCGACGAATCGCTCGACGACATCGGCGTATCGGCCGAGCGCGGCGTCGAGCTCATGGACGACTTCTGGGCTCGCGCCTTTTTGCGGGCCATAGACCGCCGACGCGCCTTGAGGCCCGAGCAGCGTGTTACGCACGTCGCACGCCACATCGATGCGCACGCGGACGAGCCGCGGATCGGTCTGGCCATCGATGCGCGCGAGATGGGCGAGCGGGGCGCCTCCCTCGGAAAGGTCGTGGCCTTCGCGGTCGAGGAACCGATAGCCGAAGGCGCGCGCCATTCCGGCGCCGCCGTCATTGGTCGCGCTGCCGCCGATTCCGACAACGAGCCGGTGCGCGCCGCTTGTCGCTGCCGCGAGGATCAGCTCTCCCGTCCCGAGCGTGGAGGTGATGCGCGGATCCCGCTCATCCGCGCGCAACAGAGGCAACCCGCTCGCGGCAGCCATCTCGACCACAGCTGTGGTGCCGTCGCCGAGCAGCCCCCACTCGGCGTCGATTTCGCGCAGCAATGGATCGTGGACTCGCGCGGTGCGAAGCGTGCCTTTTGTCGCGCGGACCAACGCATGCACAGTCCCTTCGCCGCCGTCGGCGAGCGGGACCTCTTCGATGTGCGCGTCGGGCCACGCGCGCCGGACGCCGCGTCCGATCGCGGCCGCGACGGCGACCGCGTCGGCCGAACCTTTGAACGATTGGGGAGCAACGATGACCCGCGGCGCGGGCACACCGGAATGATATGTATCCTCAGAGACATCCTCACCGCTTCCGACCCCGTCGCTATTGCGCGCGATCCGGAATCGCTCGCACGATCGTGGTCCGAGCTCGCCCGGCGTCGCGCACACCCGACGGTCTTTCTCACACCGGAATGGCTCGCCGTCGCGCGCGCCCACGATCCGCGCGAGCAGCTGACGCTCGAGATCGGGACACAGGGCATCGCGGCGCTCGCGCGGGACAAGGACGGCACGATCAGCTTCGCCGGAGGCGAGCTCACCGACGAGCAGGATGTGGTCGCACGCGCGTCAGATGTTCCGGTCGTCGCGGAGGCGCTCGCGGCGTGGATCGCCGACCAGCGCATCGGTCGCACCGTTTTTTCGTATGTGCCCGAGGAGGTCCCGACCGCTGAGACGCTTCGCACATGCCTGACAGCGAGCGGCTACGACGCGAACGTCGAGCGCCTCGTGACCTCGCCACGGCTCGACCTGCCCGCCGACTTCCCGGCTTACCTCCAAAGCCTCACAAAGAAGGAGCGGCACGAGCTGCGGCGCAAGATGCGGCGGCTCGAAAGCGGCCGCGAGGTGCGGTTCCGCTTCGCCGACCAGAGCGAGCGCTCTGAGGTCCTCGACCGCTTCGTGGCGCTGCATCGGCGCTCGCGTGGAGAAAAGGCCGATTTCATGACGGCGGAGAACGAGCGCCTCTTTCGGGACGTCGCCGATGCGCTCGCGTCGCGTGGATGGCTGCGGCTGGGCGTCCTCGACGTCGACGGAGCGGTCGCGGCCGTCCTCTTCGGATGGAAGTACGAGGGAACGATGGCCCTCTACAACGCGGCCTACGATCCCGATCTGGCCTCGCTGTCCGTTGGCATCGTTTCACACGCGTACGCGATCCGGGACGCGATCGGTGAGGGAGCCCGCGCGTACGACCTGTTGCGCGGAGGCGAGCCGTACAAGTACGACCTCGGGGCCGACGACCACTGGCTCGTGCGCCTTGTGGCGGAACGCCGATGACCCGCCGGATCGCGATGCTCTCGGTCCACGCCTGCCCGCTGGCGAAGCTCGGCGGACGCGACTCGGGAGGCATGAACGTGTACGTGCGCGAGCTCGCCCGCGATCTGGGCGCGCGCGGACATCGGGTCGATGTCTTCACCCGCTGGCGGGAAAAGGACGACCCCCGCATCCAACCCCTGGGACCCAACGGCCGAGTGATCCATATTCAGTCGGGACCCCTTGGCTACTGGCCGAAGATGGCCGTGTTCGAGCATCTCGACGAGTTCACCGAGAAGCTGATCGCCGAGGTCGAGCAGGAGCAGCGCTCTTACGACGTCATCCACGCCCACTACTGGCTCTCGGCGAAGGTCGCGCGCACGCTCGAGGAGCGGTGGAGGGTGCCGGTCGTCCAGATGTTCCACACCTTGGGCCTCGTGAAGCGCGAAGTGATGGATGAGGACATCGACGGCGAGAGCGACATCCGGACCGAGATCGAGCGCGAGAGTGTCCGGAAATCGGCGGCGATCGTGGCCGCGAGCCACATCGAGCTCGGCGAGCTCCGCCGGCTCTACCGCGCCGATCCGGCAAAGGTCGCGGTGATCCCGTGCGGCGTCGACCCCAACGTCTTTCATCCCATCCGTCAGGCGGACGCGCGCGAGCTGCTCGGACGCGATCAGTGCGAGCGGCTGATCTTGTTCGTCGGACGGATCGAGCAGATCAAGGGGATCGATGTTCTGCTCAGAGCCCTTGCGCTGCTGTTCTTTCGGCATCCCGACCTTCGGAAGGAGGTGTGCCTGCTCGTCGTCGGTGGCGCGCTCGATCCGGGCGACGACGCCCCGGAGACCGAGAAGATCGTCGAGCTCAGGCGCTTGGTGCACGAGCACCGCATGGAGGCGAACGTCGCCTTCGTGGGCTCCCGAGATCAGGAGCAGCTCGCGCTCTATTACGCCGCCGCCGATCTCTGCGCGGTGCCGAGCCTCACCGAATCCTTCGGCCTGGTCGCGCTCGAAGCGATGGCCTGCGGGACGCCGGTCGTCGGCACTCGCGTCGGAGGCCTGCAGACCGTGATCGCCGACGGCGAATCAGGCCTACTGGTCCCGGCCGGGGACTACCAGGCGCTTGCGGACGCGATAGCCCGAGTCCTCACCGACGCGCGCCTGCGCATGCACCTCGCGCACGGCGCCCGCGAGCGAGCGGAACGGTTCACGTGGCACCACGTCGGCGACCTCGTGAGCGATCTCTACGAACGCATCCTTGCTGGGCGCGCCGAAGAGATCCGCGCGTAGTGGCGGACGCGTTCGACATACCCCGGCGAGCGATGGCGATCTTCGCGCACCCAGACGACGTCGACTTCGGGTGCTCCGGGACGATCGGCTCATGGATCGCGAGCGCCGGAACCGACGTCACCTACTGCGTCATCACGAGCGGGCAAAAGGGAACGCACGATCCGAAGATGAGTCCCACGCAGATGGCGAAGACGCGCGAGGCGGAACAGCGCGCCGCTGGCGAGGCCATCGGGGTCAAGGAATTCGTGTTCCTCGGGCATCAGGACGGCGAGCTCGAGCGAACGATGGAACTCCGTGGCGAGCTATGCCGGGTCATCCGGGAGCACAAGCCAGACGTGGTGTTCACGAACGATCCCTGGAGCCATTACCAGGTCCATCCCGACCATCGCGTTGCCGGGTGGAGCGCTCTCGACGGCGTCATCGCGGCGCGCGACCATTTGTTCTTCCCCGAACAGCTGCGGAACGGCCTCAAGAAGCACCGCGTATCTCGCGTGCTCCTGTTCGGCACGCGGGATCCAAACATCTGGTTCGACATCAGCTCGTCGCTCGACGGCAAGATCGCCGCGCTGAGGTCCCATCGCAGTCAAGTGGGTGGACGGCGCGGCTTCGCCGAGCGCATGCGATGGTGGGCAAAGAACACCGGATCCGCCTGGAATCTGCCGGCCGCGGAGGCATTCCGCTACATCGAGCTCGCCTAGGCTCGTCCGTCGTGGACGAGGAGATTCCCCTCGGCGGCAATCTCAACGAAGCGGTCCGCATCGGAAACACCGTGCGCCGTCGTGCGGGACCTTGGACGCCGGCGGTGCACGCGCTGCTGCGCTTCCTCGAGCACGAGGGCTTCCCCGCGCCGCGCGTCCTCGGGATCGATGAGCGGCATCGGGAGATCCTGACGTACATCGAGGGCGAGGCGCACCCGGGCAATCCGATCCCGCTCCCTGCCCGGGTCTTCGGTGAGGAGCATCTGATCGACTCCGCGCGGCTACTTCGCCGCTATCACGACGTGGTCGCACGCTTCGCACCACCACTCGCCGCGCGTTGGCGCCTCGTAAGCCCCGAGCCACACGAGCTCATCCTGCACAACGATTGGTCGCCGTGGAACGCTCTTTTCCGTGACGGCAGGCTCGCACTCATCCTGGATTGGGACCTCGCCGGGCCCGGCCCGCGCATCTGGGACATCGCGAACGCGGCGTACTGCTGGGTCCCGCTGATCGCGGATGCGAGCGCGATCCCGGCACAAGAGGAGCGCTCCCGCCGTCTTCGCCTGTTCGTGGATGCGTATGGTCTCGAGGATCGGAGCACGCTGATCTCGGCGCTGCGCGCGAGGCTCATCTACGTCGGGCAGTTCATCGACGAGCAGGCAAGACTCGGCGACCCCGGGATGAAACGGCTCGTCGGCTGGGATACGCCGCGTCGGATGTTCCTCAACGACGCCGGCTATCTCGATCGGCATCGGGATGCGTTCGAGCGCGCGCTGGTCTCCTAGGTGAGATTCCCAGTGGTTTGTGAAACAGCGCTGCTAGGGTCGGGCGCATGGACGAGATCTTCACCGAATACGCCGGCAAGCGTCGCGACCCTGATCGGCGCTGGATGCGCCACACCTACCAGGAAGGGCCCGGCTTTCGTTTCCTGGCGACGCGCGGCGGACGGCCACCATGCC
This sequence comes from Chloroflexota bacterium, assembly GCA_005889075.1. Taxonomy (GTDB): domain Bacteria; phylum Chloroflexota; class Limnocylindria; order P2-11E; family P2-11E; genus 3-1-20CM-2-70-9. Next base: position 6,541 of record VBDQ01000082.1, read on the forward strand.
GGGCGAGCTCGGCGAACCAGCTCGGGATCGTTCGCGCTCGCGCCGGCGTGCTGCGCATCGCTCGAGAAGAGGGCAACGCGGCCGCGCTCGCCCTCGACCTGTGCAGCCGCACGAGCCTCTGGCGCTGGCAGCGCGCGTACGAGCGTGGCGGTCTGGCCGCGCTCGCTCCCGAACGGCGTGGGCCCCGGCAGCGGGTGTTCCGTCATCCCGCGTGGGTCGAACAGGTCGTGATCGCGGTGCGGCTGCACACGTACTGGAATGCCAAGCGCATCGCGGCCGAGCTGCGCCGACGTGAGATTGCCGTCGTCAGCCACGGTTGGATCGAGCAGCTCTTCGACGACCTCGGTGCGGCGCGGCCTGCGCTCCCGCGGCAGGGCGGTGCTCGCTATGAGCGCTCGATTCCCAATTCGCTTTGGCATATCGACATCAAGGGACCGTTCTTCATCCAGCTCGCGCGTGAGCGCTACCTCAAGACCTGGATCTTCGGTCTGATTGACGATCACTCGCGGTACGTCCTCGGTCTGCGCATCGCCACCACCCGTGAGGTCGCGCCGATCCTGGTCTGGCTGCGCGACTGCATCGAGCTCTGTGGGCGTCCGCTCGACCTCATGAGCGACAACGGCACCGAGTTCGTGCACTGGATGCCCGGGATGCTCAACCGCTTTGGCAAGACCCTTCGCGAGCTGGCGGTGCGCCACATCCAGACCCAGGTGAACACGCCCTGGACGAACGGGAAGATCGAGGCCTTCTGGGCCACGCTCAAGAGCGAGGTTCTCGATCGGCAGATCTTCCGCTCGCTGGCCGACGCCGAGGCCGCGCTCGCCGACTTCGCCCGCTATTACAACTATCACCGGCTCCACGGGGAGATCGGCTGGCTCACTCCGGCCGAGCGCTACGACGGAACCCCATTCACCGACCGCGGATTCCAGAACATCCCGGCGCTGCAGCATCTCGTCCCATGGCTCAAGAACCTGCGGCCTGCCGCTTGAGCGTGTTTCAGAAATGACTGAGAATCTCACCTAGGACACCGCGCCGAGAACGGCGGCGATCCTCTCTTCATCGCACACCCAACCATCGCCGCTTGGCGCGAGGTGCATCAGCCGCTGCGCCTGGGTGATCCAGCGAATGCCCACCAGCTGGCGCTGCACCTCGGCGGCTTGCTCGAAGAGGCGCAGGTCCGCGGCACGATCGCGGTCGCGTTCGAGAGCGATCACGATCCCGTCGACCGCGTCGGGTCGCGCATCGAGGACATCGACCACCGATCGCGCGAGACGGGAGGCGTCCGCGATTGAGACGCCCTTGCGGCGCGCGAGATCGAGCGCCAGCGATCCGAGCTCGCTGCCAGGACGGCAGAGGTGCAGCGGGAACATGCGCGCGAGCGCGGATGCCGCGGCAAGCGTCGGCGCCCAACCGAGGTACGGGCCGAAATGAGGAGCATTTCGCTCGAGCTCGACGACCGCGGCGATCTGTGGCGGGGCGGTCGAGACGCGCAGGGCGACGAGCACCTCGATCCCCTGCGTGCGATTGAACGGTGGGTCGAGCCGCTCGAGAAGGACACGTTCGAGCAGCGCCGCCTCGTGCTCCGATGCCGCGGGCGCGATGAGAATCCGGCGGACACGCCGAACCATGCCGCGCAAGCCGGGCCGATCGAGGCTGGCCGACCAGTAGCTGCGCACACGAGATCGCAACACTCCCGCCCTGCCGACGTAGAGAACCCGGCCGCGGCCGTCGACCAAGAGATAGGCGCCGGGCGCCGCGGGAATCGCCGCGAGTCGATCCGGAGCGACGGCGAGCATCGCGCCGAGGCTAACCGGTCGGAGCTAATGCTTGAAGTGCCGCCGACCGGTGAAGAGCATCGCCATGCGGTTCTTGTTCGCGGTGTCGATCATCATCGCGTCGCGCAGTGATCCCCCCGGCTGGATGATCGCGGTCACGCCCGCGCGCGCTGCGACCTCGATCCCATCGGGGAACGGGAAATACGCATCGGAAGCCATCACGGCCAGACGTGCATTCTCGCCAGCTTTCCGGACGGCGGTCTCGACGGCGACCACACGGGACATTTGTCCTGGCCCGACGCCGACGGTGGCGAGCCCCTTCGCGAGAACGATCGCGTTCGAAACGACGTGCTTGACGCAGCGCCACGCGAAGAGCAGGTCGGTGAGCTCCTCGAGGGTGGGACTGCGGTCGGTAACTACCTTGAACGAGCCCTCGTCGGTCGAGATCTCGTCGGGCGTCTGCACGAGCATGCCGCCGGCGACGCGCTTGAAATCGAACGCGCCGCCGTCCTGGCGCATGAGCTTGCCGCCGACGAACGCGTGTCCGGGCACCGCGAGGATCTCGAGGTTCCGGCGATTGCGCAAAATGGGCAGCGCTTCGTCCTCGTAGCCCGGCGCGACGATCGCCTCGTAAAAGGTTCCCTCCATGGCCTCGGCGAGCTCGCGAGTGACGATTCGGTTCGCGCCGACGATGCCGCCAAATGCCGATACCGAGTCGCACATGAACGCGCGGCGGTACGCCTTGGTGATCTCGTTGTCCGACGCGATCCCGCACGGGTTCTGATGCTTGATGATCCCAACGGTCGGCTGAGGAAAATCCGTGGCGATGCGCCAGGCCGCGTTGACGTCGAGCATGTTGTTGAAGCTCGTCGCCTTCCCGTGCAGCTGCTGCATCGCGGTCATCGCGCCGTCCTCGCCGCGGAGCGCGTAGAACGCGGCGTGCTGGTGCGGGTTCTCGCCGTAGCGCAGGTCGCGGACCTTGCGGAGCGATAGGGTCAGCTCGTCGGGGAACATCACGCCGGCGTCGCTGGTGAAGCGCCCGGCGATCGCGGCGTCGTAGGCCGCGGTGTGCGAGAAGGCTTCGGCGGCGAGCATGCGGCGAGTCTCGAGCGAGACCTCCCCGCGCTGGCGCAGCTCGTCGAGCACCGGCGCATATCGCTCGGGCCGCGCGATCACGACGACCTGCTCGTAGTTCTTGGCGGCGGCGCGGAGCAGCGTCACGCCGCCGATGTCGATCTGCTCCAGCAGCATCGTGCCGCTCTTACCTGCGTGGACCGCCTCGGCGAAGGGGTAGAGATTCACGGCGACGAGGTCGATGGGCTCGATGCCTTCGCGCGCGAGCTCTTCGCGATGGCCCGGGTCGTCGCGCTGCGCGAGGAGCGCGGCGTGGATCTTCGGGTGCAGTGTCTTCACCCGTCCGCCGAGAAGCGCGGGACTGCCAGTGATGTCCTCGACCGAGCGCGCCGTGATGCCCTCGCTCGCGAGCGCGGCGCGAGTGCCATCGGTGGCGATGAGATCCCATCCGAGCTCACTCAGCGCGCGCGCGAATGCGACGAGACCGGTGCGATCAGAGACAGAGAGGAGGGCTCGCAGCGCGGCTAGTATAGCCACTCCATGCCGTTCGATCCCCAGCACTTCGTTGACCGTTTCTTCCAGCCGTTCAACAGCGAATCCCGTTTCTACTGGCCCGCGGTGATCGCCGTCGGCGTCGCGCTCGTCGCGAATATCGTTTGGTACAACTGGCGCACGCGCGCGACGCCTCCGCCCGAGCTCGGCGTCCGACCGTGGGCGTTCTGGACGAACGTGATCTTCATCATCTGGCTCGTCGTCCTGTTGATCGCGAAGACGCCCTTCTGGGTGATGGCGATCTCGATCGTCGCCAATATCGCGCTCATCGTCTACATGTACTGGTTCTACCTTCCACCGAGGGAGAACGCCTACGAGCGCGAGCGCCGTCGCCGTGCGTACTTCCCGCAGCCCGCTCGACGCAAGCGCCGGCGCCGCTAGTCGGCCGGACTCCAGCTCACGTCGAAGCTCGTGTAACGCGGCTCCCCCGACGCTTCGGCGCGCTCGACCGCGTCGACCTGCGCCGAACGTGGACCGCGCCATAGCCAGTGTTCGAACGCCGCGAGCGTCTCGACATCGCCCTCGGCCACGATCCCTACGGTGCCGTCAGGACGATTCCACACCCGGCCGGTGAGGCTCAGGCGCGATGCTTCGCGCACCGCCGTGGCGCGGAAGTTCACTCCTTGCACGAGACCGCGAACGATGAACCGGGCGCGCGCCATCAGCGCTTCTTGCGTGCCTCCATCGTCGCGGCGAGCCCGCGCGTGTTGACGATGGACCCCTCGGTGGCCCAACCACGACGAGCGGTTCCGATCGCGAGGTCCATCCACTCGAGCTCCTCAATCGCGTGCGCGTCCGAGTTCGTGACCAGCGTCGCACCGCGTTCGATGGCCTTGCGGATCCAGGTGTCTGGCAGGTCGAGTCGCTCCGGACCTCCGTTCACTTCGATCCATGTGCCGGTCTCGACCGCGGCGGCGATGACCGCGTCGAGGTCGACAGCGTGCGCCTCGCGCTTCTCGAGCAGCCTGCCGGTGGGATGCGAGACCGCCGTCACGAGCGGATGCCGCATCGCGCCCGTCACCCGTGCGGTCATCTGCTCGCGGGTCTGGGCGAACGAGGAGTGGACCGAGGCGCTCACGATGTCGAGCTTCGCGAGGATCTCGTCGGGATAGTCGAGCTTGCCGTTCGCGCGGATGTCCACCTCGGTGCCGACGATGATCCGAAACGGCGCGAGCTCGGTGTTGAGCCCTGCTGCCTCCGCCAGACGGGCCTGGATGCGCTCCGGAGACAATCCGTACGTCATGCCGAGGCCCGGTGAGTGGTCGGTCACCGCGAGGTACGCGTATCCCTTCGCCTTCGCACGTCGCGCCATGTCCGCGAGCGGATCGCGGCCATCCGTCCAGCTCGTATGGGTGTGCAGGTCGCCTCGGACCTGCTCGACCCCGACGAGCTTCGGCAGGGCGTGCGCCGCGGCCGCGTCGATCTCGCCTCGATCCTCACGCAGCTCGGGCGGGATCCAATCGAGGCCGAGCGCACCATACACGTCCTCCTCTGTCTCCGCGGCGATCTCCTGCCCGCGCGCTTCCGCGCCGACGCGGTAGAGGCCGTATTCGTTCAACAGCAGCTTCCGGCGAAGCGCGAGGCCGCGGAGCCGAACGTTGTGCTCTTTCGAGCCGGTGAAATAGAGGAGGGCAGCGCCGTAGGAGGCCGGCGGCACGACCCGGAGATCGATCTGCAGGCCGCGCGACACGACGACCGACGACTTGGTCTCCCCTTGCGCGAGGATGCGCTCCACGGTCGGTCCACGAACGAACGCCTCCATGATCGGCGCCGCGCTCTCCGAGGCGACGACGATGTCGACGTCCCCGATGGTCTCGCGATAACGCCGCAGGCTCCCCGCGATCGAGATGCGCTCGGCGCCGGTCGCCGCCCTGAGGTACGCGACCATCTCGTTTGCCGCCGCTCTCGCCTCGTGAAGCAGCGATCGGCCGGTGCGCTGCTTGAGAGCGGCGATGGACTTAAGGATGTTCTCCTCGGTCTTCGCTTGGATCTTCGGTAGCTGCAGGAGCCGGTGATCCTTGGCCGCTTCCTCGAGCTCGTCGATCGAGGTGATCTTCAGGTGGTCGTAGATCGTCCGCGCCGTCGCCGGTCCGACGCCCGGGACGCGAAGCAGCGTGAGCAGGCCCGGCGGCACCGCCGCCTGCAGCTCCTCGTGACGCTTCGAGCGACCGGTCGTGACGAGCTGTTCGATCGCCTCGGCGACGGATGGCCCCACCTTGGGGATTTCCTTGAGGCGTTTTTCCTCGACAAGCTTCGAGAGCGGCTCTCGCAGATCTCGGATCGCGCGCGCGGCCGCGCGGTAGGTGACGGCACGGAAAACGTTCTCGCCTTTGAGCTCGATGAGGTCGCCGATCTCGTCGAGGACCTTCGCGATGGCGTCGTTGCCGATGGCAAGCGCGTCGAGAGGCACCGGGCGATGCTAGGACTTGTTCGGTGCGCCCCTTGCGAGCTCGAGCATGTCGTACGCGGTCTCGGTCTCGCCACGCGCGCGTAGCTTGCGTGCGTACTCAGTCGCGATCGCGGCGCGATCGGCAAGATGGTCGAGACCGGTGACGAGCCGGATGGCGTCGCGGTAGGCAGCGTCGGAAGCGGCGAAGTCCTTGCGTGCATCTTCGGCGGCACCGATGACGCGGAGCGCGCTCGCGCGCTGGCGGTCGTCGTGTGCGGTCGCGAGGGCGCACTCGGCGCGCCGTGCGACCTCGATAGCGCCGGCGAGGTCTCCGGTCCCAAGGAGGACTCGCGCGAGCTCTGTCTCAGCGACGGCGACCATGTGCTCGTCGCCGAGCGCCGAGGCGCGATCGCGACAACGCTCCGCCATGTCGCGCGCCTCATCGAGCTTGCCCTGGTCGATGTGGACCCAGGCGAGCGAGTGGAGCACGGAGAGCTCGTGCGCCGCGTCCGAGATCCGCTCGAAAATGTCCTTGGCCCGCTCGTACGCTCCGATCGCCGCGTCGAGATCACCCTCGTCGTAGTGCGCCACGGCGATGCCCATGTAGCTGCGAGCCGCGACATCCATCTCTGAGGCCCGTGTCGCGAGCGCGAGAGCGGCTTCGTAGGTCGCGAGCGCCTTGGCCGTTCGATTGGTGCGGCGGTAGGCCGTGCCGAGCGCGACGAGAACGCGTGACCGCAGGCGCGTGTCGATCACTTCATTGCGTTCGATCGTGTCGCGCGCGGCTTCGAAGGATTCGATCGCGGCGACGAGCTGGCCGATCCGGCCATATGCCGACCCGCGAAGGTGCAGGATGGCGGCAACGTCCGCGGCGTCGGCGACCGGATCGAGGAGCGCGAGCGCGTCGCTGACGTGCTGGAAGGCGCTCTCGGTCTGATCCTCCGCGAGCTCGGCCTGCGCGAGGATCCTCAGGAGTTTGCCGCGCTCGGCCCGCGCCGGGCCGTATCCGAACGCGACGTTGACCTCGGCGCGCACCGCGCTCCAGTCAGACCGCTCGGCGGCGGCTTCGGCAGCGACGCGGTGGAAGTGGACCCGCTTGGTAGCGCTGAGCGGCTGATCGCCGACGAAGTACTCGATCCCCCGCCCCAGGCGTCCGGCGATGATCTGCAGCGACCGAAGCGACGGGCGCACGAGGCCCGCCTCGACCTGGCTAATGAAGCCCTTGGTAAGCTCCTCGCCCGCAAGCTGCGCTTGACTCATACCCAGCTCGCGGCGAGCGGCGCGCACACGCTCGCCGAGCGTTACCGGCTTCTGCGCGGTCTCGAGAGGACTTGCCACCGACGCTATGACACTCCCCAGTGCCTATTGTCACGAGCGAGGACAAGTTCGCCACTAATCTTGGACCGAACTGACAGAACTGTCAGATTGACCCTGCGAATTCGGCGTCCCTAGACTCGGAGCAGGATACTCATCCAGGTGGCGGGGAGACAATGGAGGAGGCAAGGATGAAACCGATCCGTCCGGTCCTGCGAGCGCTGTTCATCGCCGCACTGGTTCTCTCATTCATGGCCGCCGCCGCGGGGCGTGCTTGGGCCGATCCGATCGTTGTCACCGACCCCGTTGTGGCCCCCGCCGATCCGATCGTGGTCACCGACCCGGTCCCGGCCGATCCGGCCCCCAGCGTTGACATTCCGCAACTTCCGACCGACTCGCCCGACGATCCGGAGTTCGACTAGCCCGCAGTTCGCACGCGCGTGTGCGCATACTTCGCACATGCCCGCCACGACGACCGATCGGCGACAGCTTGTCGAGATCGACGGCAAACAATTCCTTTTCCAACATGGCTACCGCTTCGGCAAGGTCACGTACGTCACGCGCCTGCCGCTCGGCAAGAGCATGACGGTCTGGGCGCCAGGTCACCTGTCGGCCAGCGAGGTCGAATCCGTGGTGCGTGGCGACAACCCCTGGATGCTGGAGTGAGGTAGACGCGCGCGATCGTTCAGCGCGTCCGGTCAGCGTCGGTCACGGTCGGCAGCGAGCGCGTGGGCGAGATCGAGCGCGGCCTGGTGGTGCTCCTCGGCGTGGGCGCGGCCGATCGCGCGCAGGACGGCGAGCGTCTTGCCTCCAAGATCTCCGGGCTCCGCATCTTCGATGACGCGAGCGGCAAGATGCAGCTCGCGCTTGCCGACGTCGACGGTGCCGTACTCGCGGTACCGCAGTTCACCCTTTATGGCGATGCCCGCCACGGCAGGCGGCCGGAGTTCACCGCCGCCGCCCCGCCGGACGTCGGCCGCCGCCTCTTCGACGGCTTCTGCGGAGTGCTCCGAGGAGCGGGTCTTACCGTGCGGCAGGGCCGCTTCGGCGCAACGATGACCGTCGCGATCGAGGCGGACGGTCCAGTGACCCTTGCGCTTTCGACGGATGGCTGGCGCGAGAGCGACCTCGGGACATCTGGCTGATGGACCACGCCGACCACGTCGGGCTACTCGCTCGCGGGTTCCAACAAGGCGAGGGCGGCGAGTGGGCGGATCTCGGCGCGGGAACGGGAGCCTTCACGCTCGCGCTTGCCGATCTGATCGGTCCCTCCGGCGTCATCCATGCCGTTGATCGCGATAGAGTCGCTCTCGCCGAGCTGCGAGCCGGGGTCGTGTCGTCGGTACCGGTCGCGCAGATCCGGACCGTCGTTGCCGACTTTACGCGGCCGCTCGGCCTGCGCGATCTGGATGGAGTGGTAATGGCAAATTCGTTGCATTTCGTCGAGGACAAGCTGCCGCTCCTTGGCCTTGTTCGCAGCTACCTCCGCAAAGGCGGGCGCTTACTGCTCGTCGAGTACGACAGCGACCGTGGCAACCAATGGGTTCCGTTTCCAATGTCCTTCGCGACCTGGAGCGAGCTCGCGTCCGATGCGGGTTTCGCCGAGACCCGACGCCTCGCAGCGGTGCCAAGTCGATTCCTTGGCCGGATCTATTCCGCTTTGAGCCTCGCGCCGTAGTCACGAACGCTAGCTTCGGCGCATCGCTCGGATCTTCACCGTACGCGTGTGGTCGGCCGTCGGCGCTCTGGTCCTCGCCGCCGGCACGCCGTACTGCTCGGCCGCGCTCGGTTGGGCGGCGACGCAGGACGACAAGTTCATCTACGTGCGCGAGGACGTCGCCATGGGAGTCATCGTCTCGTGGATCGGCTGCACGATCCTTGCGATCGCCTTCGTCGTGTGGATGTGGAAGCGGCTCCGCCGCCGGAGTCCGGCCGCCGCCTAGTTAGCGCGCGAGCTCGAGCGCGGTCGCGAGGGTGAGCTTCGCGGCCTTGAGCCAGAGACGTTTGTTGGTGACCTTGTCCGGCGTGTAGGATCGTCGCACCGCTCGTCGCGAGCTGCGGGATCAGCGGATCGACGCCGATCTGGTAGCGATCGTTCGCCGCGATCACGCGATCGCGAAGCCTCGCCGAGCCATTCGTGTACCAGATGAGGTCGAGCCGATCGGCGATCGGATTGAAGCCAACCATGTCGATATTGAGGACCGCCGCGTACGGATTCGGATCGGGAATCGAGCCGAGGTACGCCGCGCTGCCCTTGAAGAACAGCTCTTCGCCATCGAAGAACGCCAGCACGATCCGCTCCATGAGCGAGGCGCGCTCTTGCGCGAGCACGCGCGCGTACTCGAGGAGCGCCGCGGTCCCGGTGCCGTTGTCATCCGCGCCTGGGGCCGCCGTGATCGTGGGGTTCCATCCGGAAGAACGGTTCGAGATCGAGTCGTAGTGCGCGCAGATCATCACCCACCCGGTCGCCGGCGGAGGTGTGAGGGGATCGATGAGCGCGAAGATGTTCTCGAGCGGGATCCCGTTGTACGCGGCGCGGTGCGTCTGGATCACGACGCCGGGGATCGCGCCCAGCTGCTCCTTGAGGTACGAGACCGCCTTCCCGTGATTCGCGTTGCGGGCATCGCGCGAGCCGAACGACGCGAGGGCGACCATGTGATCGTTCAGCTTCGCCGGGTCGATGCGCTCGAGGACCGCGGCAATGGGTCTAGCCGTGGGCGCGGGCGTGGGGATTACGGTCGCCGACGGCGCGGCGCTCGTCACGGCCGACGCGGGGTGCGAGGGTGTCGAGGCAGTCGCGGCCTGCTCGGGGGCTGGCGCCGCCGCGCCGCCGCAGGCGGCGAGCACGAGCGCAAGAAGAGCGAGAGGCCGCCGCACCACGACGGTATATCGCGGGCGAGGGGCTATCGGTACGTCGAAGGCGGATCTGGCCAGACGACGACCTCTCCGTTGTGCACGTCAACGAGACGGTGTCGGTCTCGCGCCATCTCGTCGAGGACCTTCGCGATGTCGTCGTTGCCGATGGCGATGGCATCGACCGGGATAAGGCGGTAGCCGAACGGCCCCCTATTCGGGCCACGTTGCGCGGCGTATCACCTCGCGAGGCGCTCAGTCCCGCCAGGAAAGGTGGCCAACATGCGCATCACCCCACGCGGTCGATTCCGACTCGCGATGTTCCTCGCCCTCACGCTTCTCGTCGTGCATCCCGACGTCGCCGCGGCGTCGGTAAGCGCACAAACCGCGAACCACTCCACCGCCGCCCCGCGCTTCGACGGTGAAACCCTCTACCGTGGCCTGGCCTTCGCCCAGGGCCCGGTCGCGGCACTTTTCCCCGAGTTCGCCTCGCTCCCACCCGCCAGCGCGGAGGCGGTCGCGATCGTCGATCGGATCGTCACTCGCATCCGGACTATCGAGCCTTCCTTCTTCCCGCGTTTCGCTTCGGCGATCCAAAAAGGTGACCGCGTCCGGATCCGCGCCGCCATCGACAACGCGCGCACGATCACCGAACAAGCCATCCAGCAAGAGTTCGGCGCAAGTAATCAAGCAAAGTCGACCGGCCCGGACTGCATTTTCATATCGGTCGTCCTCGTCGTCACGGCGGCGGGGGTCGTCGCGCTCCTGGCGGTCGTGAGCGCGGTCACGGTCGTCAACTTCGAAGTCACCGGCAACGTCATGATCAACGTCGACTACGTTCTCGCGGGCTCGCCTTCCACGTCGACGCTCGCCAATGACCTCTGGATCGACTCGATCGCGCGCACCCTCAAGGCGTAGCGTTGCGGAAGAGGCGGGACGTCTCGGCGGCCCGTCGAGCATCGCGCCGATCCCTCGGCGCGATGCTCCTCTTCCTCGGTGTGGCGTGGGCGACCGCTGGTCTCTACGTCGTGCACGCGCAGATCCCGCGCAACGTCCTCGAGCTCCCGCTTGAGCGCGTCCTCAAGCCCGCGATCCCATTCTTCGCGCCGGAAGGCTGGGCCTTCTTCACCCGCGACCCACGCGAGCCGCACCTCCTTCCCTACCGGCACGGGACGGATGGAATGTGGGCGTACGCCCACGCCGGTCCGCACGCCGACATTCGGAACGTCTTCGGCTTGGATCGGATCTCGCGCGCGCAGGGCGTGGAGATCGGACTGCTCCTCGGCGACTTCGCCGACACGGCGTGGCAGCAGTGCGCGGACGCGCCGACGCTCTGTCTTGACCGGCTCCCGCGAACCATCTCGATCACGAACCGCTCGCCCGCTCCGACCCTCTGCGGTGATGTGGGACTCGTCCGGCAGGAGCCGGTGCCATGGGCGTGGGCGCGGGTCGAGAGCGAGACCACCATGCCGAGCACGGTCGTGAGGCTCGAGATCCGGTGCTGAGTCGGCTGTGCATATGGGCCGAGGCACTCGCAATGACGAGCCCGTGGACGAACGTGTACGGCATGGCTCGGACCATGCTCGCGCTCGCCACCGCGGCCACGCTGATCACGAGCTCTACCGAGACGCTCTTCCGGCCGGCGCTGGGCTTTCCCGGCGTCCCCGCGTGCGTCGGAGCAGGGCGGCTCAGCTTCTTCTGCCTCATCCCGCGGGCGGATCTCGCGCTCGCCCAGGCGATCGCGGCGGCGATCCTGCTCGTCGTTGCGTCGGGCTGGCGCCCGCGTCTGACCGGCGTTCCGCACTGGTGGATCTCCTACAGCTTCGCGGTGTCGGCCACGATCCCGGATGGAGGAGATCAGGTAATCCAGATCCTCGCGCTGCTCCTGGTACCCGTGACCGTGACCGACCCCCGCGCCTGGCACTGGCAGAGCGCGCCACAGACCCCGCGGCCGATCGCGTCGCTCGTCGCGTGGTCGGCGCTGTTCGTCGCGAGGCTTCAGGTGGCGGGCATCTACCTCGATTCGTCCCTCGCGAAGCTCGCCACACCGGTGTGGGCCGATGGCACCGCGTTCTATTACTGGTCGACCGACCCCGCCTTCGGTACGCCATGGTGGATGCGCGGGCTCATGGAGCCGGTCATCACGAGCTCGCTCGGCGTCGCCTTGCTCACGTGGGGGCCGCTCGCCCTCGAGTTCGCGATCGCGCTCGGACTCGTATTGGACCAGCGGGCGCGTTCGCGCCTGCTGGTGCTGGGGATCGGGTTTCATGCCGGCATCGCCGTGATGATCGGCCTCGTCAGCTTCGCGATCGCGATGTGCGCGGCGCTCATACTCTTCCTTCGCCCGATGCGGCAGGAATTCGACGTGCGAGGTCTTGCGCCGCTTCGCATCTTCAGGCTGTGGTTCCGTGAGTCGACGCGGCGGGCTCTTCCCGCGCATAGTCGGTGAGTGACGCCGGCGCGATGACCGCGAACGACACGACGTCGCGCCTCATTTTCCGACCCAGCCCTTCGCTCGGGTACCTGTGGCTCATCGGGGTCGCCTTGGCGGTGCTCGCGCCGACTCTCGCCATCGTCCTTCCCGGCGCGCGAGGACCCAGCCTCATCACACTCATCGCGATCGCACCGAGCGTCGTCATCGGCTTGCCATTCCTAGCGCTCGCCGCGCTGTTTCCGACGATGCGGTACGAGCTCGACGCCGACGCGCTGACCCTGCGGTACGGCCCCGTCCTCCGCTATCGCATCCCCTACTCCGAGATCCAGGGAATGCAGCGGCGCGACCTGAGCGTCCCGGTGTGGTCGAGCATGCGCCTGCCTGGGCTCGCGCTTTTCGTGGTCCCCTACAACGACGTGGGTCCGGTGCGCATGTGCGCGACGCGTGCAGCGAAAGATATCCTGCTCATCCGCACCACGCGCGCCACGTATGGGTTGACCCCTGCGGAGGAGCGTTTGTTCCTCGACGCGATCATGGCTCGTCTGCCGCCGTAACGCCCGTGCCGGGCATCGACGTCATGACGGTCTTGACGCTGGCGGCGGGCGGTGGCTTCGCAGTCACCCTTCTCCGTGCCATCGGCCGACCGGTGCCGCTGTGGCTTCTCGCAATGCCGCTGCCGCTCAGCGCAGCCGTGAACCTGCTCGTGAAGCGACCCATCTTCCTCGCGCTCGCAGCGGCCGCCGGCACAAGCGCGGTTGGTCCGACCTCCCCGCTCTGGTTCATCGTCGCGGCGTGGCTGCTTGCACCCTTTTCCGAAGAGGGCGTCAAGCTCGCGACGCTTTTCCTTCCCGTCGTGCGGCGACTCATGAAAGACGGCGAGTCCGCCCTGCTGATCGGCACTGCGATCGGGCTCGGCTTCGGTCTGGGCGAGGCCGCGTACGTCGGATTTGCCCTCGGCCTCCGCACCGACCTCGCGGCGTTGCCGTGGTACGCGTTCTTTCCCTTCCTCGGCGAACGCATGGCTGCCACGTTCATACACGGCGCGCTGACCAGCATCGTTGCCGTGGGTCTCTGGCGCGGTTGGCGCGCCACGATCAGCGCCTACCTAGCCGCGGTCGGCCTTCATGCGGCGGCCAACACCGGCCCGATGCTCGCGCAGGTCGGCTTCATCTCGAGCGATTTCGCCTCGCTCTTTCTTATCCCTGTCGCGCTTCTCATCGCCGCCATTTTTGAAGGACAGCGGCGAGTCGTGCGCCTCGCCTCTGCCGTTCGAGTCGACGAGATCTATGCGCGCCGCAGCTAGCCCTCGACCGACGGCCACGTACACCAGGGCGGTTCGGTTTGGCGCTTGGAATTCGAGCATGAGGTGTGACACGTGCTTCTTCACCGCGCCCTCGCTTATCGCGAGCTCGCCCGCGATCTGCTTGTTGGCATAGCCGCGCGCGACAAGATCGAGGACGGCGTGCTGTCTTCGTGTGATTCGTTGGCCCTCGCGTCGCTCGGTCAGGACCATCTCACGCCCCCGTTCGTACCGGTTGACTCAACGCCCGCGGCAGGATACTGCGATATACCGAAAAAGGCGCAAGGTATACTTTCGACCCGTTTGGCGAAAGGGACGCAACCGTGAGTAAACGTGCTCGTCCGGCGGCCGCGCGCGAACGCGCGCAAGCAGCGCCCGTGGGCGGACTCGTCAGGCAAGCGCGGCTGGCGGCCGGCCTGACCCAGGCCGAGCTCGCCGGTGCCGAGATGACAAAGGCGCTTATCAGTCACATCGAGCACGGCAGGGTGAGGCCATCACTACGAACGCTTCATGTCATCGCCCCCCGCCTC
>VBDQ01000083.1 GCA_005889075.1 Chloroflexota bacterium
GAGCTTGAAGACGAGGGTGATCTCGGCGATGCGCTTCGCGAGCGCCTCGGCATCGCCGTGGGTACGGTCCTTCTTGGCCTTTTCCGCGTCGCGCTCTTGCGCGAGCTGCCTCAGCTCGGCACCGGTCGCCTCGATCGCGAGACCCTTCGGCAGCAGGTAGTTCCGCGCATAACCGTCAGCCACGTCTTTCACGTCGCCGACGCGGCCAAGTCCTTTGACCTCGGTCTTGAGGATGACACGCATGCCCTGTCGCGGAGACTAGGAGGAGGCGGAAGACGCCTCGTCGAGCGATGTCTCCTGCTCGCTTCGCCGGAGCTCCATCTCCCACGCGAGGACGGACGCGGCGACCGCCAGAACACCCATGACCGTCAGTGCACCGACGATCGCGAGCAGTGCCTCGATCGCGCCGAAGATGCCGGGTCCGGAGTCACGGTCGCTCATGCGCTCCCCTTTCGATCCCGCTGAAGGATCCGATCAAGAGTACCGCGGACGTTGCCGAGCCGATCGCCGAGCAATCGTTCGGCGGTGGCGATGTCGGCGGTGAACTGGTCCTTGTCCTGAGCGATCCGTCTCAAGTGGTCGTCGACGACATCCTGCGGCGCGCTGCGGATGAAGAGGTCGAGGCCGAGCAGGACGACGGCGATGTCGTCGAGCTGTCCAAGGATGGGAACGAAGTCAGGGATCAGATCGATCGGAAGGATCAGGTAACCGACGATTCCCGCGAGGATCAGCTTCTGACCGGCGGGAACTCGCGAGTCGCGCAGCAGCGCCCACACCAGGCGGATGTAGGTCGGCAGACGTCGGATGAGCTCGACGACGTCGCCGACATCCTTCGGTGGTCGCAAACCCTTAGCCACCATGCACTTCTCCCTGCGGGAACCGTGCCCGGAGCGCCTCGAGCGCGCGGGTAAGCGCGGCCGTCTGGTCGTCAGCCCAGAACGTCACGAGGTACTGCGCCTTGCCGTCCCCGACGCTGCGGAGCTCGACCTGCGCGGGCGGGTCGGGCGCGATCCCCTTTGTCTTCGCCAATGCTCCACGCACATCTTCCGCGCTGATCGCCGAGGAATCTCCGGGAAGCACGAGCCACGCGCCGACGCGTCTTGTGGGAAAGCGCGTGAGGTTTACGACCGCCGAGGTCATGAATGTCCCGTTCGGGACGATGACCTCGCGCCCGTCGGCGGTCCGCAGCTGCGTGGTGCGGAATGAGATCTCCTCGACGCTTCCGGTGTAGCCGGTGACCTCGATCGTGTCTCCGATGCGGAACGGCCGCTCGACCAGGACCCAGATCCCGGCGAAGAAGTTCTTGAGGATGTCCTGCAGCGAAAGACCGATCACAAGCCCGACGACGCTGAACGAAGTCAGGATCCATCCGAACGCGCCCTGGGTGTAGATCGCGAGGATGCCGAGGATGCCGAGCACGATCACGGTCACCTGCGCAAGATTGCCGAGCAGGATGGTGACGTTCGCTTGCGCACGGTTGCGCGCAAGCGAGCGCATCGTCGCCGCGCGGACGACCCGCGCGACCAAGAGCGCGGCGATGGCGACGAGCAGGGCCCAGAAGGTCCGCCCGCCGTAGTCGAGGAGATTGGCCCGGACCGTCTCCGGGTCGAGCGGCACGCGCCGAGATTAGGGCGTGTCTTGACAAGCGAACATCCGTTCGGTTACGCTCGCCGGCAGCGTGACCAAACAGGACCAGCAGCGGGCGGAAAAGATCCTGGCGTACATCCGCGAGACCGTCGCCGAGCGGGGCTACCCGCCGAGCGTCCGTGAGATCGCGGAGGCCGTCGGGCTCGCCTCGACCTCTGCGGTGCACCACCATCTCACCAAGCTCGAGCGCGAGGGGCGCCTGACGAAAGAGGCGACGCGCAGCCGTGCACTCAGCTTGCCCGGGATGCTCGGTGGCAAGGTCGTCAAGGCGCCGATCGTCGGTGAGATCGCGGCCGGCCAACCGATCTACGCCTACGACGACCGCACCGAGACGATGACGCTTCCCGGCGACCTCGCGGCAGGGAAGGGTCGCGAGACCTTCGTTCTGCGCGTACGCGGCAAGTCGATGATCGATGACCACATCGATGACGGCGACTTCGTGGTCGTGCAGGAGCAATCGAATGCGCGTGACGGCGACATCGTCGTGGCCCTGCTCGAGGACAACGTGGCCACCCTCAAGCGCTTCTACAAAGAGAAGGACCGCATTCGCCTGCAGCCCGCGAACGGAACGATGGCCCCGATCTACGCGCGCGACGTCCAGATCCAGGGGAAGGTGATCGGCGTCATTCGACGCCTCGCCTAACCTCGGCGCACCATGCCGGTCCGCGCTCCTCTGCTCACCCTGCGTGAGCTGAATCGCGCGCTGCTCGCACGGCAGATGCTGCTCGAGCGCCGGCGGCTCGGCGTGGTCGAGGCGATCGAGCGTCTCGGATGCCTCCAGGGCCAGTGGGCGCCGGCACCGTATGTCTCGCTCTGGAGCAGGCTCGCAGA
This sequence comes from Chloroflexota bacterium, assembly GCA_005889075.1. Taxonomy (GTDB): domain Bacteria; phylum Chloroflexota; class Limnocylindria; order P2-11E; family P2-11E; genus 3-1-20CM-2-70-9. Next base: position 2,479 of record VBDQ01000083.1, read on the forward strand.
GTTCGATCGTGAGCGGCTGACACACGCGATCGACAAGCGCGAAGTCGTGAAAGCGACCCTCATGCGCGGGACGCTGCACCTCGTAAGCGCACGCGAATACCCCGCGTACGCGGTCGCGACGGCCGAAGGGCGCTTCAGTGCCTGGCGGCCCCCCGGCAGCCCCGAGATGCACGAGCTCGCGACCCTGCAGAAGAGCGTCCTGGCCTTCGCCGCGAAGGAGCCACGCTCGCGGGAAGATCTGAAGGCACACATCGTCCAGCACCTGCCCCGGCGAGCTCTCGATGACGAGCGCCTTCGCAGCTGGTTCCTCTACGCCGCCGTCGCGATGAGCGGGCTCATCTGGGAAGCCCCCAGCGCGCGGTTCGACCATCGGCAGCTCGCTCGATTCGTCGCGCCGCCGGCCGCGCTCAGGCGGAACCCGCGGCCCGAGGTCGCGTATGACCTGGTCGTGCGGCGCCACCTCGGTGCGTTCGGACCAGCGACCGTCGCGGACGTCGCCGCTTGGAGCAGCGTCCGCGTGCCCCACATCCGCGCCGCGGTCGCGCGGATCAAGCAGGTCCGCCGTTTCACCGACGACCGCGGGCGCGAGCTGTTCGACCTGCCGAAGGCGCCGCGGCCGCCCTCGGACACGTCGGCGCCGGTGCGCTTCCTCGCGCGGTTCGACGCCGCGATCCTGGGACACGTCGCCTCGGAGCGCGCGCGGATCCTGCCCGAGAAGTGGCGGAAACAGGTCATCTTCTCCGCCGAGGTGTGGCAGACCTTCACTGTCGACGGGTTCGTGGCCGGGCGTTGGACCATCGCGGTGCGTCCGAAGGAGGCCATCCTGGAGCTCAAGCCATTCGCGCGTCTCGGGCGCGCGGACCGAGCAGCGCTTCTCGCCGAGGGCGAGCGGCTCGTCCGCTTCTATGCGCCTGAAGCGAAAACGCACGCGGTCCGCGGATGAGGGCTTCGCGCACGCCGCGAACGCTGACGCTGCGGGAGCTCAACCGGGCGACGCTTGCGCGACAGCTGCTGTTGCACCGGGCCAAGCTCAACGTGGTCACCGGCGTCGAGCGCCTTGCGGCCCTCCAGGCGCAGTGGTCGCCATCGCCGTATTTCGCACTCTGGTCGCGGCTCGCCGAGTTCCGGCGGGAGCGGCTCTGGTCGGCGCTCGAACGGCACACGATCGTTCGAGCTCGGCTCATGCGCGGCACCTTGCACCTGGTGAGCGCGCGAGATTTCTACGCGTACGCGGTCGCCACTCAGGATCTCCAGCGCGGCGCGTGGAATCGGATACAGGTCACGCGCGGCGCCGACCCCGAGCGAGTGGCCGCGCTCGCGGTCGCGTTCGCGCGGACGCCGCAGGCGAAGGAGGCCGTCATCGCACACCTGCGGGAGCGCATGGGGGATGTCTTCAACGAACGGTTCGCATGGCTGCTCTGGCGCTACGTCAGCGCGCACGCCGACCTCGTGTCGGCACCACCGGGAGGGCACTGGGAGTACGGCGGAACCGAGGCCCCGTATGTCGCCGCCAGCCACTGGATCGGCGGCGACGGCCGGCCATCGGAAGCGCTCGCACTCGAACGGCTCGTCCGCCGCTGCATCGCTGCATTCGGTCCGGTCAGCTTGGCCGACATCGCGAAGTTCGCAGGGCAGGTGGCGCCGCGGCTTCGCCCGACGCTCGAGGCGCTCGCGCCCAAGCTCCGCACCTTCAAGGACGAGGCCGGTCGCACGCTGTTCGACCTGCCCACGGCACCGCGGCCGGCGGCGGGGACGCGCGCGCCGGCGCGCTTTCTCCCGCGCTACGACGAGGTGCTCATCGCCTATCAGCACCGCGAGCGCATCGTGAGCTCCAAGTTCCGCTCGGCGCTCTATGCCAAGAACGGCATCATCGAAGCCGCTCTCCTCATCGACGGGATGGTCGCCGCGACCTGGTCGATCGCGCGAGCGAAGGACCAGGCCGTGCTCGAGATCCATCCACTCACGCGCATCGCCCCGAGCGATCGGGCCGACGCGACCACCGAAGGCGAGCGTCTGGTGCGGTTCGCGGTGCCCGAGGCGCGCTCGTACGGGGTCCGCTACCGATGAGCGACGTGCGGGCGATCCTCCACTGCGACCTCGACGCGTTCTACGCATCGGTGGAGCAGCGAGACCACTCGGAATATCGAGGCAAGCCGGTCATCGTCGGCGGCGCACCCGGCGAGCGCGGGGTTGTCATGGCGGCGTCGTACGAGGCACGCGCGTTCGGCGTGCGCTCGGCGATGCCGCTACGCACCGCAGCGTTGCTGTGCCCCGACGCGATCTTCGTCCCGGGCGACCGCGACGCTTACGTCACGGCGTCCGAGCAAGTCATGGCGCTCTTCCGTGAGCGCACGCCCCTCGTGGAACCGATCTCGCTCGACGAGGCCTTCCTCGACGTCACCGCGACCGAGCACCTGTTCGGCGATCGGGAGTCGATGGCGCGTGCGATCAAGCGCGAGGTGCGCGAGCGCTGCGGCCTGGTCATCTCGGTCGGCGTCGCGACGAACAAGCTCTGCGCCAAGATCGGGTCGGACCTGCGCAAGCCTGACGGGCTCGTCGTCGTCGCGCCTGGCGGGGAGGCGGCCTTCCTCGCGCCGCTCGCCATCGAACGGCTCTGGGGCGTGGGCGTGCGGACGCGCGAGCTGCTCGCCGGGTGGGGCATCACGACGATCGGAGCCCTCGCGGCGTTCGACCGCGAAGCCCTGGAGACGCGCCTCGGCGAGTTTGGCGTCGCGATCTGGGAGCGTGCGCATGGCATCGACGACGGCTCTGTGACCCCGAGCGAGGATTACGTTCCGAAGTCCGTCGGCCATTCCCACACGTTCTTCGAGAACACGCTCGACACCCGCACGATCGAGTCGACGCTGCTTCGCCTCTCGGAAGGAGTCGGGCAGCGACTGCGGGACCAGGCGCTGCTCGGGCGGACGATCACCCTCACGCTGCGTGTCGCGCCGTTCGAAACCCGCACGAGACAGCGAACGCTCGCAGACGCCACGAACGACGACCAGAGAATCTTCCACGTCGCACGAGACCTGCTCCGCGAAGCCCTCGCCGAGGACCGCGAGGGCGGCCACATCAGCCCGGTCCGCCTCGTGGGGGTCACGGCGTCCGGGCTCGTCGGCGGTGAGCAGCTCAAGTTGTTCGAGGTGGCCCGTCACAACCGGCTCAACGCCGCGTTAGACGCAGTTCGCGCTCGTTTCGGCGACGAGGCACTCGATCGGGCGAGCGCGAAGAGCCTCAAAGAGCGCCGTCGTTTCAGCGGACACAAGTCGCGTTGATCACCATGTTCCCCTCATCCGATGTGGACAGCGTGCTCGGTCGCTGTGGAGAACTCTGTGGAGAACTTGGTGGACAGACCACCTTGTCCGAATGAGGTGGCCTGTCGATGATGCGCCGGTCCAAAAGCGCGAAGGGGAAGGTAAGGGGTGGAAGACCGGATCGCCCAGATGGCGATCGACTTCATCTCGTTCTGTTTCTTGCGGCGCTCGGTGGAGTGGCCGCTTTTATACGACGAGATGTGCTACGTCGCTTCGAACCGCCTCTATCGCGGCATGGGGTATGGGGAGCTGCGCGAGGCGGGTCTCGATCTGACACTCGGCGGCCTCGTGCGGACGAGCTGGATCGCGAACGAGGTGACGCGCGAGATGCGGATGGACAACCGGCAGCTGCGCGGAGGTCTTCTGGCGGCGAGCTAGCCCGACGTTGGCCACACCGGCGGGGCGGCGAGGGAAAGGAAGCGCACTCGCCGCCTCTTTTTCTTCGCGGACGTGCGCTCTGGCACAATGAGCGTCCAAGGGGAGCGCGAAAACGCGCTTTTCTTCGTCCTGGTCCCGTGGTGCAGCGGCCTAGCATACGTCCCTGTCAAGGACGAGATCGCCGGTTCGAATCCGGTCGGGACCGCCAGACTGAACAAGTTTCAATGCCCTCACCGTCGGGGTTGAGGACCGGGGCGCGCGATCTCACAGGTCTACGTGCTGGACTACCGGCGCTCTCATGTCGGGCGCCTTCTCCAAAAATGCTCGATTCGGCTTCTAGGATCACAAGGATGAGGACGGCCCGGATGGTCGGCGTTGCTGCGCTCGTCGCGGCCGCGTGCACCGCTCCCGCCGCGGTTGCGACGCGGGCGCCGAGTCCCCAAACGACGACCAGCCCCGAGCTCACGATCGCACCATCGCCGCTCGCGTTGCCGACCGCGACGCCGCGTCCCCCGGTCACGGAGCCGTTCCGTTGCACGGAGCGCGTGCCGATACCCGATGTCGATCACGTCGTATATGCGACCTGGTCGCCGGACGCGACGAAGCTCGCGATCTCCCGCATCGTCACCCTCGCGTCACCGCGGACGATCACCGGCTGGGAAGAGGAGTTCTTTCTCGACTCCTTCGATGTGCGCACCGGTGAGCTTCGTCCGCTCGGCGTCGGCGAGCGGCCCCAATGGTCGGCTGATGGTCGATACCTCTCCTACTGGGGCTGGGACGGCACGTTGCGCATCGCGGTTGGGGGATTCGTCGTCGCGGACATACCTGCGACGATGCCGGAGGCACGCTGGGTTGGCGAGACGCTCTACTTCATGTCGAAGGATGAGATCCAGGCCTGGAACGCAGAATCCTTCGTGCGGACCATCGCGCATCTTCCGTCCGAGACAGCGGCCGAATATCCGAGCGACGACGTCTACTGGAGCGCCGACGGAGAGCGCTTCACGCTCACGCGCTATTCGCTCGACGGAACGCTGGAGCGCTTTCTCGGAACGACAACGACCGGCGACCTTACGCCGCTGGATCTCCCGCAGGCAACGTTCACCGAGTGGGCACCGTCAGGCGAATCGCTCTTCGTCCAGTACCCCGATCGGGTGGAGCTCCACGCGATGGACGGCAGCGCCAGGAGCTCCTCGTTGCGCGCGTTCGCCGGGCCGGTCCACGGTTGGACTCCCGACGGCCGCGCGCTGCTCATGGGGCGCATCTCGCCGACGATCCCCGCGGGAGATGCCCTCGATCAATTCAAGGTGTGGGGCGCGGACGGCGAGCCGCAGACGACGGCGACATTGCCAAACCTGCTGGGCCAGCGGGTCTTCAGCCCGGGCGGCGAGTACTTCACCGGCGTGAGCCGGACGAGCCTGTACGGGACGCGGCTCGAGCTCTATCGCTGCGGCGCTGGGCCGGCGAGCTCGGGCGCCTCGACCGGCGATCCGACCGTGCCGTCGCGGCTGGCGGCGATCCAGGCGGACCCGCGACGCTTCGCTCGCCCGGTGGCCGGTGCCATCACGCAGTTCGTCCAAGGAAGCCACACCGGCATCGACGTCGCGGCCCCGTTCGGGTCCGTCATCGTCGCCTCGGACGACGGCGTGGTCGACGCGATGGGCTGGGTCCAGGTGGGCGGGCGGCGCGTGTGCGTGCTGCACGCGCGCGGTCTCGAGAGCTGCTACTACCACACCTCCGCGGCGCTCGTGACGATCGGCGATCGGGTCGTGCGCGGCCAGCCGATCGCGCTCATCGGCATGACCGGCGTGACGACCGGACCCCACGTCCACTGGGAGGCGAAGCTGCTCGGCCGCATCGTCGACCCTCTGCGGCAATAGCCCATGCGCGCTGGGTCGGTTCGCTACAAGTAGACTCCCGCGCGTTGAGCCCACGTCTTGCGCTCATGCTCGGCGCGATCGCCGCCTTCGTGTTCGGGCTTGCCCTGCTTGTCTTCCCCACCACCATGCTCGCCGGCTTCGGCCTCGGGACGCCGAACGAGGGCGTCGTGCTCTCGCGCGACGTGGGCGCCACCCTCATCGGCCTCGGCGTCATCAACTGGATGGCGCGGAGCGCAACCGGCACGCCTCTCCGCGCGATCCTCGTAGGCAACGTCGTCGTGCAAGCGCTCGAGATCGTGGTGAACGGCTACGAAGTCGCCGCGGGCGCGCTTCCCGTGCAAGCGGCCCCGGGCCTGGTCGTCCATCTCTTGCTCGGCGCGATCTTCATCACCGCGATGCGTCGCGCATGACGACCGACCCCACGCTCGCTCGCTGACACAAAGCAACGACCCGCTCGCACACCTCTTCGATACGCGTTCACGCCGCCCGCGGGTATCGCGTGGGGACGTGGGCATCTTTTAATCGGCAGTGTGAGCAGGGGAAGGTTCGGATGGGGTATCGCCCTGCTCGCTGTCCTCCTCAGCGCCTGCTCAGCATCTTCGCGATCGGCGCCTGATTCCGGCGACGTCACCTTCCCCGACGATCGCGCGTTGCGCACGAACGCGCCGGTCGATCCGCTTCGGTGCACCGACCGCGCGACGACCCCGATCATCGAGCACGTGACCGACATCAAGTGGGCCCCCGACGCCAGCGCGGTCGCGCTCACCCGCATCGTGACCATCCCGTCGAGCACGACGATCACCGGCTACGAAGAGAACCAGGTCATCACCGTCCTCGACATGCGGACGAACACGCTGCGCGAGCTCGGGGAGGGGAACCGTCCGCAATGGTCAGGCTCCGGCGCGTATCTCTCGTATTGGCGGAACGATGGCTACCTGCACGTGATGCTCGGGAGGAGCCAGGCCGGCGCGATCGACACGTCCGACCCCGAGGTCCGCTGGGCTGGCGACACGCTGTACTACTGGTACGAGGACGAGATCCGCGCCTGGCACGCCGGCGCGGCCTGGACGGTCTCGCACGTGGCGCCGGATCTCGCCATCCAGTACCCGCGCGACGACGCGTACTTCAGCGCCGACGCGCAGCGGTTCACGATCACGCAGTACTCACTCGACGGTACGGCCGATCGCTACGTCGGTGTGACGAGCACCGGCGATGCCGCGCCGCTCGAAGAGCCCGGGACCACCTTCACCGAGTGGGCGCCGCGTCAGCACACGCTGCTGATCCGCTCGAACGACCGGATCACCCTGCATGGCACCGATGGCGCGAATGAGAGCGCGTCACTCTCACAGTTCCCCGGGACGGCCCACGGGTGGACGGCCGACGCGCGACTCCTTGTTGGATCGATCTCGCCGACCGTGCCCGGCGGAAACGCGCTCGACGCCATTCCTGTGTGGGATCCGTCCGAGTCGGGCGATCACGCGACGGCGACCCTGCCCAACCTCTTCGGCTCGCGCGTGTTCAGCCCGGACGGCCGCTGGTTCGCCGGCGTCTCGCGTACCGGTATGTACACGACCCAGCTCGAGCTCTACCGGTGCGGCGTCGCTCAGGGCCAGGGCCTCGACGCGCGGGCCGATCCCGCGGCGCGCTCGCGCCAGGCCAGGATCGATGCCGACGGCCGGCGGTTCGTGCGTCCCGTCGCGGGCGCGATCACCCAGTTCCTCCAAGGCGCGCACACCGGCATCGACATCGCGGGGCCGTTCGGGTCGATCATCGTCGCGGCGGACGACGGCATGATCGACGCGATGGGCTGGGTGCAGGTCGGTGGCCGCCGTGTCTGCGTGCAGCACGCGCGCGGGCTCGAGAGCTGCTACTACCACACCTCTGCCGCGCTGGTATCGATCGGGCAGCACGTCGCGCGCGGCCAGCCCATCGCCTTGATCGGCATGACCGGCGCCACCACCGGTCCGCACGTGCACTGGGAAGTCAAAGAGAACGAACGGATCGTGGATCCACTGGGGCTCTAGCGTGTAGCGCGTGGTGCGCCTCGCGCGGTCGATCGCCTTCCTCGCGATCCTTCTCGTCGTCGCCTTCTTCGCGCTCGGCCGTCTCGGACCCACCGAGCCGACGCGCGGCCTCGCCGCGGCGTCGAGCTCGCCCAGCTCGTCATCGTCCCGTGCTACCCCCACCGCGGCGAACCCGCGGGCGCTCACGCTCACGTTCAGCGAGCAGGACCTCACCACGGCGGCGCGTCAGTTCACGCCGATGACGGTTTCGGGGATCACCGTCACCGATCCGATCGTCACGCTGCAGCCGGGCCGCCTCACGCTGACCGCCACCGGGCACGCGTTCCTGCTCAGCGGTCCGATCGTCGTGGTCGCGACGCCTGCGATCGTCGATGGAAAGGCCGGAGCGCAGATCGAAAGCGCGACCCTTGCCGGGGTCGGTCTGCCAGACTCGACCAAGCAGGATATCGCCGACACGTTTGCCCGGACTCTTGCCTCGAACATTCCTTCCGGCACTCGGGTCACATCGATCACCGTCAACATGGGGACGATGGTCGTGCTCGTCGTCCCTTCCTGACGCGCGATCGCTCCCGAACTGCGATGATTGGCGCAGCTTCGGGAGGTCGACATGGATTGGATCGAGCAGCTCTTCGGCATCTCGCCTGACGCAGGCAGCGGCACCCTCGAGGCGCTCATCGCCGGAGCGATCGTGGCCGTCGCGCTCGGCGTCGCGTTGAGCGTGGTTCGCGCACGACGAGCCGCTGCGACGGAGAAGCGCAGCTAGGGAGCACCATCCCCGGCGCGTCGCCATCAAGAGATCTCTCCGTAGCATGCGCCGGTGAGCGAAGACATCACCCGGCTTTCGATCGAAGACGCCGCTCGGGCGATACATGAGAGGCAGCTCTCGCCGGTCACGCTGCTCGAGGCGACCCTCGCACGCATCGCATCGCTGGAGCCGCGGCTCAACGCGTTCGTGACGGTAACGACCGACCTCGCGCGGCAGCAGGCCCGTCGCGCCGAGTCCGAGATCGGCGCGGGCCACTACCTTGGTGCGCTCCACGGAATACCGGTCGCGGTGAAGGATCTCTTCGCGACGAGAGGCGTCCGCACAACTGCGGGATCGAAGATCCTTCGCGAGTGGATCCCGACCGAGGACGCAAGAGCGGTGCGCAAGCTCAAGGACGCCGGAGCAGTGCTCGTTGGGAAGCTCGGGATGCACGAGTTCGCGTACGGCATCAGCTCGGTGAATCCTCATTTCGGCGACGTACGCAACCCCTGGGACCAGACGAAGATCCCCGGCGGATCCTCCGGCGGCTCGGCCGTCGCGGTCGCGAGCGGCGAAGCGTTCGCAACGCTCGGCAGCGATACCGGAGGGAGCATCCGCATCCCTGCGTCGCTCTGCGGCTGCGTCGGCCTCAAACCGACGTACGGACGCGTGAGCGTCGCGGGCTGCGTCCCGCTCTCGTGGTCGCTCGACCATCCCGGGCCGCTGACGCGTTCGGTGCGAGACGCCGCGATCGTGACGATGGCGATCGCCGGGCGCGACCCGTCAGATCCGGCGTCGGCTGATCGCGATGTGCCCGATCTGCTCGAGCGCATCGAGGCCGGTCCCCGAGGCGTGCACATCGGCGTCCCGCGCGACTGGGTATGGGACGAGTGCGACCCGGAGATCGCCGGCGTCGCGCGCGGGGCCATCGAAGCGCTCGAGCGCGCGGGAGCGGAGGTGCGCGAGCTCGCCTGGCCGGAGGCCGCCGCCTACGCGAAGGCGGCGGGCGCGATCCTCGCGATCGAGGCGCGGGCCTTCCACGACGGAGCGTTCCCCGGTCGTTCGAAGGAGTACGGACCGCTCGTCGCCGCGCGTCTGGCCGCAACCGAGGTCGACGCGACGACCTACGCGGCGTCACTACAACTTCTGCTCGAAGCTCGCGCGGGCGCGGCCGACGTGAGCCTCGGTGAATGCGACGTGCTGGCGATGCCGACAGTGCCGTCGCGCGCCTGGACCATCGAAGAGGCGAAGGTCGTCGGCCGGCCAAGCGAGTGGACCCGGATCACCAGGGTCTTCGACCTGACGGGGCAGCCCGCGATCTCGGTCCCATGCGGCCTGACCGACGATGGAATCCCGGTCGGTCTGCAATTCGCGGGGCGGATGTGGGACGAGGCCGCTGTCCTACGCGCCGCGCGCGCGTACGAGGTGGTCCGCGGCCCGTACCCCGCACCTCCGCTGTAACGCGAGCGCGACGGCGCTGAGCGCGACGGCCTGCGCGATCGGCTCGCCCGAATCGAAAGAGCCGCGAACGAAGATCACCAGGAGGGCCACGATCGCGGCGATCACCACAAGGCATCCGCACCCGGTCACGGTCCGACGCTAGCTCACTCTCGCTGTCAGGCCGAGCGGTAGCTCGGGTCTTAGGATGCCATCGAGGGGAGGTGCAGCTCGTGATCCGAGACGAGGCGTGGGCGATCCTTTGCGAACACACGAAGTCGGAGAGCCTCCGCAAGCATGGGCTCGCGGTCGAAGCCGCGATGCGTCGGTTCGCTCAGAAGTACGGTGAGAACGAAGAGATGTGGGCGATCGCCGGCCTCCTCCATGACTTCGACTACGAGCGCGATCCCGAAGGCCATCCCCAGAACGGCAAGCCGCTCCTGGAGCAGGCCGGCGTTCCGGGGACGATCGTGCATGCGATCCAGAGCCACGGCGACCATACCGGCATCCCTCGGGTCACGGCGCTGGAGAAGACGCTCTACGCGGTGGACGAGCTTTGCGGCTTTGTCACGGCGGTCGCGCTGGTGAAACCATCGAGAGCGGTCCGCGACGTCGATGCCGCATCGGTGCGCAAGAAGATGAAGGACAAGGCGTTCGCGCGCGCGGTGAGCCGCGAGATGATGCTGCGTGGAGCGGACGACCTCGGCGTGCCGTTCGACGACCTCGTGACCGAGGTGGTGCGCGCTCTCGACGACAGGGCGGAGGCGCTGGGCCTCGCGGGGGCCGTCACCGCCTGACCCCACACGAGGACCGCCGCAGCCGCACGCGTCGGTACGCCAAGCGTCACGCGCGCGCGACGTATGTGGGTGTTCACGCTCGCAGGGGTGATGCCGAGCTCGAGCGCGATCTCTTTGGTGGTACGCCCCGCCGCGACGGCGGCGAGGATCTCGCGCTGCCGATCGGTCAGCCCGCCCGCCGCCTCGCGACGCTCGATGATCCCGCGCGAAAGCGCGTACCCCGCGAGTACGCCGAGCACGACCGAGGCGGGACGTCGTCCGTCCACTCAAGAGTGAGCGGACGGCGCTTGCGCCGCGTTAGCTGGCGCGCTTGAGGGCGCGGCGCTCGGACGAGCGGACGACCTCGTGCTCGAACCGCTCGAGGAAGAGCTGTCCCCCGCAACGCGGGCAGAGCGGCTGGTCGCTACCGTTCCAGATCGGGTGCTCGCCGCCGCCCAACTTCTCGTAGGCGGCACGAAGCTGCTCGACCGTCGGCCGGCGTGCGCTCGTGGGCACGAGCACCTCGCCAAGGCCGTGGCCGCAGAAGTAGCAATAGAGCTCAGCTCGAAGGGCCATCACGCGATTCCTCCACCCGGAAAAACGGCTCGGGTCGATCCTTTGTTCCAATACCGCGCAGAGGCCATGCCGGTTTCCGTATCCGTTGATACGCATGCCGGAGGTCGGCGGTTGCGCCCCGGGGAGGCGGCGGCGCGAGTTCTTAGTTTGTCTTTAGCGAGCGGTCAGCTTGCTTCGACTTCGAGGGACACGAGCGGCGCGGTGCCCTCGCGCAGATATGTCAGACGACGGATCACACCGCGTGGAATGATGTGGAAGTCATTGTGCCGGTAGTCACGGCCTTCGTTGCTGATGTCATAGTCGCCGACGACGACGATGTACTCGGGGGTGTCCTTCCACAGAAGTCCACATGTCAGCTTGCGCAGCCGGTATGGCTCAAAGTCATCCGGGAGCGCAGTCCGCGAGTAGGCGGTGATGTCCTCCCACTCCACGGCCACGAGTGGCGCCGTGATGTCGTCCACGACCCTTCCCTCTACGACCACGCCGGTCGTCCGCTCATCGGTACACGGGGGCCGCAGAGCGCGATTTCCGCGTACAGCGGCCGACGATAGGTCGGGGCCAAGACGTGTCAATGGGAAACGCGGGTGGATCGTGATCGGAATCGGATCGAAAGCGCGTTTCGTGCGCTCACGCGCGCTTCCTCGCTCGCTCTGCGTGCCGTCGATATAGGTCGTTATGACGCCTGCCTGCCTCTCGCGATGAGCTCCGCGACTTTCTGTCCACCCTTCTTGCCGATCTCTTCGAAGTGCTCGTGTCCATATTTCTCTGAGACCGTGTCGCCGCCGATCTTGCCGATGCGTCCATAGAACCGAGGGCCGTAAAGCTCTTTGACTTTCTGCCCGCCCTGTTTGCCGATCTGCTCGTAGAAGTCGGAGCCGTGCCGCTGCGCGGTGGTCTTGCCGCCCTTCTTTCCGATCTGCTCGTAGAACTCCGGTCCGTGTCGTTGCGCGGTCGTCGCACCGCCGCGTCGGCCTGCCTCGGCCACAGTCATCGCGCCTTTGTTCCGGGTCATCGCAGACACTCCTCCCGCCGATCGTCGGCCGTGTGCTAGGTGAGCTAGGCGCCGAGAGAAGGCTGCAAGTCCCATGCCACCGCTCGCCCGTCCGGCGAGGGCCCTGCCGGTCAGGCGGACGATCGGAGGACAGTCATTGCCCGAGGCGCATCGAAAGCGTGCAGAGATCGGGGCAGCCGAGGACGAGCTTCGTCGCGTACGACAGATCGAGCGAACGCCCGGCGACGAACGGACCACGGTCGATCACCGGCACGGTCACGCTGTGCGCGCCGTAGGTGAGCGTCACCAGCGTCCCGCAGGGCAGCGTGCGGTGCGCGACGCCGAGGATCGCCTGCGAATAGGTCTGCCCGCAGGCGGTCCGGTTGCCGTAGAAGCCGGGCCCATACCAGCTGGCGATCACGATCCCGCCGGTCGAAGGTGGCTCGAGCGACGGAAGCACGACCGGCTGCGGGGCTGCGGTCTTCACCGCGGGCCGGGGCGTCGGCGCGAGCGGCGGTTCCGGGGCCGGCTCCGCGGTTGGTCGCGGTGCCGGCCCGGTCTCGACCCCTGCGACCGCTTCTGGTTGCGAGAGGTCTTGGATCGGGCGCGGGCCGCGGGCGATCCCCTGGAAGCTTTCGACCTCGAATGCGGACGCGACGGTCACCGGGCGCGGCGCAGTTTCATGGCTCGGCCCGACGAAAGGGACGGCCAACGCGAACGCGAACGCGGCGATGCCAGCGCGCACCAGTGGTTCCCGGACCACGGGTCGCGACCGCGTGCAGGACCGATTCCACCGTGTGTCGATTTCGTGAACACGGAAGAGGCTCGCCGACATTGCGTGCGTGGCGAGCGGTCGCTCCCTTGGTCAAGTTTCTCGCGATACGAAGTCGTTACGCGGCGTAAGGCCGCGGCTCTAGCCACTCGCTAGGCCGGCGTGGCGATGACGACGAATCGCGGGTCGCTGCGACTCGGCCCGGTCGATGTCTGCAGCGTGAGCCGTTCGGTCGGCGTCGGGTCGATCCAGCTCGTGTCCTCAGGTGCCACTCGCGGGTGGATCTCACGCACCACGTACTTGAGCGCAAGTCCATCGGGTGTGCTCACGAAGACCTCGTCGCCGACATGCGCGTTCCAGAGCGCGAGGAACATCCCGCGGCGCGCATGCGCGTACAGGTAGGCATTGCCTCCCATGCCGGGTATGGCCGTTCCCGGAAGATGGAACGCGAAGTTCTCCGGGGTCCGAGATCGGCGGGTTCGTCGGAACCGGGGTCGCGGTCGCACCGAGAATTCCCGTCGCGCTCGGGACCGGAGTCGCAAGAGGCGCGACAGATTCCGAATTCTGATGCTCGCCCGCGACAAAGAGCAGGATTCCCGCGATGAGCAGCGCCGCGCCGGCCGCGGCGATGATCGGTCGAGCCATCGGTATGCTCCGGTGCAGGACGAATGCCGACCGAACGACCGAGCTTCAGGGATCGTCGTGATCGCGCCACCGCGAAGCTCGCCGCGCGTGGGTGCGCCGCACTTCTCCTGAGCCCAGGGCCCGATCTCTTCTACCTCACCGGGTACCAGGTGTTCCCAAGCGAGCGGCTGACCTGTCTCGTGCTGCGGGCCGACGGCCGCGCGATGGTCGTCTGTCCCGAGCTCGAGGCGCCGCGCCTGGCCGAGAGCGCGCCCGATCTCGAGCGCGTGAGCTGGAGCGAGACCGACGACCCCTTCGCGCTCGCGGCCCGACTCGCCGGTGATCGCCCCGGCGACATCGCGATCGCCGACCAGATGTGGGCGGCGTTCGTGCTGCCACTCGAGGCGGCGCTAAGCGGTCGCCGGCTCCGCGTCGCTTCCGAGATCACGCGCGAGCTGCGCGCGCGAAAGGACGGCTACGAACGCGCGGCCCTCCGTGCCGCGTCCGAGGCGGCTGACCGCGCATACGTGCGCGTGCTCTCAGAACCCTTCGCGGGGCGGACCGAGCGCGAGATCGGCGACTGCCTCGCAGGTCTGCTCCGAGCCGAGGGGCACGACGAAGTCAACTTCACGATCGTCGGCTCCGGCCCGAACGGCGCATCGCCGCATCACGACACCGGACAGCGGCGCATCAGCCCCGGCGACACGGTCGTGCTCGACTTCGGCGGCGGCCGCAAGGGCTATCGCTCAGATATCACGCGCACGGTGCACGTCGGCGCGAGCATCGACCGCGAGCAGCAGCGCGTGCACGACGTGGTGCGCCGTTCCCAGGAGGCCGGCTACGCAGCAGCACGGGAGGGCGCCACTGCAGAGTCGGTGGACGCGGCGTCCCGCGCGGTCATCGATGAGGCGGGATACGGGCGCTTCTTCATCCACCGCACCGGCCATGGCATCGGCCTAGAAGGGCACGAGCATCCGTACCTGGTCCGCGGCAACCGCGAGCTGCTCGAGCCAGGCATGGCTTTCTCGATCGAGCCGGGCATCTATCTCGAGGGGCGCTTCGGCGTGCGGATCGAGGACATCGCGATCATCGACGACGATGGAAGCGTCACGCCGCTCAATCAGGCCGACCACGCCTTCGCGACCGTCGCCTGAGTGCGCTTCGCGATCGCGGTCATGGCGGCGGGCGTCGTGCAGATCGTCCCGTATCTCGAGGCGAACGTCCCCGCGATCCTCGCGGTCGCCTATCTCTGTTTCGCGGCGATGGGCGCCGGCTTCTTCGCTGGAAGGCGCGGCTGGCTCGCGGGTGGTCTCTCGGTCGTCGTCGGCGCCGCGCTCGCCGGGATCGTGAGCGAGATTCGGAGCGTCGGCCCGACCGACGTCGTGGATTACCTGACCGCCGAGACCGGCCTCCTCCTCGTGATCGCCCCGTACGCGTTCCTGGGCGCACTCGCGGGCGCGCTCGGGAGCTGGCTCCGCTCGCGCGCGCTGGCCACCAGATGAGCTGGCCGCGCGTCTTCGCGTCGATCGCGGCGAGCGCGGTCGGCCTGGCCTTCTGGTGGGCGCTCACCGAGCCGCTTCCGGTCCCGCCGGTCATCCTGCTCGCGGTCGCAGGCGCGATCCTCGTGTGCTCGGGGCTGATCGCGGGACGCGGCGGCATCATCGCGGCGCCGAGCGCGCTGCTCTTCTCGCTCTTCATCGGGAGCATCCTCGCGACGCAGCTCCATCAAGCATTTCGCCCGCAATCCCCGCCCATCGAGGAATTCAACGCGCTCATCTCGCTGCGTTTCCCGGAAGTCCTCGCACCGCTCGCGATCGCGGTCGTGATCGGGGCGGTCGCAGGTTGGTTCGGCGAGCGGCTCTTGCCCTCGCAGGCCTAGCGCACCAGGGGAAGGGCGGCCTGCCGCGCCCACTCGTACAGCGAGTTCGGCAGGATGCCGAGAACGAGCACGGCGAGCGACGCGACCGTCAATCCCGCGGAGAGGGCGCCTGTGTTCGCGAGCCGAGGGACCTTCTCGCTCGGGTCGTACATGTACATGCGCACGACCACGCGCAGGTAATAGAAGGCCGCGAGTACCGCGTTCAGTGCGATCACCACCGCAAGCCACGCGAGGCCGGCGTCGAGCACCGGCTGGATGACCACGAACTTGGCGACGAACCCAATGGTCGGCGGGATCCCGGTGAGCGAGATCAGGAAGATGAAGAGCGCGAGGGCTCCCGCGGGCTCGCGGCGCCCGAAGCCGTTCAGGTCTTCGAGCGTCGCGCCGCGCGTTCCCTCGAGATCGAAATAGAGAAGGCAGGCAAAGGCGCCGAGATTCATGAGCCCATAGGCGAACACGTAGAAGAGGACGGCCGCGCTCGCGCTGGCGCCGGCCTTCGATGCCGCGACCGCGGCGAGGATGTACCCGGTATGCGCGATGCTCGAGTACGCGAGCATGCGCTTCACGTTCGTTTGGGCGAGCGCGACGACGTTGCCGGCGGTCATCGTCACGGCGGCGAGGATCGCGAGGACGGCGCCCCAGTCGACCCCGAGCGGGCCCATCGCGCCGACGAGCACGCGCAGGATCGCCGCGAACGCCGCGGCCTTCGGACCAACGGACATGAACGCGGTGGCCGGGGTGGGCGCGCCGTCGTACGCGTCCGGCGTCCACTGGTGGAATGGAACGATCGCGGCCTTGAACCCGAGCCCGACCGTCACCAGACCCAGGGCCACGATGGTCTGGCCATTCGCCACGCCTTGCGCGGCAAGGACGCCGGTGATCGTCGCGAAGTCGGTCGACTTGGTGATGCCGTAGAGCCACGCGAACCCGTAAAGGAGGAGCGCCGAGCTGAAGGCTCCGAGGAGGAAGTACTTGAGCGCGGCCTCGTTGGCGAACCGGTCCGATCGCTGGATGCCGGCGAGGACGTAGATCGGGATCGTCATGGTCTCGAGGCCGATGAAGAGGGTGATCAGGTCGGCCGAAAGCGCGATCGTCATCGCGCCCACCGTCGAGAACAGGATGATCGCGTAGAACTCGCCTGGTGGCACCGCACGGCGCGCGAGGTACGCGGGCGAGACGGCCACCGCGAAGATCGCGAGAAGGATGAAGACCGCGCGGAAGAAAGAAGTGAACGCGTCGATCGTGACGAAGCCGCGGAAGTACTGACCGGCAGGCACGACGTAGAAGACCGACGCGAGCGCGGCGACGAGCCCCGCAATCGTGATCACCGGCAGCAAGAGCGCCGCGAGGCGCCGCTCGAGGGTGGCGTCGGCCATGAGGACGACGACCGCAACGACGGTGACGAGGATCTCAGGGTAGACGGCTGCCACGTCGTTCATCGCTCCCGCTCCCTCATCTGGCGGCGAGCACCGTGAAGGAGGGGTCGGTGGCGAGACGCACAACCTGGTCGAGCGACGGCTCGATGATCGAGATGAAGGGCTGCGGAGCGACGCCGAGGATCACGGTCATCGCGAGCAGCGGCACCGCGCAGGCGACCTCGAGGGGCGTCATGTCCGGCAGGAGCTTGTAGGCCTCGCGGACGGGGCCATACATCACGCGCTGGAACATCCAGAGGAGATAGACCGCCGCGAGGATCACGCCGGTCGCGGCGAGCGGCCCCCAAAAGAGCCCGCCGAGCGGCACTCCCGAGAAGCGGAATGTGCCCAGGAGCACGAGGAACTCGCCGACGAAGCCGTTGAGGCCAGGAAGCCCCAGCGATGCGAGCACGAACACGCCGAAGAACGTCGTGTAGAGCGGCCACATGTTCGCGAGCCCGCCGAGGTCGGCGATCTGGCGGCGGTGGGTCTTTTCGTACTGGATGCCGACGAAAAGGAAGAGGGCTCCGGTCACGAAGCCATGGTTGAGCATCTGCAGGACCGCCCCGACGCCGCCCTGCAGGTTGAGCACGAAGATGCCGAGCGTCACGAACCCCATGTGGGCGACCGACGAATACGCGACGAGCTTCTTGAGATCCTTCTGCACCGCAGAGACGATCGCGCCGTAGACGATGGCGACCACCGACAGGAGGATGAGGAGCGGCAGCCATGCCTGCACGCCGAATGGAAACAGGGGAAGCGCGAAGCGCAGGAACCCGTAGCCGCCGGCCTTGAGAAGCACTCCCGCGAGCACCACCGAGCCAGCGGTCGGAGCTTCGACGTGCGCATCGGGGAGCCAGGTGTGGAACGGGACCATGGGCATCTTGATCGCGAACGCCAGTGCGAACGCCAGGAACACCCAGAACTGGAAGTCCGCGGAGAAACGGCCGCGAGCCTCGATGAGGTCGGGCAGCGACAGCGTGCGCGCGCCCGATGCATCGGCGGACGCGAGGTAGACGGCGACGATGCCCACGAGCATGAGGAGCGACCCCGCAAGGGTGAACAGAACGAACTTAAGGGTCGAGTAGATGCGCCGCGGGCCACCCCACACCCCGATGATCAAGTACATCGGCAGGAGCATCAGCTCGAAGAACACATAGAAGAGGAAAAGGTCGAGCGCGATGAAGACCCCGACCATGCCGATCTCGAGCAGGAGGAATGAGGCCATGAACTCCGTGACCCGCGTCTTGATCGCGCCGCCGCTCGAGTACAGGACGGAGATGAAGGTCAGCAGCGTCGTCATCGGGACGAGCAGTACGGAGATCCCGTCGACGCCCAGGAAGTAGGTGATCCCGAGGCTCGGCAGCCAGTCGACACGTTCGGTCAGCTGGAAACCCGCCTCGCCGACGTGGAACTGCGAGAGCATCCAGAGCGACACGGCGAGCTCGACGGCGGTGGTCGTGATCGCGACCTGCTTGACCGCGCGCTCGTCTCGCCGGAAGAGGAAGAGCGGAATGAGGCCGGCGAGCGGGATGACGACGAGGAGCGAGAGGACGTGGGTCATCGTCCGAAGACCCCCGCCGCGTAGCCGCCGTACGCGACGAGCACCAGGAGCAGGCCGGCGACGATCGTGAGGGCGTAGTTACCAACGATCCCGGTCTGAGCGCGACGCAGACCGGCGCCGCCCAACGCGAGGGCCCACCCGACCCGGTTCGCGAGGCCGTCGATGATGTGGACATCGAAGGCCCAGGACGCGCCGGCGACCGCACGAGCCACATCGACGAAGCGATGGTCGTAGAGCTCGTCGACGTAGTACTTGTTCACGAGGATCCGGTAGTAGGGACCAGAAGCGCGCGCGACCGCCGCAGGGTCGGGCCGGCCGCGCGCGTACATCGAAAGCGAGATCGCGATCCCGATGACCGAGGCGACCACCGACGCGAGCGCGAGGAACACGATCGTACCCAGGGGTGGTACGTGCTCCGCGGCACCCGTCTCGACCGACGGCGCGAGGAACGAGTGGATGAATCCTTGATCGGGCGGTATGCCGATGGCGCCCGCGAGCACCGTCCCGACGGCGAGCGCGAGCAGCGGGACGGTCATGACGCGCGGCGATTCGTGCGCATGTTCGAAGAGATGCGGGTCGCGCGGCTGCCCGTGGAAGGTGAGCCATATCGCGCGGGCGATATAGAACGCGGTAAGCCCGCCGGTGAAGAGACCGACCAGCCAGAGGATCGGATAGCCGTTGCTGAACGCGGCGCCGACGATCTCGTCCTTAGACCAGAAGCCCGCGAGCGGAGGCAGCGCCGCGAGCGCGCCTCCCGCGATCACCATCGTCCAGTACGTGATCGGCATCTTCGGTCGCAGCCCGCCCATTCGTCGCATGTCCTGTACGCCGTCGACCGCATGGATCACCGAGCCAGACCCGAGGAAGAGCAGCGCCTTGAAGAAGGCGTGCGTGGCAAGGTGGAAGATCGCGGCCGCGGGCGCACCGACGCCGAGGGCGAGGAACATGTATCCGAGCTGGCTCACGGTCGAGTACGCCATGACCCGCTTGATGTCGATCTGCACGAGGGCGACCGTGGCCGCGAAGATGGCCGTGATGGCGCCGACGACTCCGACCACCGCGAGCGATGGGCCCGCTGCGGCGAAGAGCGGCATCGAGCGGGCCACGAGATACACGCCCGAGGTGACCATCGTCGCGGCATGGATGAGGGCGGAGACCGGAGTGGGCCCTTCCATCGCGTCGGGGAGCCATGAGTAGAGCGGGAGCTGCGCGGACTTGCCGGTCGCGCCGAAGAAGAGCGCGAGGCAGATGATCGTGAGCGCGCTCTGCGATGGGGCGTTCGCCTCGAGGCGGCGAAATATGTCGAGATAGTTCATCGAGCCGAAGACGAGGAAGGTCGTGATGATCCCGATCGTGTACCCCCAGTCGCCGATCCGGTTCATGACGAACGCCTTCTTCGCCGCGAAGTACGGCTCGGGCCGCTCGAACCAGAAGCCGATCAGTAGGTAGCTGCAGAGGCCGACGCCCTCCCAGCCGACGAACATCAGGAGGTAGTTGTCGGCCATGACCAGGATGAGCATCGCGAAGACGAAGAGCGACAGCCACGTGAAGAACCGCGGCAGACCGTGGTCGTGCGCCATGTAGCCGTTCGAGTACACGAAGATCAGGAACGAGACGACGGTGACGACCGTGAGCATGACCGCGGACAGAGGGTCGACGAGCGCGGCCACGTTCACCTGGAAGTCGCCGACGCCGATCCAACGGTAGAGCGCGACCACGGTGCGCTCGCGGCCGCCGATCACTTCGAGCAGCACGCCGATCGCGACGATCGCCGACGCGCCCACCGCGGCCGATGCGATCCAGCCCGACCACACGCGGAGCCACCGCCGGCCGAAGAAGCCGGTGATGAGGAACGCCGCGAGCGGGAACGCCGGGATGAGCCAGACCTGATCGATCACGACCCTATCCCTTCATTGCGTGGATCTCGTCCACGTCGACGACGGGGCGGTTGCGGTAAGCCGAGAGGACGATGCCGAGACCGACGGCAACCTCGGCCGCCGCGATCACGAACACGAATACGACGAAGACGCTGCCGCGCTCGTCGATCGCGCCATAGCGTCGCGAGAACGCCACGAACGCGAGGTTCGCCGCATTGAGCATGAGCTCCACGCACATGAGGATCACGACGGCGTTCCGGCGGACCAATACCCCAGCGCAACCGATGAAGAAGAGGACAGCGGATACGAAGATGTACGCGCCCAGCGGGATCATCGACGCTCGCGCCGCCGCGTGTCTGCGCCTTCAGCTTCGTCGCGCTTGGTGAGCACGATCGCGCCGACCATCGCGGCGAGGAGCAGAACGGACGCGATCTCGAAGGGGAATGCGAAATCGGTGAACACGCTCGTCGCGAGCCCCGGGAGATCGCCGCCACGGGGCGGCGGCGCCGGCGCATTGAACGAGAACGCCAGAAGGAGCACCGGGATCGCGATGGCCGCGACGAAGATGGCGGCGATTGGTGTCTGATGCTGGAAGAAGAGCGCATACGGCCGATCGCCGGACTTCGTGAACATGACTCCGTAGAGGATCAACACCGTGATGGCCCCGACATAGATGAGGACCTGGAACGCGGCGATCGTCTCCGCACCGAGCAGCACGAACATTCCCGCCATGCAGAGGAAGGTGAAGGCCATCAGCAACGCGGCCGCGGTGATGCGGTTGATGAGGACGACCGCCGCCCCTGCCGCGATCACCCCGACGGAGAGCATCGCGAAGACGATCGGCTCGACGAAGTCGAAGGTCATCGGCCCCTAGCTGGCGGCGCGCACCGGCTGCGCGGTCGCGCGCGCTCGCGCGCGCAGGGCCGCAAGGCGCCGCCGCTGTACGAACGGGATGCCCGCGACGAACGCGACGACGAGCAGCCAGTTGGCGATCGCGATTGGTACGCGGCTCGAGGGGAAGGCGAGCGCGAGCGTCGCCACGACGAGGATGTTGAGCAGCGAGACCGGGATGAGGCCTTTCCAGCAGAAGCTCATGAGCTGATCGATCCGCAGGCGGGGCAGCGTCGCGCGGATCCACATGAACGCGAGGATGAAGGCGTAGACCTTGAGCGTGAACCAGACCACGCCGAGGAGTGGAAGCGCGTCCACCCCGGGTCCCTGCCAGCCCCCGAACCAGAGCGTCACGATGATCGAGCACACCACGGTGACGTTCCCGTACTCCGAGAGCGCGAGCATCGTCCCCCAGCGCATGCCCGAGTACTCAGTGAGCCAGCCCGCGACGAGCTCGGACTCCGCCTCGGGCAAGTCGAACGGCGTGCGGTTCGTCTCGGCGAGCGCCGCGATGAAGTACACGAGGAAGCTGAACGGCAGAACGAGGACGTTGACGAGCGGGCCCGGCTGCGAGGCGGTGATCGTCCGCATCGATAGCGATCCGACCACGAGCGCGACGGTGACGAGCGCGAGGATCTGCGGGATCTCGTACGAGATGAGCTGACCCGCGGAGCGCAGGCCACCGACGAGCGCGTACTTGTTGTTGGACGCCCATCCGGCGATGACGATCCCGAGCACCGTCATGGAGCCGAGCGTCGTCAGGTAGAGCAGCCCGATGTTGAGATCCGCGCCGGTGATGTCGTACGCGAACGGCAGGACCAGCCACGAGGCGAGCATCGGGCAAAAGACGAGCGCCGGCGCGGCGACAAAGAACCAGGCGTCGGTCGCGCTCGGACGCACGTCCTCCTTGGCGATGAGCTTGAGCGCGTCGGCGAAGGTTTGCAGCAGACCGAACGGGCCCACATGGTAGGGACCGAGGCGGTCCTGGATGATCGCCTGGATCTTGCGCTCGAGATAGATCTGCAGAAGCGCGCCGTTGAGGATGAGGAAGAGCGCCAGCCCCACCGCGATCACCAGGCGCAGCGGCGCCCAGATCACCGGATCGAGACCGAAGGGACCGATCGGCATGGCGCTAACCCCCGCGCGCGTCGCTACGCGGCGGCAGGAACGATTTGCGGAGCGGATGACCGGGGAAGCTCTCCTCGAGGAAGACCCGGCGCAGATCGGGATGATCGTCGAACTCGATACCGAACATGTCGTAGGTCTCGCGCTCGCACCAGTTCGCGGACGGCCATACGCCGGCGAGCGAGGGGATGTGTGGATCGAGCTCCGTGCAGGTCGTGCGGAGCATCACGAAGACCTTCGTCGCCGTGCCGCGCACGAAGGTGACCGAGCGCAGCTCTGTTCCGGTGTCGACGCCCGCGTTGACCGAGTAGAGATCGCAGCGGGTGCGCGGATCATCGCGAACGAACCGAGCGACCTCGACCAGCGACGCACGGTCGACGTCGATCACGAGCATGTCGTGAAGGATCGTGACGCTCGCCTTATTGCCGAGCTTCGCCGCGACGTGCGACCGGACCGCCGCGAGGTCGATCGTCGGCCGGGGTGCGGTCAGTACCAATTGAGCGCGTCCTTCTTCCACGCGTAGTACAGCCCGACCGCGAGGATCGCGATGAAGATCACCATCTCGACGAGCCCAGCCCCTCCGAGCTGGCGGAAGAGGACGGCCCAGGGGAAGAGGAAGATCACCTCGACGTCGAAGACCACGAACAGCAACGCGAACACGTAGAAGTGCGTCGGGTAGCGGCCCCATGCCTGGCCGATCGGCTCCTCGCCCGATTCGTACGTGCGGAGCTTCTCTGGGGTCACCTTCTTGGGCGCGACGAGCCTGGCGAGAGTCAACAGGCCGGTCACGAAGAGCGCTCCTATGGTGAAGAAGGCGAACACATAGAGATAGGAGGCGCTGTAGTCGGGCACCAAAACCTAGCGTATTGAGCGCAGTAGGACCGAGCAAACCGACACCGTTCGTCCACCGATCCCCCGGTTGTCGCTACCACGTTGCGTGGTTGACACATCCGTTGGCTGCGGGTTACGGTGCGTACCTCCCACGACGTCAGTACGAAATTCGTACATGGTGATTCGCTGGGAGACTCGACCGGACGCCGGCTCGAGTGGTGAGCGAAGGGATAGAGCGCGCACCAGGCCGCCACTGGCCACAACACCGGGAGGGAAGGCTTTCACTTGGGACACACGCCCCGCCGGCCTCAGGCCACACCAAGCGCAAAGCGGATCCTCCAGCGCAATGCTCTCCTCGTAGGCGCGCGGTTCAGCCGGACAGGTGGACTCGCGCGCGGCCTCTCGCTCTCGGCCCTCGAAGGCATCGCCTCGTACGTCGCGGGGCTTGTCGGGGTGCGCGGGCTACGGCTCGCACTCAACACCGCCGTTGCCGTCCTCGTGCTTTCGCTTCCCTTCGCGGCGACGGCCGCGACGCGGGCGAGCACCGACATCGTGCCGTCGGTGGCGGTGAGCGCTCAGACCGCCACGGATGCGGGCCGGGCGCAGCCGGCGGCGCGCGGGGGCACGATCTCCGCGAGCCGCAACCCGGTCACCGCGAACGCTGAGGGTGCGCGTCCGATCCAGCAGGTCACCGTGCACGAAGGCGACACGCTCGCGACGATGGCGAACTTCTACGACGTCTCGGTCGAGGCGATGGCCTTCGCGAACGGCATCAGCGACTCGCACTCGCTGCAGATCGGCCAGAACCTCAGGGTCCCGCCCGCGGAAGGCGCTCTCTACACGGTCGCCGACGGCGATACGGTTGATTCGGTCGCCGTGCGGTTCAAAGTCGATCCGTCGGTGATCATGTACTACAACCGACTGTACTTCGAGCCAGAGCACTTCGGACCCGGCCAGCTGATCTTCGTTCGCGGCGCACAGCTGCCCGCCCTCAGGGATCCCGTCCGCGTCGCGACCGCGATCCTCGCCGGGCCTTCCCAGGTCGCGAATCATCCGCGGTTCGGAAGCCTCTCCTGGCCCGTCGCCGGCGTGATCACGCAGTACTTCTGGTGGGGCCACACCGGCACCGACGTCGCGGCACCGTACGGCACCGGGATCGGCGCCTCGGACGACGGCGTCGTGACCGCGACCGGTTGGGTCGCCGTGGGCGGTCTGCGGGTGTGCGTGCAGCACGCCGGCAATCTCCAGAGCTGCTACTACCACACGAGCGCGGTGTACGTGAGCGTCGGTCAGCAGGTCGCGCGCGGCCAGACCATCGCCGCGATTGGCCTCACCGGCGTGACCACCGGGCCGCACGTCCACTGGGAGTGCAAGCAGGCCGACCAGTTCGTCGACTGCCTGAGCCTCTAACCCGCATCAGCTAGCGCTCCCCTTCCCGCACCATATCCTCGCCCCATGCTCTCTGCCGTCCACAGCGATCGCTCCGGACGCCTCATGCTCGTCGCGGACTACGCCCCCGCAATGATCGACGGCGCCGGCGTGCGACCGTTTGAGGGCGGAGCTCCCCTCTCGCGGGGGGCCGAGATCATCACCCTCACCGGGCGTGAGGCCGTGGGCATCGATCGCGCTGGCCGACCGCGGCCGCTGGGACCCGCTCGATTCGCCGTCGCCGCCATCGCGCGGCTCGGATCGCTCCGGACGGCCTTGCCGGCATACGCGGAAGACGAGCGGGTGCCCGCGCTTGCGGCGCGTGCGTACGCGGCGGTGGCCGGCGATGCCAACGGTGATCTGCTGATCGCGGCGGCACCTATCGATCCGGACGCCACGGCGAACGATCTCCGTGACGACCCGGATCTGCCCGCACGCATCAGCGTCGTGCTCGGAGAGCTCCCAGGAAATCGACTGGCGCGGCAGCTCGCGCGCTGCGCGCGCGACTATCGATGCCGCGCCGCCGCGAACGCGTTCGCGGGTGTCGCCGATTGCGCGCTGCCGGTCGCGGCTCCGGCGAACGAACGGCCGCCCGGTCCGGTATCGATCCGCGGCGACGTCGACGCGGCGCCCACGGAAGCTGCCGCGTTCCACCCGACCGCGGATGAGATCGCCGCCGTCGCGGTTCGCCACTTCGCGGCCGGCGGGACCCTCGTCAGCTTCGGACGCGCATGCGAAGGCGAACCGCTTCTTGCGGCGCGGCTGCTCGAGGCCGCGCTCGAGATGATCCGCGCTCGGACCGCGACGGGGACCCTGCACGTCGAGACCAACGGCTCGAGCCCCGCGGCGCTGCGGCGTCTGATCGCGGCCGGACTCGACTCTGTCGCCGTGCGCCTCGCGTCCGCTCGCGCGGCGACGTACGAGCGGCTGCACGGGCCGCAGGGCTACCGGTTCGGTGACGTGCGCACCTCGATCGACGCGGCGGTCCGAGCAAAGGTGGCGCTCGCGCTCGTCATTCTGGTCATGCCTGGTCTCACCGATCGCGGTCAGGAGCTCGATGCGATCGTCGACCTCGCCGATCAGCTTCCCCCGGGAAGTCAGCTCATCCTTCGCGATCTGGCCTGCGACCCCAAGCGAACGATCGAGCTCCTGCGATCCGAGGAGCCCGCGATCGGGATCGCCAACGCGCTCGATCGCATCCGCACTGACGCGCCGCAGCTGCGCATCGGAGCGCTCGTCCGTCCACTCGCGCGCGTATAGGTGGTCGTGCGTCACTTCGTCACGCCCGACCGTCCTGCTGCGCCCGGCTGCGCCGGGACGGAGTAGCAGTGTTCGTCGATCGCGCGCGGATCGTCCTGAAGGCCGGCGACGGCGGTCGAGGTGTGATCTCGTTCCGCCGCGAGGCCCACGTGCCGCGCGGCGGCCCCGATGGCGGCGACGGCGGTCGAGGCGGCGACGTCGTGCTTCGTGTCGATCCCGAGCTCGGGACGCTCGCCGATCTTCGCTTCACCAAGGAGATCAAGGCCGAGCCTGGACAGTCGGGTGGCGGACGGAACAGGACCGGTCGCTCCGGGGCGGATCGTGTGCTGGCCATCCCACCGGGCACGCTCGTCATCGACCGCACCACCGGCGAAACCGTCGCGGACCTCGTCACGCCGGGCGACGAGATCGTCCTCGCGCGCGGCGGAGCGGCAGGGAAGGGCAACGCGCGTTTCGCGACCAGCACGCGGCGCGCGCCGCGGATCGCGGAGGACGGCGGTAAGGGCGAGCGCCGAGAGGTCGATCTCGAGCTCAAGCTACTCGCGGACGTCGGCCTCGCGGGCTTGCCGAACGCCGGAAAGTCGACCCTCCTCGCGGCTCTCACGAGCGCGCGTCCCAAGATCGCCGACTATCCCTTCACCACGCTGTCGCCAAACCTCGGCGTCGCACGATTGGATGACCGCGAGCTCGTGATCGCCGATATCCCCGGCCTCATCGAAGGCGCGAGCCACGGCGCCGGCCTTGGCGAGGAGTTCCTTCGTCACGTCGAGCGCACCCGCCTCCTCGTGCACGTCGTCGACGCCGCGCGACCCGAGCCCCTCGAGGACATCG
This sequence comes from Chloroflexota bacterium, assembly GCA_005889075.1. GTDB lineage: Bacteria > Chloroflexota > Limnocylindria > P2-11E > P2-11E > 3-1-20CM-2-70-9. The sequence goes on from VBDQ01000083.1 coordinate 29,097, forward strand.
CCACGATCGACGTCGAGCTCGCCGCCTATGGCCATGGCCTCGCCGATCGGCCACAGCTCGTCGCGTTGAACAAGATCGACCTTGCGGAAGCTCGTGCGGCGGTTCCCGCGCTGGAGTCGGCGCTGTCCGCGCGGGGGATCGCCAGCGTGACCGTATCAGCCGCCGCGCGTGAAGGAGTGGGCGATCTGCTCCGCGAGATCTTCGATCGCTGCCCGCCGCGCGAGGTCACCGCATCGCCTTCGGCTCCACGAGAGCGGCGGATCGCATTCGCGGGCGGGGCGCAGGACTGGCGGGTGCGCCGCGAGGGCGGCGCGTTCCGCGTGACCGGTGACCGCGTCGAGCGGCTCGCATCGGGCATCGATTGGGAGTCACCGGACGCCGCAGCGTACTTCCAGCACCAGCTCGTCCGCACCGGGATCGAGCGCGAGCTGCGGGCGCAGGGCGCCAAGGAGGGCGACACAGTACGGATCGGCTCGCTCGAGCTCGAGTGGCGCGAGCGCGGCCCAGAAACGTGAACCGCATCGGGATCTTCGGCGGAACGTTCGATCCGGTCCATATCGGACATCTCGCGATCGCGAACGCGGCGCTCGACGAGCTCCGTCTCGATCGGCTGCTGTTCGTTCCCGCGCGCAGATCACCACTCAAGGAAGACGGGCCTGTCGCGAACGCGGCCGATCGAGTGGCGATGCTCGAAGCATCCACGTCCGGCGAGCCCCGCTTCGCAATCTCCCGCATCGAGCTCGACCGCGACGGCCCCTCGTACACGGTCGACACGCTCCAAGCGCTGCGCGATCAAGGCGAGCTCTTCCTCCTCGTCGGGAGCGACGCGTACGCCGAGCTCGCCAAGTGGAAGGACCCCGAACGGATCAGATCGCTGGCGACGATCGTGGTCGCGGCCCGTCCTGGCGCGCCGAATGCACCCCACGGGGTGCACCTACTTGACGCGCCGATGCTCGACATCAGCTCGCGCGAGTTGCGCGCGCGTGCCGCCCGCAGAAAGTCGCTGCGCTACCTTGTGATGGAGACCGCACTGCGATACATCGAGGAGCACCGGCTGTACCGATGACCGAGCTCTCCCCGAGAGCGCTCGCTGACGTGGTGGTCGACGCCGCGGGCGACAAGAAGGCGGAGGACATCCTCGTCCTCAACGTGTCCGAGCTGACGACGATCGCCGACCTGTTCGTCATCTGCACCGGTCGAGGCGAGCGGCAAGTGCAGGCGATCGCCGACGCGGTCAAGGACAAGGCCGATGAGGCCGGCCGGCGGCCGCTCGGCATCGAAGGCTACGCGGCGGGACGATGGGTCCTCATCGACCTCGGCGACGTCGTGGTCCATGCGTTCGTGCCCGAGGAGCGGCAGCTCTATCGACTCGAGCGTCTCTGGGGAGACGCGCCGGTGGTGCTGCGCATCGCATAGCCCTACCCTCGGCCCGCCATGGCCGCGACGCCGTTCGTCCTGCGCAGAGGGCGCCTCATTGCGGCCATCGTCGGTCTTGCCATCCTTTATGTCCTTGCGGGCAAGCTCGGGCTGAGTCTCGCGGTCGTCAACTCGAGCACGACGGCCGTGTGGCCACCGACCGGGATCGCGATAGCGGCGCTGCTCCTCTTCGGCGTTCGCCTGTGGCCGGGCGTCCTCCTCGGCGCGTTCCTCGTGAATTTGTCGACGACGTACGGCATCGGCTCGTCGATCGGGGTCGCCATCGGGAATACTCTCGAGGCCGTCGTCGCGGCGCGGCTCGTTGGTCGATTCGCGAATGGGCCACGGGCCTTCGAGCGACCATACGACGTGTTCAAGTTCGCGTTCCTCGCCGGTCTCCTCGCGACAAATCTGAGCGCGACCATCGGCACGACGACGCTCGGATTGTTCGGGCTCGCGTCGTGGGCGGACTTCGGACCGGTGTGGTTCACGTGGTGGCTCGGCGTCGATAAACCGCGAGCCGCTCGCCTTCCTCACCTTCCCGGTGCTCGTCTGGGCCGCAGCGCGGTTCGGTCCGCGAGAGACGACCGCGGTCCTGCTGCTGGTCGCCGCGATCGCGGACTGGGGGACCCTGCGCGGCTTCGGGCCCTTCGCGCGCGGCGACGTGAACTCGTCGCTGTTGTTCTTGCAGGCATTCATGATCGTCGCGGCGATCACGTCAGACGCTCTCGCCGCCGCGAGCGTCGACCGTCAGCGCGCCGAAGAGCAGGTCAGATCGACCGAGCACCGCCTCCGGACGGTCGCCGAGGAGGCCGCGCGCCTCCGCGAGGAGTTCCTCTCGATCGCCACTCACGAGCTGCGAACTCCGGTGACGAGCGTCCGTGGTTACGCGCAGCTCGCCCAGCGTGCACTCGAGCGCGACGCCACGGCGGACATACACAAGGAGCTCGAGACGATCGTGCGGCAATCCGATCGCCTTGCGGCGCTCATCGGGCAGCTCCTCGATGCGTCGCAGCTGCAGGCGGGGACACTGTCCGTGTCCCCGGTCCTGACCGACGTCTCCGCGCTCGCGCGTCAGACGACGACCGCCGCGCAGATCGCCAGCTCGCATCGCTTGATCGTCGACGTCGAGCCGGGCATCTGGGCCAACCTTGATCCGGTCAGGTTCGACGAGGTCCTCACCAACCTCATCGACAACGCACGAAAGTTCAGCCCCGCTGGAGGCGCCGTCGCCGTGCGTGTGGCGGGCGCCGGCGAAGAGCTCGAGCTCTCGGTCGCTGACGAAGGACCAGGTATCGCGAGCGACCGGCTCCCTCGGGTCTTCGAGCGCTTTTACCGGGCGCACGACGATCGCGGGATCGCGGGCCTCGGGCTCGGTCTCTACATCGCTCGCGAGATCGTCGCGCGGCATGGCGGGCGCATCTGGGCAGAGTCCACGCCCGGTGAGGGGGCGACCTTCATCGTCCGCTTGCCGAAGCTGACCCTCGCAAGAGGGGCCGAGCAGCCCGAGCGCGCGGTGCCTGAGGTCAAGTCCGGCGGACGCGTGCTCGTCGTCGAGGACGATATCGAGATACGGTCGCTGCTCCTCGAGGCGCTGCGCGGGTTTGGCCATGAGGCACTCGGCGCACGCAATGGCCGGGATGGGCTTGCGATCGCCGACCGTGAACGGCCGGATCTGATCATCGTCGACAAGCTCATGCCTGAGATGGACGGGACCGAGTTCAGCCGCCAATACCGGGCGCGTGACGGCAGCGCGCCGCTCGTCGCTTTCTGCGCCTCGCGCGACGCCGCTGAGTGGGCCGCGTCGATCGGAGCGGTCGCGTCCATCACGAAGCCGTTCGACCTCGCGGATGTCGAGCGCATCGTGGACCGCGAGCTCGCCCGAGCCGGATCGCGTGCGAGCTGATATGTCATCGCGTGGTCGGGTACGCTTATCGGGACGTTTGCGGACGTCGCCTATGGGGCTGTAGCTCAGCTGGGAGAGCGCATGAATCGCACTCATGAGGTCAGGGGTTCGATCCCCCTCAGCTCCACCGACCCGCGTTAATCGGCGCAATCACGCCTCTCTAACGATTTGCCCATCGCAAAGACCGCATGACCGAAGGTCAACGGGTCGGGACCTAATCTGCGCTGGAGCGCGAAGACCGGGCGCATCGGGCCACCGAATTGTTCGTTGACTGGATTCGGGGCGTAGTGAGCAATTGACTACGCGTGACGTCCGCCTATTGGGGTCAAACGATTACGTTCTCAGGCGACAGCTCTCCAGCTTTCGCACACCCTCAGCTCGCTTTGGGTAGGGCTCCCTGGGTGGCGGGCCGCGGCATGGCGCGAGAGGCGACGAGCGCCCGCCTTCGCGCGGCGTGCTCAACGATCCAGGATCGGCGGCGAACGCTGTCGGAGCCGCGCTCAAACGAGCCGATCACACAGAAGCCTGTGACGATCGTTCCCAGCGCGACTCCGGCTACGAACCAGATGTCTGGCACGAGTCGACGGTACCGTCAGGAAGCGTGGGTCCGCATGACGGTACGGTCATGGCACGCGGCGCGGAACGGCCAGACTCGGGCCATGGAACCCATCACTTGGCTCGTCATCGGTCTCATCGCCGGCTGGCTCGCCGGGCTGGTGATGAAGGCAAGCGGCTACGGGCTCGTCGGTGACATCCTGGGCTTATCGGCGGTGTCGTCGGCGCCTGGCTCCTCGTCTTGATCGTATCGCCGGATGAGCGGAGCGGACTGATCGGGACAATCGTCGTCGCCTTGATCGGCGCGGCGGTCTTCGTCGGTGTCGCGCGACTGCTCACCCACCGCCCGGTGCATCCGTAGGCGTGGCTCAGCTCTTCAGTTCGGATCTCACCCTGATCGGCGCGGCACTGGCGGCTCTTGCCCTCACGACCGTGGCGATCCTTCGTGACCTCGGCACGTACCGGCTCAGGCCCTGAGGTCGCGGGGCCAGAAAGCTATCGGGCCCGAAGTCGTGAATTCCCTTATCTCGATCGATGGTGGTCGCACCGATGTTCGTGATCGCAGTTGTGCCAGCGAGGACTGAGAAGCTTGCGGCCGTTCCCAATCCCACGGTCGGGGTTGCCGGGGGGCCGCCCTAACGGACGGCGATGAGGCTCCGGAGCGGGTAGTCCTCAATCACGAAGAAGAGGAACGTGGCGAGTAGCACGAGGCCAAAGACCGTCCATAGCAACTCCGCGCGATTCCAGTGCATACGCGCACCGAGGTCGCGTGGCTCAGACCACTCGTCGTTTGTCGACTCGTGCGTCAGCGATGTGGCCATTGAAATCCTCAGCTTCCCCTCCGCGTCGCCGAATCGTCCCTCGCCTGCTTGCTCGAGTCATGACGAAATCGTCATGAGCAACAGGTGACGGCAAAGTCATGACAAAAGCGGCCCCAAGCATCAGTGTTCGAGACATGCCAACATCCGCCGCCATTCAGCTCCTTGTGCTCGACGAGTTCCGGCTGCGCACGGCAGATCTGCGCGACACCGCCGCGGGCATCATCGGGGGGTCGACGCGCGGGATCGAACTCGCGATACCGCTATTGACGAGCATCGACGACCGACGCGACGTCGCGACGCTCAGGGCGGTGCACGCCGGAGAACCGACCGAGATCGGTGCGGCGCAGCGCGCCGCCCTCGAACCGTTGGTCTCGAGCTGGGCGGCGCCGAAACACTATGTGCCGAGGATCACCGAGCGATCGCAAAGTCCGCCTTCGTCCTTCCGGCTGGCCGTGACCGAATCTGGGATCAACA
>VBDQ01000118.1 GCA_005889075.1 Chloroflexota bacterium
GCCTTTCCCGCGGTGCTCAGGCAGCACGAACACATCGCAGAGCCACGCGAACGTTGCCCGATCGCTCACGACGCGCGCGAACCCGACCTGCGGGCCGTGCTTCCCCGCGAACGCGCTGAAGCACAGCGAGCTCTCGAGGCTGCGATCGAAAACGTCCCGTGGCAATCCCGCCGACCAGTACGCATCCTCGTGGAGGAAACGAAAGACGACGTCGCGATCGATCGCGTGTAAATCGCTCGATATCACGTATTCGCTCACGATTCGCGAGTGTACTGTCGCGCGCGTGCGCGCTGGACCCTCGCGATGATCCTTCCGATCGCAATCGATTCGCTGCTGTCGCTCATCGGCATCGTCCTCATCATCGTCGGCCTCATCGTCTATGCGACCGGCCTCCGCAGCTCGGAGTTCGCGGTCTTCGATTCCCGCACGATCGTTGCGCGCCGGCTCATGGCCTCCGCGTTCATCCCGCTCGCGCTGGAGCTCGTCGGGACGGGCACTCTCGTCGGCATCGGGCTGGTCGTGGTTGCCATGCTGTGGTCGATCTCGTGGCTTCCCGAGCGCCGGCGCCGCTTCGCGGTGACCGCGGAGGCGATCTTTCGATCGCCTCCGGAGTCGGTGGCGGCGGTCATGTTCGACGTTTCCGCGCAGCCCAGATGGATGGAGTCCATTCGCGAGGCGGTCCTCGAGACGCCCGGCTTGCTGCGCGTCGGCAGCATCATCCGCCAGCGGACCGAGGTGCAAGGACGGATCATGCTGGCGCGGCTGCACGTCGATGAGCTCGAGCCGTACCACAGGCTGGTACTCGCGCTCGAGGTCCAGAATCGCTCGGCCGTCGACGTTCTCGAGGTCACGCCGCTCGGCGCAGGCTCGCGGGTGCGTTATGGCGGGTCTCACGAGCTGCCTCTGCTCCTCGCGATCCTTGGCGGATGGCGACTCGGCTCGCTCCGTCGCCGGTTCGAGCGCCAGCGGGCAGCCGGGCTCGAGCGACTGCGCGAGCTGGTCGAGCCTCGGCCCCGCGCCGCATAGCGACCGTACACTTCGCCCCGATGCAGAAGCTTCCGAGCGATCTGAAGTCGCGCGACGATCAGGTCGTTTTCTCGATCCTTCTCCTTGGCATCTTCGCGATCAGCTTCATCGTGCTCGCGGTCATCCTCGTCGTCACGGCGACGCACGGGCCGGCACTCCCTCCCTGAGCTCGAAGACCCGCGGGCGCATACGCGCCGTCCTCTTCGACCTCGACAACACCCTGATCCTCGAAGATGCCGCGACGCACGCGGCGATCGAGGCAGTGGCCGATCGCGCGGCCAGAAACGGCGCGGATGGCCGCGCGCTGTCGGACATCGCGCCGCGCATCGCGGCGGCGCTGTGGGCGACGTCCTATGTCTACGAGTGGGCGGAGCGTTTTGGGATCTGGTGGGGCGAAGGCCTGTGGGCTGATTTCGACGATGAACGTCCGCCCGAGCTCCGCGTGTTGCGCGACTTCGCGCCTGGGTTCCGCCATGCGGTCTGGCGCGACGCGCTGTTGGCCATCGGTGGCGACGAGACGCTTGCGCCAGAGCTGGCCGAGGCGTTCCGAGCCCTCCGTGGCGCGGAGCAACCGCTCGACCCCGACGCATACGCAGTGCTGGACGATCTTTCGCGCGACCACGCGCTCGGGCTCGTCACCAATGGCGCGCCGAGCGTCCAGCGGACGAAGCTAGCGGGAACGACGCTCGCTCCGTATTTCAAGGCGATGCTGATCTCGGGCGAGGTCGGCGTCCCGAAGCCCGATCCGCGTATCTTTCGCGCCGCCCTCGATCGCCTTGGCGCCTCGCCGAGTGAAGCCGCGATGGTGGGGGACAGCCGCCCCCGTGATGTCGCGGGGGCGCGAGCGACGGGGATGCGCGCGATCCAGATCGCCAGGGAGAAGTTCGACGAGGGTCCGGGTCCCGAGCCGGATGCGCGGATCTCGCGACTCACCGAGCTCCGATCTGTGCTGGAGCGCTGACTACACTTCGCCGCCGTGCGCTTCGGCGTGATGCTGCCGTCGTATCTCCGACCGAGCCGCGAGACGCTGCTCTCGGTCGCGCGCGTCGCGGAGCGGCTCGGCTTCGACTCCGTCTGGACGAATTCGCACACCGTCGTTCCGGCGTCGTTCAAGCCGCGGTACCCCTACAGCGAGAACGGGGTGCCGTCGTGGAACGCGAAGACCGACTGGGCCGACGCGATGACGACGCTTGGCTTCATCGCTGCGGCGACGGAGCGGGTGCGTTTGGGCACCGCGGTCGTGCCGCTTATCATCACCGACCCGATCACGCTCGCCAAGCAGGCCGCGACCGTCGACCTCCTCTCGAACGGACGCTTTGAGCTCGGGATCGGCGCGGGGTGGCTCCTCGAGGAGGGCCGCGCGCTCGGCCATCCGACCGATCACCGACAGGCGCGCCTCGCCGAGACGATCGAGGTCTTGCGTCTGGCGTGGACACGCCCGACGTTCCGCTACGACGGACGCTTCGTGAAGATCCCCGAGGTCGGCGTCCACCCTCAGCCGCCGCAAGGCGAGCGTTTGCCGCTGTGGATCGGCGGACAGGGCGAGGCGGTGATCCGGATCGCGGCCGAGCACGACGCCGGGCTCTTCATCTGGCTCCAAACACCCGAGCGTGTCGCCGAGTACGGCCGGAAGCTCCGCGCGCTCCGTCCAGATGCTCCGCTTGCGGCGTGTGTCTGGACCTCGCAGGAAGAGCGGCTGTGGGAGGGGCAGGTTCGCCCGATGGAGGACGCAGGCGTCGATCTCATGGTGATCGGCCGGCGCTACGACGATCGACAGGTAAGCGAGCTCGAGCGCTTCGCGGCCGAATTCATCCCGCGCTAGACGCGCTCGAACACCGCCGCGATGCCTTGCCCGCCGCCGATGCAGAGCGACGCGAGCCCGTAGCGCTTCTCGCGCTTGCGCAGCTCGTACATGAGCGTGAGCGCGAGGCGCGCGCCCGACGCGCCGAGCGGATGGCCAAGCGCGATCGCGCCGCCGTTCACGTTCGTCTTCTCGCGGTCGAGGCCGAGATCTTTCTCCACGGCGAGGTACTGCGTGGCGAAGGCCTCGTTGATCTCGACGAGATCCATGTCGGAGACCTTGAGGCCAGCGCGCTCGAGCGCCTGACGCGATGAGGGCGCCGGGCCGATACCCATGATGTCGGGGTCCACGCCGCACACCCCGCCCGAGACGATGCGCGCCATGGGCGCGAGTCCGGCCTTCTTCGCCGCCTCCGCCGATGCGACGACGACCGCCGCCGCGCCGTCGTTGATCCCCGACGCGTTGCCGGGCGTCACCGTGCCGTTCTTCTCGAACCGCGCTTGAAGCTTCGCGAGCGCCTCGAGGCTCGTGTCGGCACGGATGTGCTCGTCCTTGTCGACGGTGACCCCGCCCTTCTTCGTCTTCACGGTGACGGGGACGATCTCCTCGCTGAAGCGGCATGACTCGCGCGCTTTTGCCGCGAGCATGTGGCTGCGGTACGCGAACTCGTCGGCGGCCACGCGGGTGATGCCGTACTTGCGGCCCAGGTTCTCGGCGGTGTTGGCCATGCCAAGTCCGTTGTAGCTGTCGACGAGCGCGACCCAGAGGTAGTCCTCGAGCTTCTGCTCGCCGAGCGGCAGGCCCCAGCGGGCGCCGCGGATCTGATGAGGCGCCATGGACATGTTCTCGGCCCCGCCGGCGAGGACGAAGTCGGCCTGACCGAGCTGGATCTCCTGCGCGCCGAGGAGGATCGCCTGTAGTCCCGAGCCACACAGGCGGTTGACCGTCAGTGCAGGGACCTCTTTCGGGACGCCAGATTTGAGGCCGATATGGCGCGCGAAATACACGGCGTCGCCCGAGGTCTGCAAGACGTTGCCGAAGATGACGTGCTCGATCTGCTTGGGATCGACCTTCGAACGCTCCAGCGCGGCCTTCGCCGCGACCACGCCGAGATCGGTGGCGGATGTGTCGCGCAGCTGGCCGCCGTAGGTCCCGAAGGCCGTTCGCGCGCCGTCGATGATGACGATTTCTTTCACTGGATGGCTCCAAGCGGCTCCGCCGCTGCCACCCATTGTCCCACTAGGTCGGTTCGGTCGGAGGCGCTACCGCGGAGCTTGTCGCTCCACTCGAGTCGATGTTCTGCGCGGTCGCGCCGGAGCCGGACTGCTGCCCTTGCTGAGTGAGCGAGCCGACCTGACATCTCGCGCGCTGTTCACGCTAGACCGCGGCGGGGGCTCGGCTACTGGAGCGTGACGTCGTCGTACAGCGTGTAGGTCGGGTCGGGCGGGTAGGCGTCGTCGTGGTCGATCAGCGTCAGCGTGTACGAGTGCCCGGGGACGACCGCTATCGTTTTGCTCGTCCAGGCGCCAGTGTTCGTGCAGGTCCTCGGGAGCACCGTGTTCGTCGTCCCCGCGGTGTTATCCCGAAGCGTCGCGGTGGCCCAGTCCCACGTCACAGAGTCCGTACACACGACGCGATACCAGAAGGTCAAGGTCGTCACGCCGGCGGGCGCGGTGAACGTCTGGTTGACCGAGCTGTCGCCGTTGAACGCGCCGGTGCTGCCAACCCGCGCCGACGCCGCGCCGCTGTGGGCGACGGTCGACGTGGCCGTGCTGCCCGCGCTCGTCCACGCGGTGAGGCCCGATTCGAAGCTGCCGTTGGTCACCCCCGCGGGTGGAGGCGGTAGCGTCGCGCTGATGCCGACGTCGTCGTAGAGCGTGTAGGTCGGATCGCTCGGGTAGGCGTCGTCATGGTCGATCAGTGTGAGCGTGTATGAGTGCGACGCCGTGAGTGTCGCCGAGGCGCTGACCCAGACCCCGTTGTTGTTGCAGGTCCTTGCGACGACCGTCGAGGTTGTGCCGGTGGTGTTGTCCTTCAACGTCGCGGTGGCCCAGTCCCACGTCACCGAGTCAGTGCACACGACACGGTA
>VBDQ01000119.1 GCA_005889075.1 Chloroflexota bacterium
ACTGCCCCCGCGAGGTAGATCGTGTCGCCTGAGACGACCGCCGACGAGTACGACGGCTTGCCGTCGGTCTTGGCTTCCTTGCCGGTGATGACGTGCCGGTTCGGCATCGCGTCGATGCTATCGACCTTGTACCAGTGCGCGACATCCCATTTAAGGCCGGCCAGCGGCCGTGCCGTGATCGTCGCGATGAAATGCGCGACCTCCGCCGCGGTCGGCACGAGCTCGCTGGCGCTCGGCGGAACGGCGTGCGCGGACTCGCGGACCGGAAGCGCTGTCGTGATCGGAAGCACTAAGGCGTGGCGGTACCGCAGAACGCGCCGGTACACCTCGGCGTAGACGCGCGGGTCGTAGCCGTCCGACGGCGCGGCCTCGATGCCGAGCCGCTTGGCCACGTCAGCGAGCTCCTCCCACCCAGCGCGAACGAGATGCGGTGCCGCGCTCGCGACGTCACGCTCGTGGTGCGGCTCGGTCATCTCGCGCGATCGGGCGGCCTCCACCTGCTGGCGGACCGCGCTCGTAGGGACCGGGATGAGAAAAAGCGTCTGCGGGCGCGAGAGGAGCGGTTCGACGGCGTCGTTCACCGGCCGCGCCAGCTCGCTCAGCCGATCGCCGACGAGCGGCGTCTCGCCGACGAGCATGTGACGGGGTTCGGGGTGTGCGCGGTCCCACTCGCTCACCGCACCGCGGACCCAGAGGCCCACCGCCACGCGGATCGCCGGATGGGTGAGTCCATCGACCTCGGGATACCGCGCGAGGATCTCCGGACGATCGAAGGCAAGGCGCGCGACATCCCATTGGAGCAAGTGGACCTCGCGCGCCTCCTCGGCCGCGATGAGCGCGAGCTGCTGAACGATGAGGCTCTTGCCCGCTCCGGGCAGACCGGTCACGAAGACGCAGCGGCGCTCGCGCGCCGCTTCGACGAGCACCTTGTAGAGGTCAGAACCGCGTTCGACGATGAGCTCCGCCACGAAGGCGGAGTCTACGAACCGTCCTTGTGCTAACTACCGCGAGCGCGGGGTAGGCGTCAGTTGTGCGTTCACCTCTTCGCGATAGCCAACCGAGTTGTAAGCGCAAAACGGGATCATGCGCCCGTCCGGCACGAGGAACTCGACGCAGCACTTCATCACGTTTTTGACGTTGAACGTCCACGGGTCCATGAAATCCCGTGTGTTGACCATGAACACATGCCGAGCGAGGTCGCGCGGGATGTGGGCAGAGAGCGGCAACAACGAGCGACATGCCTCGCAGCGATCGACCGCGCGCGTCGCTGCCGCGCCCACCGCGCGCTGGACGTCCGCCGCGGCAGAGTCTGAGCCGACTTGGGCCGACGAGCTCCAGAGTCGCTCGAGGATCCCCACGAGCTCATCGCTCAGCGCCGGCACGGTGCGGTTCTTCAGATAGTCCAGCGCGGCCTCGACGTCGATCATCCGCGTGATCGGCGTCACCTCGTCACCGTCTATGAGCGCGTAGGTGACGAAGTTGCAGGTCGGCATGCAACAAGGCACCGGTACGAAATCGTCCAGCTTGAAGACTCCGTTGGTCTGCGCGTCGAGGCCCTTCAGAACGTCAGGGATCGTCATCCGCGAAAGCGGATCAGCCGGCTGAACGTGACGCTGAGCGCGGAACGCCGGTTGGAAGTTCACACCGAATACGGCTGGATGGCGCAGCCCAAACTCGACGATCCGGCCGACCTCGTGCTCATTCACGCCGCGCTCGATCGCGGCCACGAGGACGACACGCACGTCGACGGAGGCGAGGCGGTCGAGGGCGCGGAGCTTCTCGTCGATCAGGTCCGGCCGTCCGCGGAGCGTCGTGTTGGTCTGCGCGTCGAAACCGTCGAACTGCAGATACACATGAGGACGGAGGCGCGCCAGACCTTCCAGGAATCGATCGTCTCGCGCGATGCGGATGCCGTTCGTGTTGATCATCACGTAGGAAATGCCCTTCTTCTGGGCGAGCTCGACGAAGTCGAGAAGCCGCGGATGCAGCGTCGGCTCCCCTCCCGAGAACTGCACCACCTCGGGCGAGCCCTCGGCCGCGACCAGGCCGTCGAGCATCGATTCAACCTGCTCGTAGGTGAGCTGGAATCCGGTCTTCGCGAGGTGGGTCCCTGAGTTCGCGAAGCAGAGCGGGCAGTCCAGGTTGCACGCCGAATTCACCTCGATCAGCGCCAGACAGGTGTGCTGCTGATGGTCAGGACAGAGCCCGCAGTCGAGGGGACAACCATCGCGGATCTCGGTCGAGAACTTCAACGGGATCGTGCCTGGCTTGTTGAAGCGCTGGATCCTGGTGTACAGGTCGGCGTCGCTGAAGACCAATGCCTCGAACCAGCCGTGATCCGGGCAGCGCTTGCGCATGATCACCCGCCCGCCACGCAGAAGGATCTTCGCGTCGATCACCTTGCGGCACTCGGGGCAGATGCTGCGGGTCAGCTCCCAGAAGATCTCGGGCCGGTCCTGCTTCCTCGGCGCGAGCTGCGCAGATATCAAGGCGGCGAAGGGTAGCCGTACGCGCCGAAGCACGTGTACGGACCGAACATCCCACTGGTAAGGAGCAGGAGGAAGAGCGCTGCATATGCGCCGAGCATCCCGTACAGCGCCCAGTGATGGATCCTGTACAGCACAGCGGCCAGACCGATGGTGACCGCCCACGCGAGGACGATCGGGGCGACGCCGTATCGGCCAGGAGTCGAACCGGGACTGGCCGTCAAGGTCACAACGAAGTCGAGGATGATCCCAAGCACGAATCCGAGCACCGCCGCAAAGAAAGCCCTCGCCGCGCGATCAACGGTCCGTTCAGCCCGCGGTGGAGTCTCCGAGTTCCTCGGCGGAATCATCGCGATGCGAGCTGCCTCGGGCGCACGTAATAGATCGCGAGCGCTCCAAGCGTCAGGAGACACGCGTACTGCTGAGGCGTCAGGCCGAAGGCTAGAACGTCGTTGTTGCGGACGAACTCGATCGCGAACCGGAAAACCGCGTACCCCCCGATCGCGAGCTTGAGCAGGTTGCCGTTCTGAAGAAAAGGCTGGTCTCGTAGCGCGATCAGGGCACCGAACCAGAGCACGTTGAACGCGGAGTCGTAGAGCGGGGCGGGATGGACCAGATAGTCAACGCCCGGCACTGGCACGGCCCACGGAAGAGTGGTGGGCTTGCCCAGGCCATCTTCAGCCGAGAGGTAATCGCCGATTCTCCCCACCGCCATCCCTAGAGCCATCGCTGGCGCGAACGCATCGCACGTACATCCAGCGTTCCCCAGGGACCGACTCGCCAGGTGCCCGCCGATGTATGCGCCGACCACTCCGCCGAGGATCGAGCCGGGGCCGACGGCCGGATCGAAGTACGTCTGCTGCACGAAGACGAACGGCGCGGCGTCCCATCCGTGAAAGAACAGCATGGCAACGCGCGCCCCGACCATGCCCCCGACGAATGCCGCGAGACCGATCGGGATCACCTCGCCTGCCGGCCAACGCCGTCGTCTGGCTTCGAACACGACGACCGCGAGGCAGGTCAGGAGCCCGAGCATGAGGAAGAAGCCGTGTGAATAGATCGGGACGCCGGCGACCTCGAAGAGGACCGGGACCATGGCGACCGAGAGTACGCCCGGAGATGCAAGTCAGCGACGACTCCGACGGCCCGCACCTTGCACCGCGCCGCATCCAATGAAAACCCGCCGCTACGTCCTCTACGGCAGCGCGGCAGTGGTCGTCCTGATCGTCGCGCTTGCTCTGACCTTCGGTCGCCGCGACGGCAGCGAGCTTGCCGCTAGTCCGAGTCCGGCCTCGCCGACGCCGACAGATGCGACCGCGTCGCCGGCTACGCCGAGGCCCGCGGCGAGCGCGTCTCAGGCGAGCGTCCACTACGCGAGCGTGCTCGGGTATTCGATCGAGACGCCCGCGCCGTGGCACAAATCGTCGTGCTCTCCAG
>VBDQ01000084.1 GCA_005889075.1 Chloroflexota bacterium
CGATGGTCCGCGCCGCGAAGGGCGAGCACATCGGGACGCTCGTCCACACGTCCTAGACCGGTGGCGCTCGAAGAGACCCTCACCCAAACCGAGGCGAGGATGAAGAAGGCCATCGAGGCTTTGAAGCACGAGCTCTCCACCGTGCGCACCGGTCGCGCTGCGCCCAGCCTGGTGGAGGACCTCGAGGTCGATGCCTACGGCGCGGCGACGCCGCTGGTGTCGCTCGCCGCGATCAGCGCGCCCGAAGCCCGCCAGATCGTCATCCAACCGTGGGATCGCAACCTCATCAAGCCGATCGAGAAAGCGATCCTCTCGTCCGATCTCGGACTGGCGCCCGCCAACGACGGCGCGGTCATCCGGCTCAACATCCCATCGCTCACCGAGGAGCGCCGCCGCGATCTCGTCAAGAGCGTGCACAAGAAGGTCGAGGATGGCCGCGTCGAGATCCGCACGCTGCGCCGCCACGCGCACGACGAGCTGCGTGCGAAGGAGAAGAGCTCCGGCGTGACCGCCGACGAGGTGAAGCGCGTCGAGGCGCAGCTGCAGAAGCTCACCGATCGCTACATCCTCGTCGCCGACGAGATCGGTCAGGCGAAGGAGAAGGAGATCCTGGCCGTTTGACGGCTGCCGTACCCCGGCATCTGGCGATCGTCATGGACGGCAATCGGCGCTGGGCGAGGAGGCGGCATCTTCCGGCGATCGCCGGGCATCGCGCGGGCGTGGACACGATCCGCCGGACGCTCCGCGCGGCGCGCGAGCGCGGCGTCGAGTACCTCACGCTCTATAGCTTCTCGACGGAGAACTGGACGCGCGACGAGGAAGAGGTCGGTGCGCTGATGTCGCTGCTGGAGGAGACCATTCGCCGCGAGACGAAGACGCTCGTCGAGGATGGGGTGCGCCTCATGGTGATCGGTCGCCTGCACGAGCTGTCCGACCGTCTGCAGAAGGCGATCGCCGGGGCGATCATGGCGACGGCCGGCGGCAAGCGCGGCGTGATGACGCTCGCCTTCAACTACGGCGGCCGCGCCGAGATCATCGACGCGGTGAAGAAGCTCGTCCGCGATCGTGTCGCCGAGGACGCGGTGGACGAGCACGCCATCGCCACACGCCTCTACGCTCCCGAGCATCCCGATCCCGATCTCTTGATCCGCACGGGAGGAGAGCTGCGCGTCTCCAATTTCCTGCTTTGGGAGGTCGCCTACGCGGAGATGTGGGCGACCGAGGTCCTGTGGCCCGATTTCTCGGTAAACGATCTCGACCAGGCGCTCAACTCGTACGCGCACCGCGAGCGGCGCTTCGGCCGATAGTTTGAGCGACCTTCCACGGCGCACGGTGACCGCGGTGGTGTACGGCGCGATCGTGCTCGCCGCGGTGCGCGGCCCGAGTGAGCTCTTCGTGCTCGTTGTAGTGGTGATCGCGGCGCTCGCGACGGTCGAGTTGGTGCGCCTCCGGCCGGCCGGCTTCGTCAGTGCCCTCGAGCTGCTGCTGGTCGCGGCTGGGCTCGCGGCCCTTGTCTACCTTCGGTTCGCTCCCGCGCCGCCGCCGCTGGGCTGCGGATCCGACTGCATGTGGGGACCTTTGCTGATGACCATCCTGGCCGTCTGGACCGCCGATGTCGTTGCGTACGTCGTCGGCAGTACGGTGGGCCGCCGCAGGATCGTTCCGCGAATCAGTCCCGGCAAGACCTGGGAGGGGACGATTGCCGGTTTCGTCGCCGCCGGCGTTGTGGTGATCTTATGGAGCCGGCCCGGCCTCGGCGTTCCGTTGGTGTCGGCGCTGATCGCGGTCCTCATCGGCCCCGCTGCCTTCGCGGGCGATCTGCTCGAAAGCTGGGTGAAGCGACGTGCCGGGGTGAAGGATTCGGGAACGCTGCTTCCGGGCCACGGCGGGATACTGGACCGTATCGATTCCCTCGTCGCGGCAGCGCCGCTTGTCGCGTTGCTCATCGTGTTCCTTGGTCGGATGGGATGATGGCTGGGTGACCCAGCGCATTCGCCTCGCGATCCTCGGCGCCACCGGTTCGATCGGGCAGCAAGCGCTCGACGTCGTGCGCGCTCACCCGGACCGCCTCGAGGTCGTCGCCCTCGGCGCGAACCGGAGCACGAGCGCGCTCGAGGGGCTCGCGATGGAATTCCCCCGCGCGCGGACGGCGCTCGGCGCGAACGCGCTCGCGGCACTCGCGACGGATCCGGATGCGGAGCTCGTCCTCGTCGCGACGCCCGGGGTCGCCGGCCTCAAGGCGACGGTCGCCGCGCTCGAGGACGGAAAGGACGTCGCGCTCGCCAACAAGGAGGTCCTCGTCGTCGCCGGACATCTCGTGCGCCGCCTTTCGGGTGGCGCGGGCAAGCGGCTTCGGCCTGTCGACAGCGAGCACAACGCGCTCTGGCAGTGCCTCGTCGGAGAGGACCGTGCGAACGTCAGCCGGGTCGCGCTGACGGCCTCGGGCGGGGCGCTCCGAGAGGTTCCGGTCGATGCCCTCGCGGGCGTCACGCCACAGCACGCCCTGCGGCATCCGACCTGGCGGATGGGTCCCAAGGTGACGATCGACTCGGCGACGCTCGTCAACAAGGCTTATGAGGTCATCGAGGCGCACTGGCTCTACGGGCTCAGTTACGACCGGATCGACGTCGTCTGGCATCCCGAGAGCCTGGTGCACGCACTCGTCGAGTACGTCGACGGAAGCGTGAAGGCGCACCTGGCCGAGCCGGACATGCGCTTGCCGATCCAGTACGCGCTCCTCTGGGATCGGGCGCCCTCCGCGGCGCCACGTTTTGAGTGGATGGCCGCACGCACGCTCCACTTCGGCGAGATCGACGCGCGGCGCTATCCGTGCTTCACCGTCGTCGTCGAGACGGCGCGGTCGGGCGATCCCGGCGCGCTGATCGGAGTTTCGGCGGCGGACGAGATCGCCGTCGAGCGCTTCCTTCGCGGGGACATCCCGTTCACCGACATCGCGCCGCTTCTCGAGCGAGGCGCCGAGATCGGCGCCGCTCGCAAACAGAGCGGAGAGCCCGGACTGGACGAGATCTTCGCGATCGACGCCGCGGTCCGCCGCGCGCTCGAGAAAGAGCCGGCGGTCGCCTGATGGGCGGGCTCATTCAGTTCTTCCAGCAGACGCCGCTCGCGATCCCGCTCTTCATCGTGATGTTCACCGCGATCATCGCCGTGCACGAGTTCGGTCACTACCTCACCGCTCGGCTGCTTGGGATGCGCGTCCTCGAGTTCGCGTTCGGCTTCCCGCCACGCGCGTTCGCGATCCGGCACGGCGGGATCGACTACAGCGTGAACTGGATCCCCTTCGGTGGCTTCGTTCGCATCCTCGGCCAGGACGACTTCTCGATCGAGCAGCGGGGGGCGGGCGAGGAAGGGTCCTTCACGTCCAAGCCGTGGTGGGCCCAGGCGATCGTTCTCGCCGCGGGTGTGTTCATGAACTTCGTCCTGGCGATCACCGTGCTCACGGTGGCGTTCGCGATCGGTACGACCGCGCCGACCGGAAAGATCCGCGTCGAAGAAGTCGCACCGAACTCTCCTGCGGCGGTCGCGGGCATCCAGCCCGGCGACATCGTGAAGTCGATCGACAAACGGCCGATCACGCGGACCACCGATCTCGTCAGCTACGTGACCCAGCACGCGGACAAAGAGGTCATCCTCGTCATCGAGCGTAACGGCCGCGACCTCGATCCGATAACCGCCGTACCGCGAAAGGAGCCGCCGGAAGGCGAAGGACCGCTCGGCATCCGGCTGAGCGAAGTCCAAGCACAGGTCGCCATGTCTCCGCCACAAGCCTTCCTGCAGGCGCTGACCTTGACCGGCGACGTGGTCGAGCAGATCGCCGAGCTTCCCGGTCAGCTCTTGACCAGAGCGCCAGGGTCGCCCAATCCGCCGCCGGTCGGCGGGCCCATCCAGATCTTCATCGTCACCGCGGCGGTAAGCCAAGAAGGGCTCGCGACATTCCTCAAGCTCGTTGGCGTGATCTCCGTGAACCTCGCCGTCCTGAACATCATCCCGTTCCCAGGGCTCGACGGCGGCCGGCTCTTCTTCGTGCTCGCAGGTGCGCTACTGCGCCGCCGGCTCTCACCGCAGGTCGAGGCCGCGATCCACGCCGTGGGATTCGTCCTCCTGCTCGGGCTGCTTCTCGTGGTGAGCGTCGCCGACATCCGCCGTGCGACCGGCGGCTAGTCCGTCGGATGCGGCCGCTCGCTGAGAGAGACGGTGTTGCCATCCGGATCCTCGTAGGTCGCTGAGGCTCCCCACGGTCGGCGCTCAGGCGCCGTGATGACCCTTGCACCTGCGGACAGAAGACGAGCGTGAACAGGCTCGAGCTCGTCAACGACGAAGCCGACACGCGCTCGGGTGATCTCTCCTTCGACGGCCGGATAAAGGTTGACCATCAAGAACTCGCCACGCTCGCCCCACTCGCCCCAGGTCACGTGCGCGTGCCGAATGTTGTCGCCCGCGTGGGTCTCGACGTCGCCGAATGGCAACCCGATTACGTCGCGGTAGAAATGCAGGGCCCGTTCGAGGTCACGGACGCGCAGTTCCACCTCGATGAGCCGTGCCGAGGTCGCCCCGCCAGCCACCGGGCCTAGCCCGGAGATTCCGTGCGCTGCGCGAACATCCAGCGGTGTCCTTCGACATCCTCGACGCGATATTGCCGCTGCCGCTCGTTCGTCTCGGGCTCGGTCAGGATCTTCGCGCCGGCGCGCTTGGCGTGACCGAAGTGGGTGTCGACGTCGCCGATGTAGACGACGACGCCGTCGACGATGAACGACGTCTCGAGCCACTGCCGTGCGAGCGCGCAGGCCTGGGCGTGCCGGCGCGGACCCTGATAGGCGTCGCTCGGATGCCCCACCAGGACCGTCGCGCCGTCGAGGTCGAGGACGACGTCGGTGACCGTGCCTGCACCGTTGTGGAAGCGCTCGACCTCGCGGAAGCCGAAGACTTTGGTGATCCACTCGGCCGCGCGGCCCGCGTCTTCGTACGCGAGCATCGGGATCACGCGCTGCTCCACTTGATGCCCTCCGGTCTTCTTATCAATTGATGCATTCGCGTGCCGCGCTATGCGCAGGCATGATGCCACTATGGGCGAGCCGATCATCGACGTCCGCGATCTGCGAAAGACCTTCCGCGTCACCGAGCGGCAGGAGGGTCTCGCCGCGACGCTCCGGTCGTTCGTGCGGCGGCAGCGCCGCGACGTGAACGCGGTCGCCGGCATCACCTTCCGCATCGAGGCGGGCGAGGTGGTCGGGTTCCTCGGCCCAAACGGCGCGGGCAAGACCACGACGCTCAAGGTGCTCTCCGGCCTGCTCTACCCGACAGCCGGGGAGGCCCATGTACTGGGTTTCGTTCCGTGGCGTCGTGAAAACGCCTACCTGCAGCAGATGACGCTGCTCATGGGCAACCGCACGCAGCTGGTGTGGGACATCCCCGCGGCGGACAGCTTCCGCGTCCTCCAGGAGATCTACGGAGTTCCGGACGAGTCGTTCCGCCGCACGG
Organism: Chloroflexota bacterium; assembly: GCA_005889075.1. Classification (GTDB taxonomy): domain Bacteria; phylum Chloroflexota; class Limnocylindria; order P2-11E; family P2-11E; genus 3-1-20CM-2-70-9. Next base: position 5,497 of record VBDQ01000084.1, read on the forward strand.
TCGGCGAGCTCACCGAGCTGCTCGAGCTCCAGGACCTCGTACACAAGCCCGTCCGGAACCTGAGCCTCGGCGAGCGGATGAAGGTGGAGTTCGCGGCGGGCCTCATCCAATCGCCTCGCGTAGCGTTCCTCGACGAGCCCACGATCGGCCTGGACGTCTCGATGCAGTCGCGCATCCGGCGGTTCGTGGCTGAATACAACCGCCGCACCGGCGCCACGATCCTGCTCACCAGCCATTACATGGACGACGTCGTGGCGCTCTGCCGACGCGTGATCGTCATCCACCACGGGCACCTTCTCTACGACGGTCCGCTCGCCGACCTGGCCGAGCGCATGGCGCCGTACAAGATCATCACCGCCACGCTCCGCGACGGCGCCGCGGCGACGATCGATCTCGCGGCGTACGGCACGGTGACCGGCCGTGACGAAGGCCGCGTCACGCTCAAAGTCGACCGACAGGGCGCGCCGGAGCGGGCGGCACGCCTGGTCAACGAGCTCGGCGAGAACCTCGCCGACATCTCGGTCGAGGATCCGCCCATCGAGGAAGTCATCGACCGCGTTTTCAGCGAGGAGCGCGTCGGGACCGCGACATGATCGATGTATACCGAGCGCTCTTCGTCGGCCAGATCCAGGCCGCCTCGCAATACCGCGTCCAGTCCGTCCTCTGGATGCTCTTCTCGGTGATCCGGCCGGTCATCTTCCTGGCCGCGTGGGTCGCGGTCGCGAATGCCCAGGGCGGCCGCGTGGCCTCGTACGACGTCCGTGACTTCGCCGCGTACTACGTGGCGCTCTCGCTCGTGAGTAACCTCGCGACGAGCTGGAACGCCTACGACTTCGAGTTCGAGGTTCGCATGGGGCGGCTCTCGCCGAAGCTCTTACGGCCGCTCCACCCGATCCATTACGCGGTCGTCGAGAACATCGTCTGGAAGATGACGACCATCATCCCGCTCCTCATCGTGCTCGGCTTCGTCGCGGTCACCTTCGACGCGCGCTTCCGCGCGACCCCGGTACATCTCGTCCTCTTCGTCCCCAGCGTGATCCTCGGCGGCTCCCTCGCGTTCCTCGGTGGCTGGGTCATCGCGACGAGCGCCTTCTGGACCACACGGGTCCACGCGGTCTCGACGCTGTGGGACCGCGCGGTGTTCATCTTCGCGGGCCAGATCGCGCCGCTCGCACTGTTGCCGGGCGCGCTGCAAACGATCGCGCTCGTGCTCCCCTTCGGCTACATGCGCGGCGTACCCGCGGAGATCCTTCAGGGCGCCGTGGATGTCCCGACCGCGATGCTGCTCATCGCCGTTCAGGCCATCTGGGTCGCGATCTTCTACGCGCTGCTACAGGTGGTGTGGCGGGTCGGCGTCCGGCAGTACACCGGAGTGGGGGCCTGAGTGCGCTATCTGCGGCTGCTCGCGCTGTTCTTCCGAACCGAGCTCCAGTACGAGCTCGAGTACCGCACCAACCTCGCGCTCGAGATCGTCCAGATCGTCGTGATCATCACCACGAGCGTCGGAGCGGTGCTCATCCTGTTCAACTACACGACCGTCCTTAACGGCTGGGATCTCGGCGCGATGCTCGTCCTTCTGGGCTGCTTCTACCTCGTGCAGGGCTTCGGCGAGCTCGTGCTCCAGCCGAGCTTCGAGAAATTCATGGAGCACGTCCGGCTCGGGACGCTCGACTTCGCCCTGCTCAAGCCGGCGTCGGCCCAGTTCCTCGTCACGCTCAGGAACTTCCAGGTGGTACAGCTCGGCCAGATGGGGCTCGGCGCGGTCGTCGCGATCGTCGGTCTGGGACGCATCTCGACGCTCGGGCCAGGTGAGGCCGTCGCGTTCGCCGTCGCGCTGGTGTGCGGCTTCGTCCTGATCTACGCGCTGCTCTTGGCGCTCTCCACGTTCGCGTTCTGGTTCGTGCGCATCGACAACCTCATGGCCATCTACTGGTCGTTCCTCGACGCAGGCCGCTTTCCCGTCGACATCTACCCCGGGTGGCTCCGCGTCACGCTGTCGACCGCCGTGCCCGTCGGCGTCGCGGTCACCCTACCCGCGCAGGCGATCTCGGGCAGGCTCGACCTCTTCGGCCTCGCCGTCCTCGTCGTGGGATCCATCGCCGCCTTCATCCTCTCGTCGCTGTTCTGGCGTGTGGGTCTACGGTCATACACGGGAGCGAGCGCGTGAGCGCGGTTCCCGCACGCGTGTCAATTTGGGTGGCCAGAATCGATCGGCCGACGCGCGCGCCGAGGGCTCATTTTTCCTTAATAGCTGCCCCTAGACTTGTAGGCAGTGGACGCCCCGATGAACGTGGATCTGAACCTTCCCGAAGACCGCGCCAATCCGCGCCCGAGACGCAAATCGAAGCGCGTGTGGGTCGGCGGGACGCCGATCGGCGACGGCGCCCCGATCGCGGTGCAGTCGATGTGCACGACGCTCACCCACGACATCGACGCGACGATCCGCCAGATCGAGCAATTGCAGGAAGGCGGCTGCGAGATCGCGCGCGTCGCGGTCCCGGACAAGCGCGCCGGCGAGGCGCTCAAGGAGCTCGTGCGGCGGTCGATCCTGCCGGTGGTGGCCGACATCCACTTCGACTACCGGCTCGCGCTCATGGCGCTTGACGCGAAGGTCCATAAGCTCCGGCTCAATCCCGGGAACATCCACAACAAAGACGGCGTGCGCGAGGTCGTGAAGAAAGCGAAGGAGCAGGGAACGCCGATCCGCATCGGCGTCAACCACGGTTCGATCGGCGACCGGCAGCCGGGCGACGTCCGCGACGAGGCGCAGCGGATGGTCGATCTCGCGCTCAGCGAGATCAAGATCCTCGAGGACCTCGACTTCGACGAGATCGTCGTCTCCGTGAAAGCGTTCGAGGTGCCCGTGATGATCGCCGCATATCGACGTCTCGCGAAGGCGGTCCCGTACCCGCTCCACCTTGGCGTGACCGAGGCCGGTACCGCGCTCTCGGGCTCGATCCGCTCGGCCGCGGGCATGAGCGTCCTGCTGTACGAGGGCATCGGCGACACGATCCGCGTTTCGCTGTCCGAAGATCCGGTCGTCGAGGTGAAGGCCGGTTTCGATCTCTTGAAATCGCTGGGCCTGCGCGACCAGGGCCTTACGCTCGTCGCCTGTCCGTCGTGCGGTCGTGCGGACATCGACCTCATCCCGCTGGCGAAGGTCGCCGAGGAGCGCTTGCGCGCGCTTCCGACCCCGATGAAGGTCGCGGTCATGGGCTGTGAGGTGAACGGACCGGGCGAGGCGAAAGACGCGGACGTAGGCATTGCCGGCGGGGTGGGGAAGGGCGCCATCTTCCGCAAGGGCAAGGTCGTCGGCACCTACCCGGAGGACAAGCTCATGGATGCGCTTTTGGCCGAGATCGACAAGATCCTCGTCGAGAACGGCAAGGAGCCGTATTCCCAGAAGGCGCCGAAGCTCTCACACAAGGGTCAGCTCACGCCCGGACGCAGTGTCCCAGCAGGACAGCGGACCTAGCTCCGACCGCCCCGACGGCGACAGCGAGGCGGTCATCGTCCTCGGGCGAGCGTCGCTGGCCAACGTCGACTTCCGCAAGGCCAAGTTCGAAAAGCTCCAGCTCTCGGTCGCGAACTTCGTCGGCTGCGATTTCCGCGGGCTGCGGCTCGGCGATCGGTTCCAGCCGTTCTTTAGCACCCGGCCGCGGAGCGTCTTCCGGCTCTGTCGTTTCGACGGCGCGGATCTCCGCCAGATCAGCCCCGAAGGAACGCGATTCGAGCGCTGCACCTTCGAGGACGCGAAGCTCGATGGGTGGACGCCTGCCCGGGCTGAGTTCGTCGAGTGCCGCTTCGCCGGCAAGGTCGTCAAAGTCACCTTCACCGGAAAGCCCGCGGGCCAGGGATCGACACGCATCGATCCGCCGCGACCGCGCAACGAGTTCCGCGGGAACGACTTCCGCGACGCCCAGCTCATCGACACCGTCTTCGTTCTTGGGATCGACCTGGACCAGCAGCGCTGGCCGGTGAGCGATGACTACGTTCGTATAGACAAATTCGTACGCCGGCTCGAGGCTGCCCGCAGCGAGATCCTCAGTTGGGAAGCCGGCGAGCTGCGGAGCGGGGCGCTGGCGATGCTGCAGTCGCTCGCGCAGCGCTGGCAGGACCAGCGCGACGTCATCGCTCTCCGCGTGGGCCCAGGCACGATCCCACCACGAGTCCAGAACCGGGTCTGGGACGTACTCGAACGCGCCAAGATCTAGGCCCGTACACTTCCATCACGATGACCGCAGGCCGAGGGTCCGAGCACCGAGCCCCGCGCTAGCCGGCGCCTTTGCGCGCCGGCGGAGCCAGCGCGCCCCCAAAATGACCCTCGGAGTTTTGTGATGAGACAGTCGACGCTTTTTGGCCGCACCCTGCGCGAGGCGCCCGCAGAGGCGCAGACCCCCGGACATCGACTCATGCTCCGCGCGGCGATCGCACGGCCGCTGGCCGCCGGCTTCTACACCTGGCTGCCGCTCGGATTCCGCGTCGCGAAGAAGGTCGAGCGGATCATCCGCGAGGAGCAGGACCGCATCGGTGCGCAGGAGATGGAGATGCCGGTCCTGACCCCCGCCGAGCCCTGGAAGCAGACCGGGCGCTGGGAGGCGCTCGAGCCGATCACCTTCCGCACGAAGGACCACAACGGCCGCGAGTTCATGGTCAGTTACACGCACGAGGAGTTCGTCCACCTCCACGCGATGCAGGAGATCCAGAGCTATCGGCAGATGCCCGCGATCGTCTACCACTTCCAGTCGAAGGGGCGCGACGAGACCCGAGCGCGCGCCGGCCTCCTCCGTGTCCGCGAGTTCGTGATGAAGGACGCATACAGCTTCGACGTCGATCAGGCCGGTCTCGAGAAGAGCTACGCCGCGGAGCACCGCGCCTATGCGCGGACCTTCGAGCGGATGGGGCTCGACGCGATCAGCGTGGAGTCCGACACCGGAGCGATGGGCGGCGACGTCGCCCACGAGTTCCAGGTGCTCAACGAGGCGGGCGAGGACCGGATCGCGATCTGCACGAACTGCGACTACAAGGCGAACCTCGAAAAAGCAACGCGCAAGATCGCCGCCAAGGCTTCAGCCGACGGCGCGTCTCCGGCGACGCCCATCTCGACACCGGGAGCGACCACGATCGACGACCTCGAGCGCACGCTACGCCTGCCGGCGTCCGCGTTCCTCAAGACGCTCCTGCTGCGCTCGAAGGACGGTGTTGTCGCCATCGTGCTGCCCGGCGACCGCGCGGCGAACGAGCCGAAGCTGCGCAAGCTTCTCGACGTCGCGAACCTGGAGTTCGCGAACGACGCCGATTTCGCGACGGTAGGCGGAGTCGCGGGTTTCGTGGGCCCGATCGGCCTCCGCAACGCGCGCGTCTTGGTGGACGTTTCGGTCGAGACGCGCCCTTACGTGGCCGGAGCGAACAAGAAGGACACGCATCTGAGGGACGTCGTGCCCGGCCGCGACTTTTCGGGCGAGCGCGTCGACGTGCACGACGTGCGCGAGGGCGACGCGTGCCCGCGCTGCGGCGGAAAGCTCGAGATCAAGCGCGGCATCGAGGTCGGGAACATCTTCGCCTACGGGACCTACTACGCGAAGAAGATGAACGCGACCTTCGAGGCCGAGGACGGTACGCGAAAGCCCTTCGTCGGCGGGAGCTACGGCATCGGGATCGGGCGCGCGGTGCAAACGATCATCGAGACCCATCACGACGACAGAGGGATCCTCTGGCCGCCGTCGGTGGCACCCTTCGACGTCCACCTGATCGCGCTCCCAGTGACCGAGCCGGAGGTCCGCACGACGGCGGAGAAGGTCGTCGCCGAGCTCGAAACCACTGGCCTCGAAGTGCTCTACGACGACCGCGACGAGAGCGCGGGAGTGAAGTTCGCCGATGCCGACCTCATCGGTATCCCGCTTCGCATGACCGTGAGCAAGCGGAACCTCAAGGAGGGCAAGGTCGAGATCAAGGGCCGGAGCAGCGCGGACCTCGAGCTCGTTCCGCTGTCAGAGGGCTTAGCACGCGTGCGCGCCATCGTTGCGGCCTGGCCGCGATGATCTACGCGGGATCGTGAAGACCGAACGCCGCCCACGCGAAGCTGCGCCGAACGCGCTGCCCGGAGAAGAGCGATCTCTCGAAGCGTCGCTCCGACCACAGCGCCTCTCGGATGACGAATACATCAACCAGGACAAGGTCAAAGAGCAGCTGCGCGTGGTCATCGAGGCCGCGAAGGCCCGCGGCGATCCACTCGAGCACGTCGCGCTCTACGGACCTCCCGGAGTGGGGAAGACCTCGCTCGCGTACGTCATCGCGCACGAGCTCGACGTGCCGATCCGCGTCACGAGCGGCCCGGCGATCGAGCGCGCGGCCGACCTGGCCGCGATCCTCACGAATCTGGAGGACGGGGCGGTCCTGTTCATCGACGAGATACACCGATTGCCGCGGGTGGTCGAGGAAGTCCTGTACCCCGCGATGGAGGACTTTCATCTCGACATCGTTCTCGGAAAAGGACCCGGTGCGCGGACGCTGCGCCTCCCGCTGCCGAAATTCACGCTCGTCGGGGCGACGACCCGGATCGGCCGCCTGTCGGCGCCGCTGCGGGACCGCTTCGGCGCGAGGTATCGCCTGGACCTCCTCAAGTCAGACGCTCTCGAACGGGTCGTGCGGCGCGCCGCGGGGATCATGAAGGTGGAGACCGACCCGGCGGCCGCGCACGAGATCGCACGGCGCGCGCGCGGAACTCCGCGGATCGCCAATCGTTGGCTGAAGCGGGTCCGCGATTACGCGCAGGTCCGACACGACGGCGTGATCACCCTGGCCGTCGCGCGCGAAGCGCTCGCCGCGCTCGAGGTCGACGACGAAGGCCTCGATGAGGAAGACCGTCGCCTGCTCCGCGCGATCGCCGAGAAGTTCGGCGGGGGCCCCGTCGGCCTGGAGACGCTCGCCGCGGCGGTGAGCGAGGAGGCCGAAACGATCGAGGACGTCTACGAGCCCTTCCTCCTCCAAGAGGGGTACCTGAAGCGGACCCAGCGCGGCCGCGTCGCGACGGAGCGTGCCTATAGCCACCTCGGCCTCGTTCCGCCAAAGAGCGCGACGCTCTGGGACGGAGAGCCGTGAGGTCGTTCGGTCTCGAACGAGCGATAACCGAAAACGAGCTTCTTCTCCACTACCAGCCGATCGTGAGCGTGCCGGCGCGGCAGCTCGTCGCGGTCGAGGCGCTCGTGCGCTGGAAGCATCCAGAGCGGGGGATCGTCTCACCGATGGAGTTCATCCCCGAGGCCGAAGCGACCGGGCTCATCCGGCGGCTCACGTTTTGGGTGCTCCGGGAGGCGATGCTGCAGGCGAACGTTTGGCGCCGAGACGCGGCAGTCCTCACGGTTGCGGTGAACCTTTCGGTCGAGAATCTCCACGATCCGCACTTCCGCCGGTTCATGGAATTGACGCTGAAGGCCGCCGGCGGTCCTGAGAACCTGATCATGGAAACGTCCGCACGGGCTCTCGCCCGCGACCCGAACCCGCCGATCGCGACGCTCGAGCTGATGCGGGACAAGCGCATCCGCGTCGCGATCGACGACGCGACCGATGAGGACGCGCAGGTGCTCGAGTCGCTGCCCGCCGACATCGTGAAGGTCGGACGCGGCTTGGTCACGAAGATGGGGCGCGACCGCCGCGCGCTCGAGTACGTCCGGGCGGTCGTCAACGCGGCGCGCGAGCGCGGGCTCGAGGCGACGGCGGTGGGTGTCGAGGATCAGACGATCTGGGCGCGACTTTCCGAGCTCGGCTTCGCAAACGCGCAGGGGTACTTCATCGGACCGCCGATGCCCGCCGCCGAGCTCGCGGAGTGGCGCGCTACGCGCGTGTGAGGCGTCTCGCAGCACTCCTCTCCGCTTTCGCCATCGCATCGTGTGCATTCGCGCCCGCGGGGACGTCGCCGCGCACGACGACGATCCCGATCCCGACCGCCGCCCCTCCGGCGAGCGCGAACGCGACTCCGACGCCAAGCCCGCGCCTTGGCCCGGCCGTCGTCGAGAACGTCCAAGCGATCGCCACGGGGCTCACGGCGCCGTGGGCCATGGATCTAGCGTCCGATGGCCGGCTATTCGTGACGGAACGGCCAGGACGAGTACGGGTCATCCAGCTCGGCCAGGGTGGCGGCCTGCGCGCAGAGGCCTGGGCGACCCTCCCCGTCACGCAGCGCTTGGGCACCGAGAAGGGCCTTCTCGGGATCGCGCTCGATCCGAGCTTCGCGCAGAACGGTCTGGTCTACCTCTACTACAGCTATGCCTTCAGCGGCGGCACGCGCAACAAGGTCGTGCGCATGCGCGATCAGGGTGGCCGCGGCGTTGAAGAGACCGTGCTCCTCGACGGTATTCCCGGCAACGACTCCCACGACGGTGGGCGGCTTCGGTTTGGCCCGGACGGCAAGCTCTATGTCACCACCGGCGATGCGGAGAACGGGTCGAACGCCCAGAACACCGGCTCGCTCGGCGGCAAGACCCTCCGCATCAACAAAGATGGCTCGATCCCCGGCGACAATCCGTTGCCGGGATCGCCGATCTGGTCGTTAGGCCACCGCAACGTCGAGGGTCTCGCGTGGCAGCCCGATAGCGGCGCGCTCTACGTGACCGAGCATGGCCCGTCAAATCTCTTTCCGGACTGCTGCCGTGACGAGGTGAACCTCGTCGTCGCGGGAGGAAACTACGGATGGCCGAACGTTCGCGGGCTCGCGAACGACTCCCGGTACCGCGACCCGCTGCTCGAGAGCGGACCGGTCGAGACCTGGGCGCCGAGCGGCGCGACGTTCCTCACGCGTCCGGGACCCCTGCGCGGATCGTTCGTCTTCGCGACGCTTCGCGGCGCCCATCTGCACCGCATCGTTTTCGCGACAGACGGGAAGACCGTCGCGTTCCAGGAGAAGCTGCTCGCGAACCAGTACGGTCGGCTCCGCGATGTGTTCGAGATCGGCTCGGGAGAGCTGCTCGTTCTGACGTCGAATCGTGACGGCCGGGGGTCGCCGACCTCCGACGATGACCGGATCCTCTTGGTCACATTGGGCTGAGGGTCAAGTGAGACAATTGATGCGTATGGAGATCGCTCAGCTCGGTCGCGTGTTACTGGTCGTCGGGATCCTCTTCGCCGCCGCCGGCCTGGCGCTCGTCGTCGCCGATCGGGTGCCGCTGTTCGGCCGGCTGCCCGGCGACGTTTCGTTCGGCGGCGGAAACTGGACGGTCTACCTCCCCATCGGCACGTCGATCGTCTTGAGCCTGCTCCTCACGGCCGCATTCAGTCTCGCGTCGTGGCTACGGCGCTAAGGAGAGCAATAGATGGCAGAAGACAAGACGCCCGTGGTCGCGGAGGCGGAGAAGCAGGAGAAGATCCTCAACGCGCTGCAGGCGGTGCTCGATCCAGAGATCGGCCTCTCGGTCATCGACCTCGATCTCATCCGCGAGGTGAACTTCACCCCCGAAGAGGCGGAGATCAAGATGGTGCTGACGACGCCGTTCTGTCCGTACGGGCCGATGCTCATCAACCAGATCCAATCGGCGTCGGAGACGGCCGCGGAGATGCCCGTCAAGGTCACGGTCCTACCCGACCGCTGGGAACCGCCGCCCTGGCTTCGCTGACCTCTTAGAGCAGCTCGCGCGCGATGCGGAGTCGATCCGACTCCGGCTCGCCTGGATGCGCTGGAAGCCCATCGAGGACCCCGCGAATGATCGCCCACTGACGGATGCGATCGCCGTCCAGACCCGCGTCCGCGAACGCGCGGATGCGCCGCTCGGTCCGCTCGCTGCTTGCCGCCGTGCCGAGGGGATTCGCGAGAAACGGCGGGATGTCGAATTCAGGCTCGCCGAGGAAGGGCTTTGGGTCGATGACCACCCAGCCGTCGCCGCGTTGCAGCAGGTTATGGTGATGAAAGTCGGTGTGGACGACGCAGGCGAGTCGAGGTCGCATGCTCTCGTAGGCCCGGCGAGCGTGCGCGACCAGTGGGTGCGCGCTATCAGCGGGCATCCAACGGCGCACCCAGTCATGGATCGATCGGAACCCGTGTGACGCTGCCGGGGCGCGCCAGATCTTGCGCCCCACGTCGATCGCCACCGCGGTCGCGGCCTCCTCTCCGATCGCTGAGGCTTCCGTGCCGGGGACGACCCTCTCGAGTAGCAGCGCGCGGCGCGCTGGGTCGTGACGCAGCAGCCGGACCGCGCCGTTGCCATCCCAGAGGGCGAGCGCGTCGGCGATGCGGTCCGCGTCGTCGTCCTCTACCGGGATGATCTTGAGGATCGCGCCTTGGCCCGCCGGGGCCACGTACGAGTAGCGACCCGCCCTGATCCGCGGGCCCAAGACGAAACCCCACTCGTCCGCGATTTCGCGCGCCATCCGCTCGAGGCGCGCGACGACGTGGTCGGACATGCCCCAGGGCGGGTGGTCGAGCCAAGCACTTGGCTCGGTCACGACCTTCGTCGCGTATCCCGCTTGGCGATCTTCCGAGTCGGGGCGGTTCGCTCAGCGCTCCGTGCGAGGACGAAGAGGGCGTCGGAGAGGCGATTCAGCCAGGGCAAAAGGTCCTCGCCGTCGAGGTAGCCTTCGTCGACGCATTCCACGACCTTCCGCTCGGCCCGCCGGACGACCGTCCTGGCGTGATCCAGCGTCGCCGCAAAGCGGTTCTCACCGGGGACGACGAAGCGGCCGGCGATCGGCGTGCGCTTCTTCAGCGTGTCGAGGGTCGCCTCGAGCGTCGCGACGGAAGCCCCGTCAAGGCGCTCCTTGAGCCGCGACCGATTGGATCGGGGCGTCGCGACCTCGGCCATCGCCAGATAGAGACCGTGCTGGAGGTCGAACAGCTCGCGGCCGAGCGCCGAACGAGGCGCCAGCGAGCGGGCGACGCCGATCACCGCCTGCGCCTCGTCGAGGTCACCCAAGGCCTCGATACGTGGATCGCTCTTGCGCACGCGGTCCGCGCTGAAGAGCGAGGTGTCGCCTCGATCACCGGTCCGCGTGGTGACGCGCGCGGAGCGGATGGGTTTACGAGCAGGCATGCGCGAAAGTGTGCACCGGAGACGCTACGCGGAGCTCCCGAGCGGCAGCGAGGGGGCGAGCGGCGCGTTTGAAAGATCGGCGCGAAGCGCCGTCCGACCCGCGCTATGCTCGATCGACCCCGCGAGCTTCCGGCGGGGCTAACGGGAGGGACCGATGCCGACGGGTCGAGGCGAGGCCAAGGACAAGAACAAAAAGAAGAAGTCCAAGGACCAGCTCGAGAAAGAGCTCAAGAAGAGGAGCGTGGTGCAGCCGGTCCAGCCCATGACCTTCGAGCTCGTGAAGCCAAAGCGCAAAGAAAAAGAGAACTGGTAATAGCAACACTCCGGAAAACGGAGGGGAGCGGGGCGGCGCCGGTGTGACGCAAGCCGGCGCCGCTCTTTTTGGGAGCGTGAGGAGCATGAAGTGGCAGTGACGGAAAAGTCGCGAGCGATCGAGCAGGCGATCCAGCAGATCGAGAAGCAGTTCGGGAAGGGCTCGATCATGAAGCTCGGCGCCAGCGCCGATGAGAAGGTCGACAGCATCTCGACTGGCTCGCTCGCGGTCGACATGGCGCTCGGCGTTGGGGGGTTCCCGCGCGGTCGGGTCGTCGAGATCTTCGGGCCGGAGGCCTCGGGCAAGACCACGCTCGCGCTCCACGCGGTCGCGTCCGCTCAGCGCGCCGGCGGCACGGCTGCCTTCATCGACGCGGAGCACGCGCTCGACGCGACGTGGGCGCGGACCTGCGGCGTCAACACCGACGACCTGCTCATCTCGCAGCCGGACAACGGCCAACAGGCGCTCGAGATCGCCGATACCCTCGTGCGCTCGGGCGCGGTCGACATCGTCGTCATCGACTCGGTCGCGGCGCTCGTGCCGCGCGAAGAGATCGAAGGCGAGATGGGGGACAGCTTCGTCGGGCTCCAGGCCCGGCTCATGAGCCAGGCCCTCCGCAAGCTCACCGGGTCGATCTCCAAGACCAAGACCACGGTCATCTTCATCAACCAGCTGCGCGAGAAGATCGGAGTCATGTTCGGGAATCCCGAAACTACTTCTGGTGGCAGGGCGCTGAAGTTCTACGCCTCCGTGCGCATCGACATCCGGCCGATCGAGCCGATCAAGCAGGGCGACGTGGTGATCGGCCGCCGGGTGAAGGTCAAGGTCGTGAAGAACAAGGTCGCGCCGCCGTTCCGCATCGCCGAGATCGAGATCCTCGCGAACGAGGGCATCTCGCGCGAGGGCGGACTTCTCGACATGGGGCTCGCGACCGCGATCCTCGACAAGTCCGGTGCGTGGATCAACTACGGCAAACAGCGCATCGGACAGGGCCGCGAGAACGCCAAGCAGTTCCTCCGCGAGCACGAGGACGTCGCCGCGCAGATCGAAGCGAAGGTGCGCGACCGAAGCCTCAACGTGGGCGCGGAGAGCCCGAACGGTGAGGAGAGCTAGCTCGAGATCGAGGCCGCTCGGCAGCCCGTACGAGGCTGCCGTCCAGTACCTCGCGGCCCGGCCGCGCAGCGTCACCGAGATCCGGCGCCATCTGCGAGGCAAGCGGTACGACGACGACGCGATCGACGGCGCCATCGACAAGCTGCGCGCGCAGCGCTACGTCGACGACCTGGACTTCGCCAAGTACTGGATCGAACAGCGCTCGCGCTTCCGTCCGAAAGGCGACCGCGCGCTGGTCAGCGAGCTCACCAGCAAGGGCGTCGCCCGCGAGACGATCGATATCGCTTTGGGCGAAGGTCCGGCCGAGAGCGAAGCCGATCGCGCCCGGCGGGCCATCGCCCGTCCGAGCGCGCGCTGGGAGACGCTCGAACCGGCCGAGCGAAAGCGGAAGATACACGCGTACCTTGCCGCGCGCGGCTTCGCGTATGACGTCATCGAAGAGGTGA
>VBDQ01000115.1:0-3960 GCA_005889075.1 Chloroflexota bacterium
CGGCCTTCGGATCCTGGGTGCGCGGCACGTTCAGCGGCGCGTAGTCGTGCCGGAACGCGGCGTCGGCGGTATCCGTGCCCGGTAGTCGCGCGGCCATGCCCGCATAGAAGGTCGCGGTGATCGCCACGAAGATCGCCGCGCCCGCGAGCTGCGGCCCGACACGCGATATCGCGTTGTTGATCGCCGACGCGACCCCGGAGTTGCGGACGGGCACGCTGGTCATGAGCGCGGTCGTGAGCGGCGCGACCATCATCGCGAGGCCGACGCCGAAGATGATCTGACCCGGCAGGAAGTCGACGAGGTAGTCGCTCGGCGGCCCCCACGTCGAGGGATCTCCGGGCGCGAAGAGCCACGCGCGGCTGGTCGAGGGGACGCGCGAGAACCAGAGGACGCCAAGCGCCATGATCGCCGGCCCGACGCTCATGAAGACACGCGGGCCGTAGCGGGCGGCGAGCGCACCGAAACGGGTCGAGAAGATCGCAAGCAGGAGCCCGCCGGGAATGCCCGCGAGCCCGGCCGCGGCCGCCGAGTAACCGAGCACGCCCTGCAGGAACAGCGCGAGGTAATAAAAGGACACGTAGAGCGCGCCATAGATAAGGAACGTGGAGACGTTCGTCACGCTGAAGTTGCGCGAGCGGAACAGGTCGAGCGGGACGAGCGGATCGCGCGAGCGCGCCATGAGGAACGGGAACGCGATCGTCGCGACGACGCCCGCGACGAGGGCCACGTACGCCAGCGGATCCTTCCAGTCACGCTGCTGGCCGTAGATCGCGCCGAAGCTCAGGCCACCGACGGCGATCGCGACGACGCCGGCGCCGCCCCAGTCGAAGTGTCCGGACGCGCTCTCGTTGCGCGTCTCGGCGACGTGCTGAATCGTCGCCCAGACAGCGATCGCGACGAGCGGCACATTGATGAGGAACGCGGCGCGCCACGAAAGCGTGTCGACGAGGATGCCGCCGACGAAGGGGCCGAGGATCGTCGTCGCCGCAGAGGCCGCGGCCCAGACGCCGAACGCACGGCCCTGCGCCTCGCCGGTGAACGTCGCCGTAAGGATCGCGAGCGAGCCCGGCACGAGCAGCGCGCCGGCCGCGCCCTGGAGCACCCGCGAGGCGACGAGGAACTCCATGTTCGGCGACGCGCCGCAGAGCACGCTCGTCGCGCCGAATCCCACGAGACCGACGAGGAACATGCGCCTGCGTCCGTAGAAGTCCGAGAGCGCGCCCGCCAGGATCAGAAGCGCGGAGAGCGTGAGGAGGTAGCCGTTGTACACGTAGGACTGGCCCTCGAGGACGCCGAAGAGCGTCGTCGGCAGCTCGCGACCGATGCGCGGCAGCGCCACGTTCACGACGGTCGAGTCGACGAAGACGATCGCCGATCCGAGCACCGCCGCGGTCAGCGTCCAGCGCTCGCGGTTGTTCATGAGATCCTCTCCCCCGCCTCGATCGCGACCGCAAGCCTATTCGAGAGCGGCGCGAGCGGGCAGATCCACTTCGGGTCGTAGACGCACGATGGGTGGTACGAGAAATTGAAGTCGAGCACCAGCCGATCGCCGATCGAACCGAGGTCAGCGCCCTTCGCCGTATCGAGCAGATAGCGCCCACCGCCGTAGGTCGTGGTGCCCGAGGTCGCATCCCGGAACGGGATGAACACGCCACCGCCGTATGCGTCGAGCCAGAACACCTCGAGCGAGCCGAACTCGAGATCGACGGCGCCGAACCGAACGAACGGGATCACGCCTTCGGTGCTCGTGGGCACGTCGAAGCGCTCGTGCGGGAGCGGGCGCACCGGGGCCGACAGTGCGTACCGCTTGTCGTAGGCGAAATAGCGGAGGCCGCGAAAGCTCACGCGAGCCTCCTCGGGCAGCGCCGACTGCGGATGTTTGCCGAAAAGCTCGTCGCGGCCGGCGCGCCACAGCGCGTGCGCGGCCAGCGGCTCGGTGACCAGCGCGCCACGCACGCCGGCGTACAGGGTCGCGACGCGACGGCGCCAATCCAAGAGCGTGAGGTAGTCCTCCTCCACTCCGGTCAGCGACATGCGAGTGCCGCCTTCGCGTAGAGGCCGCCGAGGACCCGGCTCACCGTCGGAAAGGCGTGGATCGTCTGCGCGAGCGTCTCCAGCGGGACGCGCAGCTTGATCGCGAGGACCGCGTCATGGATCGCTTCCGATGCGCTTGGCCCGGCGATGAACGCGCCAACCACGGTCTTGCTCTTGCGGTCCACGACGATCGATACGTGCCCCTCCGACTCGCTCACGTACCCCTTCGCGCTCGTCGCGAGATCGGAGCTCTCCTCGTACGCGTCGATGCCGCGCTCCTTGGCCTGATCGGCGAGAGGACCGACCGCCGCGGTCTCGGGATCCGTGTAGACGGCGCGCGGGACAGCGCTGAAGTCGGCGCGAACGTCGTCGCCGAGAGCGACCTTCACCGCGGTCTCGCCTTCGTAGTGGCCGAGGTGCGTCGAGAGCTCATGTCCGATGCAGTCGCCGATCCCATAGACGTGCTCGGCGGCGCGTAGCCGGTCATCGACCACGAGCACGTCGCCGCCGTCGTAGCGCACGCCGGCGGTCTCGAGGCCAAGGGCTCCAAGCGCAGGCGCTGCCGTCCGACCGACGTTGAGCTGGATCACGGCCGCCTCGACGCGAGAGCCGTCGGCGAGCTCGATCACGTGCGCGCCGTCCTTGCCCGCGCGCGGACGGACCCGCTGCGCGCGCGCGTTCTCGCGCACGTCGACGCCATCGGCACGGAGCACTTTGGTGAGCAGCGCTGAGCTTTTCGGATGATCGGTCGGATTCACCTGGCGCGGGCTGACCAGCGTGGTGCGGACGCCGAAGCGCGCATAGACCTGCGCGAGCTCGGTGCCCGATGGTCCGGCGCCAAGGATCGCGATGCTCTTGGGCAGCTCGCGCAGGCTCGTGCCTTCCTTGTTCGTCCAGTACCCGGCCTCGGCCAAGCCGTCGAGCTTCGGTACCTTTCCGAGTGAGCCCACCGCGATCACGAGGTCACCTGCCTCGAGCTCGCGCACGCCCTCTTTGGTCTGGACGCGCAGCTGCCGCGGACCGGTGAGCTTCGCCGTGCCGCGGATCGGCACGATGCCAACGGATTGGTAGCCCTTGATGTGCCCCGAATCGTCGGGATAGTCGCGACCCTCGCGCACGATCATGTAGTCGCGGCGCGCCGACGCCTTCTCCCACGGATAGTCGCCGCCGTGCTTTCGCACCTCGGCCGCATGCAGCAAGGTCTTCGATGGCATGCAGCCCCAGAACGCGCACGTCCCGCCGAAGAGGTCACGCTCGACGAGCGCGACACTTGCGCCGCGTGCTCGCGCGTAGTTCGCGGCGGCCTCCCCCGAGGCCCCCGCGCCAATGACCACGAAGTCGAATCGCTCGGTCACGCAAGGTCCGCGTAGTGGAGCGCGCCGCCGAGGTTCAGCCAGTGCCGCCCGGTTACTTGATGAGGCCTTGCTTCTTGAGCCACGCGGCCGCCACGTCCTTGTTGTCCTTCTTGTCGACGGCCACCTGCTTGTTCATGTCGTTCAGCTCGCCCTGGGTGAGCTTCGCGCTGATCGAGTTGAGCAGCCGCTTGAGCGTGCCGTCGTCCTTCTGCAGGAGCGCGTTACGGACGACCGGTGCGATGTTGTCCGCGAGCTGCAGATGCTTGTTGTCATCGAGCAGCACGAAATTCTTCGCGACGATGCTCGGATCGCTCGTGAAGAGCAGCCCGACATCGATCTGCTTGCCCTCGAGGGCGGCGACGGTGAGCGGACCGCCGGCGTCGAGCGGCTTGAAGTCCTTGAACTCGAGCCCGTAGACAGTCTTGAGCCCCAGTTGGCAGAACGGACGCTGCGGGCACTCCGGCGGCCCGCCGAGGACGTAGTTACCGGCGTAGGGCTGTAGGTCGCTGATCGCCTTGATGTTCTTCGCGTCGGCCGTCGCCTTCGTGATCACGAAACCGTTCTGGTCCGT
>VBDQ01000115.1:3968-10085 GCA_005889075.1 Chloroflexota bacterium
GGCGATCGTGCCGTTCTTGTCGACGAACGCGAGGAGCGTCGCCAGGTACTCGGCGTCAATGTCGATCTGGCCCGACTCGATCGCGGGCTGGACGATCTCGCGATTGCCGAGGTTGAACTTGCGCGTGACCTTGTAACCGTTCGCCTCGAGGATCTGGGCGTAGAGCTCGCCCAGGGTGAGCTGCTCGTAGAAGTTCGTCGACCCGATGATCACGTCCGGCCGGTTCGCCGTCCCTTGGGTCCCGGCCCCGCCGCAGGCGGTCGCGACCACGAGGGCCGCGAACACGGCAGCAAAGATCGTCCGTCCGCGCTTCATGGATTCCTCCCCGGGCCGCAGAGCTTAGTCTTTCGGCCCTCCGCGAAGTATGACCGGCTGCGCGCCAGACACACCCCGAACGTTCACGGGTTGGCGGTCATTCCAGCGGGGGCGGTCGCCCGCGCGAATGCCGCAAATGACACTTCCGTGGCCACCGCGAGCAGCGCGACGAGAAGCGCGCCGGCGACGAGCTGCGGGTAATCCTGAAGGGCGAGGCCGTCGACGATGAAGCGGCCGAGCGCGCCGCCGGCGACGATGGCACCCAGCGTCGCGGTCGCGACGACGTTCACCGACGCGGTGCGCATGCCGTCGAGGATCAGCGGCAGGCCGAGCGGGATCTCGATCGCGCGAAGGATCTGCGACTCCCGAAGGCCCATGCCGCGTGCCGCGTCGACGACGTCGCGGTCGACCTCGCGCACCGCGACAAAGGTGCTGGTGAGGATCGGCGGGATCGCGAGCGGCACGAGCGCGAAGAGCGTCGGCCAGAAGCCGAGGCCGAGCCCGAGCGCGATGGCGATCGGCAGGGCGAAGGCGAGCAGCGCGAGCGACGGCAGCGCACGGCCGATGTTGGCGACGTTGATCGCCACGAACCCGCCGCGTCCGACGTGGCCGAGGTAAAGCGCGAGCGGCACGGAGAGGACGATCGCGACGGCGACGGCGAGGCCCGAGAGCTCGAGGTGCTCGACGATCCGCGTCGGAATGCCGTGCGTGCCCTGCCAATGCGCGGGATCGGCGAACCAGCCGGCGACGTCGCCAAGGAGCGTCATCGGACGCGCGTCCAGGGCATGAGCGAGCGCTGCACGAGCACCAGCGCGCCGTCCGCCGCGACCGCGAGCGCGACGGAAAGCGTCGCGCCGACGATAAGCGGCGTGCTGAAGAACTGCTGGATCCCGAGCAGGATCAGGTACCCGAGGCCGCCCTGTCCGATGAGCGCGGTGACGGTGACGAGGCCGATGGTCGTGATCGTCGCGACGCGGATCCCCGCGAAGATCACGCCGAGCGCGAGCGGCAGCTCGATACGCCAGAGGATCGCGCGCGGCGTGTAGCCCATTCCAAGCGCGGCGTCGCGGACTTCGCTCGGAACGGAACGGATGCCACTGACGATGTTGCGGACGAGGATGAGCAGGGTGTAGGAAACCAGTCCGATCTCCGCGGTCAGGAGCGAAAGGCCGGTGTACGGCACGAGGAAAGCGAAGAGCGCGAGGCTCGGGATCGTGTAGAGGATCCCTGCAAATGCGGTGATCGGCGGATACAGGTGCGGCAGGCGCAGCCCGGCGAACGCAAGCGCGAACGCGATCGCGAGCCCGAGGACGACCGCGATGATCGTGAGCTCGAGATGCTCGCCGATGCGCAGGCCGATCTCGCCGGTGTGGTTCGCGACCCAGTCCCAGCGGACGAGCGGCTCGCCCGGCGTCACGCTGGCGTCTCCACGCGGAGCATCGCGCCGATCTTCGCGAGGGTGAGCGCGCCGAGGTAGCGGTCCCCGTCCATCACCTTGCCGGTCTGCGATTCGGAGGCGAGCATCGCCGCGAGCGCGTCGCGGAGCGTCATCGAGGGCGAGAGCACCGGAGCGCCGTCGAGCCGGCTCCGATCGAAATTCGGATCGATGTCGGCGCCACCGACGGTCAAGAGCGACAGGCGCTTTAGGCCCCGGTCGCTCCCCACGAATCGCGCGACGAAGTCGTCCGCTGGATGCGCGAGAAGCTCTCCCGGCGGTGCGTACTGCACGAGCTTGCCGGCGCGCATGATCGCCACGCGGTCACCGAGCTTGATGGCTTCGTCGATGTCGTGGGTGACGAAGATGACGGTGATCCCCTGGTCACGCTGCAGTCGCAGGAACTCATTCTGAAGACGCTCGCGCACGATCGGGTCGACCGCGGCGAACGGCTCGTCCATCAACATCACCGGCGGCCGCGCGGCCATCGCACGCGCGACGCCGACGCGCTGCCGCTCGCCACCCGAGAGCTGCGCTGGGTAGCGGCGGAGCATGCGCACGTCTAGGCCGATGAGCGTGAGGAGCTCGTCGACACGCGCGCCGATGCGCTCCTTCGGCCAGCCAAGAAGGCGCGGAACGGTCGCGATGTTGTCCGCAACGGTTTGGTGCGGGAAGAGCCCGGTCTGCTGGATGACGTAGCCGATCCGGCGCCGGAGCTCGGTGGGATCGCCCTGCAGCACGTTCTCGCCGTCGATGAGGATCTCGCCGGACGTCGGCTCGATGAGCCGGTTCACCATCCGCAGCGACGTCGTCTTGCCGCACCCGGACGGTCCCACGAGAACGCAGATCCGCCCTGCCGGGACCGCGAAGCTCAGGCCATCGACGGCGACCGTATCGCCGTAACGCTTCGTGACCGAGCGGAACTCGACGGTCGCGCCGCGCGTTTCGGCCATGGGCCAAGGATAGGGACGGCCTCGGACCGCTCCCGACCTCCTGGTACGGGGCGTGCTCGATGGCTTCCCACGGCACGGAAACGGGTCGCGCACCTACTATCCGAACGATTCCCAGGGGGTGTGGCACTTGGCGATCGCCGAGAAGAAAGACCTCTACACGTTCCCGACGGCGCCTGATCCGATCGCGCCGGAGTGGCCGGGAACCCCGATCGGCGCATCGAACACGATCACACGGACGAAGGGCCGGACCGCGGTCTTCGACAAGACCGTCGATGGCAAGCCCGGTCTCTTGAAGCGCCTCCTTGCGAGCGCGTACGAGCAGATCGCAACGTCCGGGCAAAAGACGCACTCGCACGACGTCGTCATCCACGGCCTGCGCGTGCGCGCGATCACCAACAGCCAGCACCTCATCGGCTACTGGAAGGACAACTGGTATTCGCTCGAGGAGTGGGCACGCCTCACCGGCAAGAAGCCGGCGGAGACGCCCGACGTGCTCGTCGTCGCGCTCGGTCGGGTGCCGACCGAGGCCGAGGCCGCCTATTACTCGCGGCAGAACGACACGGTCGTCTTCTTCAACACGAGCTACTACGGGCAGCTCAAGTCATGGGTCCTCGGTGCGGTCGGCCGCAAGCTCGCGGTCGACTACGGCATCCACTCGATCCACGGCGCGGTGGTCACGAAGGACGGCAAGGGCGTCCTCTACATCGCGCCGACAGGGACGGGCAAGTCCACCTCGACGTACGGGCTCATGGAGTTCCCGAACACGCGTTTCCACTCCGACGACTGGGTGTACGTGCGCTACGCCTACCGCAGCAAGGACGGCAAGCTCCTCTCGCCGGCGCGGATCCTCGACGGCGGCGACGAAGTCGCGCGCGGCTATCAGACGTATCGCTGGCTCGAGGAGCATCGCGGCAGCGACGCGACGGTCATCGGTCGAGGTCTCGACGACAAGGAGATCACCGCGGCGGCCAACGAGCTCGACGTCGAGCATCCCGAGGCGTACGCCTACACGAGCGAGAAGGTCTTCTACCTGCGCTCGAACCTCGTCGAGAACTTCCCGGAAGCGGCATTCGACATGATCCGTTCGCGCCTCGAGAACTGCCCCGACGTCACGCCCGAGTTCATGATCGAGAACAAGCCGACCATCGACGCGATCGAGGCCAAGCTCCGCCGGCGATCGCCGTTCGACAAGATGGACAATCAGCAGCTGCGCGAGACGATCGGTCGATTCTTCGCATTCGACAACACCCGCGCGATGCTCGACATCACCACGGTGTTCCCCAAGGAGCGCGTCTTCACCAACCCCATGGAGCCTGCGCGCATCAGCGCGGTGATGCTCATCAAACGGAACTTCGACGAGGACGTCATCGTCGAACGGCTCACCATCGACAAGTTCATGGCGCGACTCCTCGTCGGCCGCACACCTTCAGGAACGAAAGAGATCGTCTACAACAACTACCGCGCCGTCGATGACAAGAGTGAGCGCACCTGGATCGACACGAACGAGGCGAAGGGCGTCGACAACATCTGGGCGGAGTATTTGAAGGCGAAGAACCGTCCGGAGACGCTCCACGAAGAGATGGAGATGTTCCGCATGATGTTCAAGTCGGCCGCGGCGTACGACCTGAACACGATCCTCCAGAAGGACAAGGCCGTCGGCTCAAAGATGGAAGCCGTCAGCAAGACGATGCGCATCATCGTCGCGGCGCTCGATAACACGAAGGACAGCTTCCGCTACGGCATTGGGGACTACCGGAGACTTCTCGACTAACCGTCTCGAGCGCAGCGCTGCGGTAGGTGGCGCCACTTGGTATTTCTTAGGGCTTGGCTTCGCAGCGCTCCTCCTGAGCGGTTACTGGGACGCGCTTCCCCCACCGCACGATGGGCGGGTTTACATAGGTCTCTGGTCTTTCGGGGTTCTCCTGGTGTTGGCCGGTTCGATCTTCGGCGGCGTCGCCCTCACGGTGAGGGCGGGCCGGATCGGGCTCGTTGCAGCGGTCGCGGCCGGTGGGAGCGTGATCCTCTACGGAATCTTGCGAAGCCTCGCGCTCATCGGATCCCTGATCTGGCCGGCAGCAGTCTTCGACATGGTCTTGCCCGCGATCATCCTCGGACTCGTTCTCCTCGTCATGCACACTTTGGAGAGGGACGATCGCGCCAACGGCGACGATCGCCGCGGTCGCCATCGGGGTCGGTGTATGTGCGCTCGCGGCGGGCTCTATCCGGCCTCGGGGACTACCCCTGGCACAGTAACCTCGGGTCGTGGGCCCCTTCGACCGGTTCAACGACCGCGCCAAGCGGGTCCTCGCGCTCGCCCAGGACGAGGCGATCCGCCTCCACCACGACTACATCGGGCCGGAGCACCTCCTGCTCGGCCTGGTCCGCGAGGGCGAGGGCGTCGCCGCGCGCGTGCTC
The DNA here is from genome assembly GCA_005889075.1 of Chloroflexota bacterium. Classification (GTDB taxonomy): domain Bacteria; phylum Chloroflexota; class Limnocylindria; order P2-11E; family P2-11E; genus 3-1-20CM-2-70-9. Next base: position 9,087 of record VBDQ01000115.1, read on the forward strand.
GATTCGCTCGGTGTAGAGCTCTCGAAGCTACGCACGGCGGCGGAGTTCTTGATTGGCCGCGGCGACACGACGACCTCGCCGAGCGAGATAACGCTCCACCCGCGCACCAAGAAGATCGTCGAGCTCGCGATCGACGAGGCGCGCAAGCTCGGCCACAGCCACGTCGGCACCGAGCACCTGCTCCTGGGCCTCGCGCGAGAAGGCGAGAGCATCGCGAGCGGAGTGCTCGAGTCGCTCGGCGTGTCGCTCGAGAAGGTGCGGCACCAGGTCATCGCCACCCTCGGGCAGCAGCAGCCGCCGCCAGCCTCTGCGATGACGGTGCCGGGCTGGGTCGCCTCCATGGGTCGGGTCGTGCCTGTTGACCGCCTCGACGGCCATGCGAGCCGCGCGTTCGCACGGGCGTACTGGGAAGCAGGCCGGCTCAACCACGACGAGGTCGGGACAGCTCATTTGCTTCTCGCGCTGATCGCGGAGGACTCGATCTTGATCCGCCGCATGCTGACCCAGCTGAATGTCGACCCCGACGGGCTCGCGAAGAGCGTGCTCGCCGCGCTGCCCGCGCGCGATGGCCCCAATGCGCCGGTGCTGAGCGAAAGCACCGGCCTTGGGGAGACGATCGCCCGGGCATGGTCGTTCGCGATGGACCGCCAGAGCGGTCGAATCAGGGAAGAGCATCTCCTCCTCGCCATCGCTGCCGATGTCGGACCCGCCGCCAAGGCGCTGGCCGCATCCGGCGTCACCGCGCAGCGGCTGCGCGAGGTCATCGATCGCATGAACGGCTGAGCTCGCTTGACGAGCGACGTACGTTCGCGCGCGGGTGGATGTGTGGAAACGCCTCCGCTCGCGCGGACAGGTCAAGCCCGTCCCAGCGGATCGCGCTGGACGCGTGAGCGCAGGCGTGCAGATCGCCGCGAAGATGGCGCACGGTCGCGAGCTCGCGGCCTCGTTCTCCGATGAGGCGTTCGAGGCGATCTGGTTCGCGGCCGATCCGGCGCGCCC
>VBDQ01000019.1 GCA_005889075.1 Chloroflexota bacterium
CAGCCTAGAACCGTGGTTCTTGTCCGCGATGAGTCACGTGATCAATTACTCACCGTTGATTCTCGAGAACCAGCCCGACCTGACCTGACCTCACGTACGCGAGCGCGCCCGCCGCACGCTGCTGCGCTGACGATGTCGGTCAGGGGAGACTGGCGCGCGCTCGAGACGGCGCACGCCCTGGTCGATGAGGACCTTGATGAGCGATTGGTAGGGAACACCGCGACGTCCAGCGGCGTCTCTCGTCCGCACGAGCAGGTCGTTTGGGACACGCAGCGAGATCTTCGTTGTCCCGCGCTCCAGCGCCTCGAGCACTTCACGTTCGAACGCCGCGTCGCTCAGCTTGTCGAATGGATCGATGAATGGCTTTCGGCTCGCTCTGGTCTTCATTTGGTGGTCACCTTCCTGATGATCCGCTTGGATGCATCGCGCGCGTGAATCGGGTAGCGCCCTTCGGGTTGGTCAATCCAGATGACGACCAACCAGCGGCGTCCGGCAGTCCGTCCGACCACCTCGTATGCCTGCCGGTCGGGAAGATAGATCTCGACCCGGTCCGGATCGCGGAGAACCTCGTCGACATCTCTGGATGAAATACCTCGCTCCGGATGATCCTCGTCGATGTGCTTGCGGTTCGCAGCGTCCCAGACGACCGACCGATCGTCCACCCGAAGAGTATATACAACTCGGCAGGCAGATCATCTAAGAGAGGACAGACTGCGCGCGGGGATTATCTCGAAGAGTGAGCTTTGAACAGCTTCTCGATGTAGGCGTCCTCGGCCCTGCGCGCTCGTTCTGCGCTCGCGCGGCGCTTTCGCCACTCGGAGACAGACAGCTCACGGTCCCGGCGCAGCCAGGAGAAGAAGGCCTCGTCCGCGGTGGCTCGCTCTTGGATCGCCATCTCCAGACCGGCGAGCTCTTTGCCGGTCAAGCCCCGCTCGATCTTGGCCGGCTCGGGCGCACGCTTCAGCTTCGGCTCGGCCAAGTCCTCTTGTGACTTCGCGCCGCCCTTCACCGGGTTGATGAGGAAGGCCGCCTCAGGAGAGTCGCTCACCAGCGGCGCGAGCTTCGCGATGATCTTCGGAGTCACCTTCTTCGCGGCATTCCAGACCGCCTCCGTGCCGGAGTCGACCGCGTCGAGATCGCCCCACGGGACGTCGAGCGCGTCGCGCTGGGACGAACTCAGCCGGCGCGCGGCGTCACGCATCGCCTCGAGCCGTTGGCGCAGCGCCTTCACGTCGGCGGGATCGTCGAGCACCTGCTTCTTCGGGTATCGGCTGAGGCCGTAGACGAACTGCGCTTGCCGCAGCGTCTCGAGCGCGGCTCTTCGATCGGCGTCGCTGATGGCCACTCCCGGAGAACCCTATCGCGACTTGCCACATAAAGAAGACGGCGACCTTGCGGCCGCCGCCTCCTCGCCTTTGTCCCAGCCCGTTGTTAGTTGGTTGCGAGCGCGTCCATGACGGTCCGCTCGATGAGGCCCGCCGCAAGGTCGACCTTGTAGGCGTTGAGGCTCATCGGGCGCGCGACGGTGCGGATCTGCGCCGCTGCCTGCTTGATGTTGGACTTGATGTCCTTGCCCTTGAGGGCGTCCTCGATCACCGTGGCTCGGTACGGCACCGGCGCGACGCCGCCCAGAACGATGCGGCCGTCCTTCCAGTTGTTGCCGTCCATCGTGAACGCGACCGCGACCGAGGTGAGTGCGAAGTCGTACACCTGGCGGTCCTTGAGCTTGTTCCAGGCCATCTTCGTGCCGCCCGCCGGGTTCGGGATGGTGACGTGGGTCATGAACTCGCCCTTCCCAAGGACGTTCTCGCGGAGGACGTCCTCGCGCGGGCCGATGAAGTACTTGTCGAACGCGACGGTGCGGTCACCGTTGACTCCGGCGATCTTCGCGCTCGCGTTCAGCGCCAGGAGCGCGGTCGAGGTGTCGGACGGGTGCACGATGTAGCAAAGCTCGCCGCCGATGATCGCGTGGTAGCGGTTGTCACCGGTGACGGCGTAGCAGAAGTCGCCACCTTTCTTGTAGCAGTTGAAGTCCTCGCCGCGGAAGTACCAGCAGCGTGGCCGCTGGTTGACGTTGCCGCCGAGGGTCCCGAAGTTACGGATGAGCGGTGACGCGACGGTGAGCGCGGCGGCGGTGAGGAGCGGGAACTTCGATGCGATGTCCTTGTGCTCGATGACGTCGGTGAGCGTCGCGGTGGCCCCGATCGTGGCGCCGCCACCATCGACGGAGATCGTCGAGAGGTCCTTGATCGTCGTGAGGTCGACGATGACGTCCGGGAACGGGAGGCCGGCTCCGTGGACCCAGTCCTTCAGGATGCCGCCGATGAGGTCGCTGCCTCCACCGACGACCTTCGTGGCCCGGCTGGAGTTCTGCTTGAGAAGATCGACGGCCTGCGCGACCGTCGTGGCGTCGTACAGCTCGAAAGCTCTCATCTTCTTCCTCCCTCCTAGCCGGCCTTGAGCGCGGCGAGAAGCTTCTCCCGCGTCAGCGGCATGTCCGTGACCCAGACGCCGACCGCGTTGTAGACCGCGTTCGTGATCGTCGGCGCGGGGAGAGCCATCGGCGGCTCGCCGATGCCATGCGCGCCGAAGACGCCGTACTCCTTGGGCTTCTCGATGATGATCACGTTCGCGAGCGGCGCATCCTTGATGGAAAGCGGCTTGTAGTCGAGCAGGTTCGGATTGAGCGGTAGGCCCGTCGCCTTGTCGATGAGCAGCTCCTCGGTCGTGGCCGACGCAGTCGCCATGACCACGCCACCCTCGATCTGCTGCTGCACCGCGAACGGGTTGATCGCCTTACCGAGGTCGTGAGCCGCGACGTAGTTGGTGATCTTGATCGAGCCGAGCACCGTGTCGACCTCGACCTCGGCGGCGTGCGCCGCCCAGGCGGTCCGCTGCCACTTCGGGTCCTGGACGTAGTCCGCCCGGCCGACGATCGCGCCCGAGGTCTTGAACGCCATGACCTCGGCGAGGGTGTGCGTCTTGTTCGCAGCGTTCTTGTTGAAGACCTTGCCATCGACCATATCCATGTCGGCAGCGGTGTTGGTCGCGGGCTGGCTGGCCTTCGTCGCATCGTCGTTGAACTTGCGGGCGCCCCAGTCGAGGATCTGCTTGCGCGCGTCCGTCGCCGCCTCGAACTGGCCGCGGCCGCCGGTGTTGGTCTGCTGGCTTCCGAACGTGCCGCTGGCGTCGGTCGTGAGATCGGTGTCGACGTATGGCGTGATGGTTACCGAGGTGAGCGGCACGCCGAGCGTCTCGGCCGTGATCATCATCATCTCGGTCCGCTGGCCGTCGCCGATGTCGTTGTTGGCGGAGATGCACTGCACCGTGCCGTCGCTGTTGATGACGACCTGGCCCGATGCGGGGTTGCCGCCGGCGCCGTGGCTGCAGGCGTGCGCCGCCATGCCGATGCCGTGGTAGACGCCTGGACGGACCTGGTTCGCCTTCGGCGCGTGCCACTTCTGGGCCCAGCCGACCTGGTCGCGGACGGCGGTGATGCAGTCGCGGATGCCCGGGTTCGAGAAGGGCGCCTTGGTGTCGGGGTTCCCGACCTCGTTCAGGTTCATCAGCCGGAAGGCGATGGGGTCCATGCCGATCGCGTAGGCCGCCTTCTCCATGGTGATCTCGAGCGCGAACGTCCCGTTCGGGTGCGACACGCACCGGTAGGGCCCCGACTTGAAGCTGTTGGTGAAGACATCGATCGCTTCGAGCTTCAGGTTCGGGATCTTGTAGAGGTTCTGCATGTTGAACCACGCGCCGTTCGCGGCGCCGGCGCGTTGCGCGCCGACGTTCGCGATGACCTTGAACTGGCCGAACGCGAGGGTCCCGTCCTTGTTCACGCCGAGCTTCATCTCGTCGCGGAACTCGTTGCGGTGCGTCCGCGTGACGAAATCCTCGTAGCGCGTGTAGTTCATCTTGATCGGGCGGGCCGTGAGCTTTGACAGGATCGCGGCGTGGACCTCGGCGAGGTCGATGCCGCTGCGGTAGCCGTAGCCCGATCCAACGTAACCGGGCTGGACTACGCGGACCTTGTTCTGCGGGATCTTGAGCGCGGTCGAGAGATTTGCGCGCACACCGTGCGCCCACTGGCTCGTGTAAACCGCGTTCAGCTTGTCGTTGTCCCACCAGAACAGCCCGTTCGTCACTTCCAGAGCGACGTGCTGCTCGACCGGCTTGTGCGCGATGACGTCGACGACCGCGTCCGCGCGCGTGTTCGTGGGATCGCCACGCACGAGTGGCGGGGTGACGGCGATCGTCGTGCCGTCGAGGTTGCTGGTGAACTGCTTGGGCGTCGTCGCCTTCATCGCCTCGAGGAAGTCGAGCGCCGCCGGCAGGACCTGGTACTGGACGTCGATCTGGCGAAGCGCCTCGTCGGCGACGTGCTCGCTCTCGGCCGCGACGACCGCGATCGGCGAGCCGACCTCGAAGACTTCCTCGTTGAAAAGGAAGCGCGTCGGATTGGCCGCGCCGAGGAAGACATCGGCGTACTCCGCCGGGAGGTTTCCGCGGTGGAGGACAGCCTTCACGCCCGGGAGCTTCTGTGCCTTGCTGATGTCGACGCTCGTGATCTTCGCGTGCGGGTAACGGCTGCGGAGCGTCCGCATGAAGAGCATGCCCGGCATCCGCATGTTCTCGGTGTACTGGCCGAGATTCGTGACGATGCCGATGCCCTGCATACGCGCGACGTCCGTGCCGGCGATCTTGAATGCGGTGCGCGGCGCTTCCGGCTGCGTCGGGCGGGCACTTGCCGCCGCGGAGAAGCTCGGAAGCTTGTGCCCGTGTGTCGCGATGACTCCCGCGACCATCTCGGATTGCTCGGCCACGAGCTGCTGCCAGTCAGGGTCGAGAGAGAGCTGGTGCCAATCGGCGTCGCTCAGGCTTGCCGCGTATTCGGCGTCCTGGGCGACACGGATCGCTTCGATACGAGCCATGTCCTTTCTCCCTCCCTACTTCACGCCGTGTCCGGCGGCTGCGAGCAGCGCGCGGACCTTGGCTTCATCGAGCTTCGCGGGGTCCCACTTGACGGTGATCTGACGCTCGCTACCCGAGACATCGATGATGCCGTCGGTCTTCTTGACGGCCGTTGCGAACGGCTCGAGCTGCTCGATCGTATCGAGCGGGGTCGCGAACTCGAAGTCCTTCGACGCCGCGGCCGCCGTCGGTGACGTTGTGGCGACCTTTTGGACCTCGACGACCACCGGGGTCGCACGGTAGGTCACCTTCTCGCCGCGCATCTCGGCCGCCGCGGTGTTGACCGCCTTGAAGATTTTCGCGTATTCGCCGCACCGGCAGATGTTCCCCGAGAGCGCCTCGGAGATCTGGGCCGTGTCCGGCTTCGGGTTCGCCGTGAGGAGCGCGAAGGTCGACATGATGAAGCCGCGCGTGCAGATCCCGCACTGGAAGCCACCTTCGAGCCAGTACGCGCGCTGGATCGGGTGGAGTCCTGCGACCCCCGGTCCGGTCGCGAGGCTCGCCACGGTCTTGATCTGCTGACCGCGACCGAGCCGCGCCGACAGGATCGTGCAGCTGTTCATCGATCGTCCATCGACGAGGACCGCGCACGCGCCGCACTGGGCGCGGTCGCAGCCGAGGTTCGCGTTCGAGAGGCCGAGCTGGAAGTTCATGGTCTCCCAGAGGCTCTCGCGTGTGTCGACGACGACGGTGTGCTTCGCGCCGTCGATGTTCAGCTCGACACGGCGCATCGTTGCGGGAAGGGTTGAGAGATTCGCTGTGCCAGTCGTTGACGCAGTCGTGGTGGTCGGCTGGAAAGCCTTGGTCGCGACAGCCGTACCACCGAGGACTACACCTGCTGTTGCTGCGCCGGCACCTGCACCGATGAGAAAGTCACGTCGCGTGACGGTCGCTTTCGCGCGCTCGGCAAACGATTTCGTGTCGCTTCGGGTAGGAGTGGTTCCCCCCGCTTCCCCCATAGGTTCACCCCCTTGGCTCCTGGTCGGAAAGCGCGCCCAAATGTAGCAGTCTGCGAAAGTGGCCGACGCTCGGTCGGGGTGCGCGTAAGGGTCCGCCGGAACGTGACGATGCCGGCGTTCCGCGGCGCGGAACGACCAAGCGATCGGAAAGACGGCGAACCGCCGCCGCCGTCAGCGGATACTGAGGTAGATGAGGGAGATCTACGCGCGGATCGCCGAGCTCGAGCGGGAAGGCCGCCGCTTCGCGGTCGCGACGGTCGTCCGGACAACCGGGAGCACGCCGCAGGTCGTCGGGGCGAAGCTGCTCGTCGACGACCTCGGCCGCCTGGTCGGAACGCTGGGTGGCGGCTGCGTCGAGGGAGACGCCTTCGTCGAGGCCAAGCGCGTCATCGAGACAGGAGACTCGTCGCTCCGCGAGTACGAGCTCACCGAGGAGCTCGCCTGGGACACCGGCCTCGTCTGCGGCGGGACGATGTGGATCTCGATCGAGCCCGGCGAGCGGGTCCTCCGCTTCGCTGGGCGGGACCTTCTGGGCGACGTGCTCGCTGCCTCCGCCGGGGGGCGGCCGGTCGCGCTCGCGACGCTCATGCGCAAGCGGGGCAAGGACCTCGTCGCGGCCGGCAAGCTCTTCGTGGAGACCGATGCGAAGGGGGGCGGCACCCTTGGCGACGCCGCCCTCGATGCCCGAGCGCGCGAGGCGGCGCGGGATGCGCTACGGCAGGGGACCGCGCGCACGGTGGCGCTGGACGACGAGACCGAGCTCCTGGTCGAGCCGGTGCTCGCCAAGCCCCGTCTGGTGGTCGCGGGCGGCGGCCACGTCGGTCTGGCGATCGCGAACCTGGCGGCGCAGCTCGATTACGACATCACCGTGATCGACGATCGAGCTGAATACGCGAGCCGTGAGCGCTTCGCGGGCGCGGCGCCCGGCCGCGGACCGATCGAGGTCATCAACATGGACATGGTCAAGGCGCTCGAGACCATGCCGATCGGGTGGAACACCTTCATCATCGTCGCCACGCGAGGCCACAAGCTCGACGCGCACTGCCTCCGTGCGGCAGTTAGGACCGAGGCGCGCTACGTGGGACTCCTCGGCAGTAAGCGCAAGACCATCCTTATCGCGCAGATGCTTCGCTCCGAAGGGATCTCTGAGGAACGGCTTCGCGCGGTTCATGCGCCGGTCGGTCTCGACCTCGGCGGCCGCACCCCCGCGGAGATCGCGCTCTCGGTGATGGCGGAGCTTTCGATCGAACGTTACGGCGGCTCGGGCAAAGCGCTGCGTCTCTCGGACGAGCTCCTCGATCGGACGATCGGCCGACGCGCCACGTAGCGCCGCGCGAGGGCTTCGCGACCATCCCAACGGAGCGACTCGACCTCGTGCTCATGAGCCCGGCGCTCCTGGATGCGTTCGCTCGCGATGATCGCGACGCGATCGCTCGCCTTGCTCCCTATAGCGTCCCCGCTGAGTTTCCGGGCGATGCGATCGGGCTCATACGGTTTCGGCGAGAGCAGCTCGCCAGCGATCCGACGCGCGCTCCCTGGCTGCTCCGCGCGATCGTGCGCCGGTCCGACGCGCGGATGGTGGGATACGTGAACTTCCACGGGCCACCTGGGGTGAACGACACGGGAACGCGCGACGCGGTGGAACTTGGCTGGACGGTCTTCCGCGAGGATCAGCGTCAGGGGTACGCGACCGAGACCGCGACCGCGCTGATGGAGTGGGCTGCGCGGGAACACCACATCGATCACTTCATCTCGAGCACGACCGAGGACAACGCCGCGTCGCTGCGCGTGCACGAAAAGCTTGGTTTTCGGCGGACTGGCGAAATCGTCGACGGCGAGGTGATCTTCGAGCTACGCCGCTAGCCTTGCTCGGCGATCTCGTTGACGTCCTGCGGATGTGGCGGCGCGTTCTCCGGGCGATCGCTCGGCGCAGCGGGGCTGCCCCGACGATCGGACGCGATCCCTTCGCGACGCTCCGCGGGCCGCTCTCGCTCTAGCTTCTCGGCCTTGTCAGGTTCCATGGCGTGCGGTCGCGCATGTCCCATGCCATCTCACAGCTGAGGGCTGCTCGCCGTTCTATCGTCGTGAGACCGTCGTGGTGACCTTCGGCGAGCTCCTCGAGCGGCATGAACGCGAGATCTTCGCGTACGCGCTGCGGCTCACCGGGGATCGCGACGACGCCGACGACCTCTATCAGGAGACCTTCCTCGCCGCGTTCCGAGGATGGCCACCGCCGCGCTCGGGCAACGAGCGGGCGTGGCTCTACAAGATCGCGACGAACAAGGCGATCGATCGCGCGCGAAAACAGCGCGGGCTCGTGTCGCTCGCGGATTTGCGGCTTGCCGCGCCCGAGCGCGACGGCGTGACCCTCGCGGACCTTCGGAACGCTATCCGCTTGCTCCCTGGCGGACAGCGTGCCGCGTTCGTGCTGCGGAAGATCGAGGGCCGCCCCTACCAGGAGATAGCGGACACGCTCGGCTGTAGCGAGGAAGCGGCGCGGTCCCGCGTGGCGGAAGCCATGAAGAAGCTCAAGGAGGCCATTCGATGACCCTCGAACCATTGATGAGCGAAGCTCGCGAGCGCTTGATCACACGGGCGCGTCGAGAGGATCTCATCACCGTCGGCTACGACACGATGGATTCGCCGCTCGGCCCGCTCTGGATCGCCGTCGGACCCCGCGGGGTCGTCGCCATCCACTACGGCAAGCCCGACGAGCGCGAGCTCGGGCGCATCTCGCGCACATACGGGCCCGCTGTGCTGCCCGATCGCCGGCGCTGCGATCGCATCGAGATCGAGCTCGATCAGTACTTCGCCGGCCGCCGGCGTGCGTTCGACGTCCACTTCGATCTCACGCCGCTCACGCCGTTCCAGCGAAGCATCCTCGCCGCGACCGCCAAGGTCCCCTACGGGGAGGTGACGACGTACCGCACCGTCGCGCGAAAGGCCGGCAACGAGCAGGCCTCGCGCGCCGCCGGCGGAGCCCTCGGCGCGAACCCCATCCCGATCGTCGTGCCCTGTCACCGCGTCGTCGCGACCGACGGAAGCCTGGGTGGATACGCGGGCGGGCTCGACGCTAAGCGGCGCCTGCTCGCTCTCGAGCGCGGCGAGGCGCGCGTGCCCGCCGGCGGGTGGCCGCCCGCGCGGAAGGTGTAGCCCGCCGTACCCTGTCGAATCGACGGGAGGCGGTTCGTCGTATCGACAAAGAACGGCAAGGGAGGCCGAACAGCATGGGCAAGTACGCATTCCTGTTCCTGGACGACGGTGTGGACTACCAGACCGCGCCGACCCCGGAGCAGCAGCGGGTGTATGCCGACATCTTCAAGTGGTTCGAGACGAACGGCCCCAAAATCGTGGACGGCGGAGCGGAGCTGCAGCCGACTCGCACAGCGACGACGATCCGTCACGCGGGCGGGAAGGCCACGGTCGTAGACGGACCGTTCATCGAGGCAAAGGAATCGATCGGGGGCTACACGATCTTCGAGCTTCCCGACAAGGACACGGCGATCGCGCTGGCGAAAACATGGCCAGGCCACGGAGTCGAGATCCGTCAGCTGGTCGAGGCGCGGGACGAGCAGAACGTGCCCGCCGACCTCGCCGCGCGCTAGGAGAACGACGATGACGCAATACGTTCTGATGTTCGTCGGTTCCGACGAGTGGCGTGAGACCAGTAGCAAAGAGGAGATCGCGCGCGGATACGCCGCCGTCGGCAAGTGGTGGGACGAGCTGTCGGCCAAAGGCGTCCTCAAAGGCGGCGAGGAGCTCGCGAAAGGTCCGGGGACGGCGACGACCGTCCGCCGAGTCAACGGTCAGATGAAGGTCTTCGACGGTCCGTTCATCGAGTCGAAGGAGCAGGTCGGGGGCCTCGCCCTGATCGAGGCGCCGGATCTCGACGCGGCGATCGCCATCGCGAAGAGCTGGCCGGGCGGCGACGTCGAAGTCCGCCCGATCGTGGTGCACTGACCGCGAAGATCACCCCCGACGTCGTGGCGGCCGTCTTCCATCAGGAGGCCGGCCGCCTCGTCGGGTCGCTGACCAAGTCGCTCGGCAACTTCGATCTCGCGGAGGAGTGCGTTCAGGACGCCCTCGTGTCCGCTCTCGAGCACTGGCCGCGCGACGGCTTGCCCGACAACCCCGGCGCCTGGCTGATGACCACCGCGCGCCGCAAAGGCATCGACCGAGTCCGGCGCGAGAAGCGCTACCAGGAGAAGCTCGCGACCCTTGAGGGGGCTGTGCCCCCTCAGACCCCCGAGGTGCCGAACATGGAAATGCCTGACGAGCGGCTCGAGCTCATCTTCACGTGCTGCCATCCAGCGCTCGCTCGCGAAGCGCAGGTCGCGCTGACGCTTCGTTCCGTTGCGGGTCTCACCACCCCGGAGATCGCCCGTGCGTTCCTGGTGCCCGAGTCGACGATCGCACAGCGGCTCGTCCGCGCGAAACGAAAGATCGTCGACGCGCGCATCCCCTTCCGAGTTCCGGAACGCGAAGCGCTGGCGGACCGCGTCGAAGAAGTGCTCGCCGTCCTCTATCTCATGTTCAACGAGGGCTATCTCGCCACGGGCGGACGCGGCGCGCAAGATCGCGACCTCGCCGCAGAAGCCGAGTGGCTGACGAACCTGCTCTCGGGCCTTCTCCCAAACGAGGCCGAGATCCTGGGGCTCCTCGCGCTCATGCGGTTCAACCTCGCCCGCAACGCCGCCCGATTCGACGACCAGGGTCGGATGGTGCTTCTGCGAGATCAGGACCGCTCGAAGTGGGATCGCCGCAAGATCGATGAGACCTTCCAGGTCGTCGGGCGCTTTCTGCGGTTCGGACGTCCCGGCCCCTACCAGCTGCAGGCCCTCATCGCGGGCGCGCATGCCTCCGCGCGCACGTGGGAGGAGACGCGCTGGCCCGAGATCCTGCGCTCCTACGACGCGCTGGTCGAATTCAACGACTCGCCGGTCGTGCGGCTCAACCGTGCCATCGCGATCTGGCACGTCGCCGGCGCCGAGGCCGCGTACATCGAGCTCTTCGATCTTGCCGGCGCGCTCGATCGGTACCACCTTTATCACGCGACGCGCGCGGAGCTGCTGCGGGCTCTCGGGCGTCCGGAAGATGCACGCGCTGCGGATCAGCGCGCGCTCGAGCTCACCGAGAACCCAGCGGAGCGCGCGCTGCTCACCGCCCGTCTCGCCTGATACTCGACACGTGCCCGCACCCCATGAAGAGCTCCGGCGTGCCCCCCTGCCCAACGCGATGGGACACGTCGTCCTCGCCTTCGCCGAGCGAGTGCTGAGTCCCGGCGACCTCGCCGGACTTCGCGAGCAGCTCTGGCGATCTCGTACCTATCTCTATGTGACGCCCGGGCCGGCGCTCGTGCAGCGCGCCCTCGAAGGCTTTCCCCCGGACGTGCGCGCGCTCGGCGAGCGCTGTCCGTTTCATCGCTACGACGCCCGGGGCGGCGGTGGCTACTGGCCCGACCGCAACGAGATCTGGCTCGCCGCAGGAGTGGAGACGTACGAAGGATTGCGCCAGGTCCGCCTGTCGGCGTGCCACGAGCTGTTCCACTTCGTCTGCTGGAACGAGCCGCGCTATCGCGCCGACGAGGATCGAGGCTTCGCGCGCCTGCGGCGCGTCCTGGCGCAGAGCCGCGAGGTCATGAACGCTTACCCGCGTTACCGCGACTGGATCACGGGCTCGTTCCTGCGGCAAGGCGACCACGCCAACGTGGTCGAGTACTTCGCCGACATCCCGACAAACTTCCGCGACGTGGCCGAGCTGCCGCCCGCGATCGCAACACACTTCGCGCCGCTCATCAGTGGCGGACCGTTCAGTCCGGACTTCGATCGCGACCTGATCGCGGAGCCGTACGACCTCGCAGCGTTCCAGCGTTCGCTCTCGCCTTAGCGCGGATCCGCGCGGCGATACCCCTACTCGGTCGGCTCGAGGGTGACGACAGGGATCCGGCGACTCGTGCGCCGCTGGTATTCGTCGTACGCGCGGTCGCGAGCCACGATGCGATCCCAGAGCAGCTGGCGCTTCGCGCCGTCGCACAGCCGCGCACGGACGCCGATCCGCCTGCCGCCGACGAGGATCTCGGCATCGGGATGCGCTTTGAGGTTCAACCACCAGCCGGGATCACGGTCCTCGCCGGCGTACGAGCCGATCACCACGTACGCGTCGTCGTCGCGGATGTAGTTCAGCGCGACATCGCGGCGCTCGCCGCTCTTTCGCCCGCGCGTCGTGAGAAGCAGGACGGGGAGGGCGCCGACGCGTCCGAAGCGGCCGCCGGTGAGGCGCATGAAGGCGCGATGGATGCGCCAGAGGACGCGGAGCGGCGTGCCAAGCCGGGCCGCTGGCATCAGCTCGCCTCGCTGATCGAAGCGAACATTTCGAGACCGCAGAGCTCCTTGAAGCCGAGCTTGGCACAGATCGGAGCGGACGTCGCGCGGTCCGCCTGGATGACCGCCGCGGTCCGGCCGTCGGCGCGGGCGTCGGCGAGACGGCGCGCGACGAGCGCGGTGTACAGACCATGCCCGCGATGCTCGGCCAGCGTGGCGGCGCCGCCGAGGAGAACGATCGGCGAGTCGGGGAGGTAGACGAGGTAGCTCCAGGCGAGGGGCGGGCCACCGTCGAGATGGCCGAAATACGTGCGGGACTTGATCCGCGACGCGTTGGCCGCGAGGACCTCGTTGAAAAAGCGTATGACCTCGAAGGGGCTACCGTACGCGTCCGCCATGAGGTCGCTTCGCGAGAGCGCATCGGCGGCGGTGACCTCGTCCACGCGCACGCTGGGGTTCACCTCGATCACCCGTGTGAGGTCGCTGAGCGCCATGCCAGCGAGGCTCTCGGCGTGGGTGAGGCCCGCGGCCTCGAGCCGGAGCGGGAGATTTGTCGGCCGGCTTGAGGGTCCGGTGACCCACCCGAAGGTCATGCCGCCGTAGCGGTCGCGGACCTTGGCGATCTTCGCGTCCGCCTCGAGATCGGAGAAGCGCGCGTCGCCCGCGAGATTCGTCAGCGGATGGGGGATCTTCGAGATCCGCCCTCGCAGACCGGGAACGCCGAGCTCCTGGAAGAGACCGGCAACCGGCGGGTACAGAAAGAGCGTGGATTCGATCGCGTCGACCAGGTCGCGCTCGGAAATTGCCATTTTGTCGATTCTGCCTCGGCGCCGGCGTCGTTAGCGTGAGCCTCGGAAAGAGGCAGGAGGGCGAAGTGCGCTACATGCTCACCTTCTACGCGGTCGAAGCGGAGTGGATGGCGCTCCCCGAAGCCGAGCGGGAGGCCGGGATCGCGGATATCGGCAAGTGGTTCGCGGAGCACGCGCGCGCTGGGAAGATCGTCGAGGGCCATCGCCTCGGCCGCGGCACCAAGACCGTGCGCCACGGGCGCGTACGCAAGAAGGATCTCCCCGTCGTGAGCGACGGCCCGTTCATCGAGGCGAAGGAGACCGTCGGCAGCTTCGCGATCGTCGAGGTCGCCGACGAAGGAGAAGCGGTCGCGATCGCGAAGCGCTGGCCGGCGGGCGGGATCGTGGAGATACGGCCGGTCGCGGATTGAGCAGATAGAGCCGAGCGACGAGCAGTTCACCTGCGAGGAGCGAGACCGACAGTCCTGAGCGCGTCTCCTGGGCGCAGCCCAGAGATTGATCAGCTGACGAGGGAGCGCAACGCGCGACGGACGAGCTCGCGGGCGAGCGTGACCTTGTAGCCGTTGTCGCGCAGTGGCGTCGCGCCGGAGAGGATGCGCTCGGCGGCATCGGTGCACGCGGCGTCGTCGAGCGCGCTGCCCTCGAGGCCCTTCTCGGCGGCGAGCACGCGCCAGGGCACCGGCGCGACGCCACCCATCACGATGCGCACGTCGCGCGCCACCCCGCGATCGATCCTCGCGGCCGCCGCGACCGAGACGAGGGCGAAGCTCCAGGCCTTGCGGTCCATTGCTTTGAGGTACGTGCCCTTTCGCGCGAGCGCAGCCTCGGGCACGCGCACCTCCACGATCAGCTCGGCCGGGCGAAGGGTGTGCTCTCGGCGCTGACTACCGTGTGGCGCGACGAAGAGGTCGGCGAGCTTCATGCGGCGCTCGCCGCGCGAGCCCGTCAGCGAGATCTCCGCGTCGTACGCGATCAGCGCCGGTACCAGATCCGAGGGCGAGACCATCGCGCATTCGCGTGCGCCGATGATCGCGTGGTAGCGGTTCTCACCATCGACCGCGAAGCACCGCGTGCCACCTTTGAGCCAGCACACCGTCCCCTCGTCGCGGAAGTACCAGCAGCGGTTGCGTTGCAGCAGGTTTCCGCCGACCGTGCCCATCGTGCGAAGCTGCAGCGTCGCGGCATCGCGCAACGAATCGCGCAGGATCGGCATCGTCTTCGCCAGCGTCTCGTCCGTCTCGAGCTCGACCAGCGGTGTGAGAGCGCCGATGCGCAGGCCTTTGCCGCGCGCGTGCGACCAGCCGCGCAAGCCTTCGATCCCCGTGAGGTCGACGAGCGCGTCCGGTCGCGCGAGCCCATCCTTCATTAGCCCCAGTAGGTCGGTGCCGCCAGCGAGCGCGCTGGCCGCGCCGGTGCGGAGCATGCGCAAGGCGTCGGCAAGCGCGCGCGGGCGCGCGTAGGAGAACGCGTTCAAGCCCGCGCTCCAGCGACCGCGAGAGCCTCGAGCACGCGAGCGCGGGTAAGAGGCGCATGTCGCACCCGCGCGCCGGTCGCGTTCGCGACCGCGTTCGCGATTGCCCCGGCGGTCGGGATGATCGGGGGCTCGCCCAGCCCCTTGACCCCGAGGTTGTTCGCCCGACGGTCCGGACGATCCACGAATTTCACCGTGATCTTCGCCGGAACGTCGCGCACGGTCGGCACCTTGTAATTCTCGAGGTTCCCATTCATGACCCGACCGGTCGCGCGATCGAGGAATCGCTCCTCGGTGAGCGCGAAGCCAACGGCCTGCAGGACACCGCCCTCGACCTGCGAACGCGCGGTGAGCGGGTTCACGATGCGGCCGATGTCATGTACGGCGACGACGTGCTCAACGGAGATCTCGCCGGTCCGCACGTCTACCTCGACCTCGGCGAAGTGCGCACCAAAAGTGCGCTGCGATAGATCGGGATCGTTCGGATGCCGGCCGCCCTTGCCGATCACCGTGTTGTTGTCGACCTTCCCGAGGATCTCGCCGAGCCGCGTGCGCGCACCCTTGCTCACGATCATGCCGGCCTCGAGCCGAAGCTCTGCCTTCGGCGTCTCGAGCACGCCGGCCGCCGCGCCAAGCAGCTGCTCCTTGGCATCGCGGGCCGCGATTCGCACCGCGGGACCGACCGACGCGAGGGTGATGGAGCCCGCGGAGATCGGGCCATAGGGGGTCTCCGTATCCCCAATGCGCACGTCGACGTCCGCGAGGTCGACGCCAAGCTCATCGGCGCAGACCTGCGCGAGCACGGTCCGCGTCCCGGTGCCGATGTCCTGGGTGCCCGCGGTGACGACGGCGGTGCCATCCGGGTTGACGTGCACCGTCGCGTACGCGGGCGGCCCACCGCCGCCGCCCCAGATCTGCGTCGCCATGCCGATCCCGCGGCGCCGGTAGAGCGCGGAGCCGCGGAGGCCGCCGGATCGCCGGCGCTCCCAGCCGATCTCCTTCGCGCCGATGCGGTAGCACTCGAGAAGGTGCTTGTCCGAGTAGCGCTTGCCGCCCATCGGATCCTTCGGTGAACCGGCGTGCTTGCGCCGCAGTGCGAGTGGGTCGACGCCCATTTTGATCGCGAGCTCGTCGACCGCGGACTCGAGCGCGAAGGTGCCCTCGACGTAGCCCGGTGCGCGGAACGCCGAGAGCGCGCCGGCGTTGGTGATGACCTTGTAGGACTTCGAGGTCAGGTTCGGGACGTCGTAGATCGTGTTCGTCGGGCCGGTCGGGTTCGCGACCCACTTGCCCTGTCCTGCGTTCGCCCAGGAGGTGTGCTCGATCGCCGTGATGCGGCCGTCTTTGCCCGCGAGGCGGAGCTGCTGGAGCGTCGCCGAGCGATTCCCCGCCGCGAGATTCTCCTCGTCTCGGGTCAGGATGCAGCGGATCGGGCGTCCGAGGCGCATGGCGAAGAGCGACGCGACGATCGAGTACTTGCCAACGCCGCCCTTCGAGCCGAACCCACCGCCCATGTAGTCGCAGATCACGCGGATCTTTGAGAACGGAAGCCCAAGCGCGGTCCGTAGGCCCTGACGCACGCCGAAGACGTGCTGCGTGGACTCGTAGACCGTGAGCCGCTCGCCGTCCCAGGTCGCGACGGCCCCGTGCGTCTCAAGCGAGTTGTGTAGTTGCGTAGAGGTCCGGTATGTGGCGTCGATCACGGCATCGGCGTCGCGGATGGCTTTGCGCACGTCGCCCCGCTTGTGCGTCGCCGATTCGGCGACGTTCCCGTCGGTCTCGAGCGGCGGCGCCATGTCGCCGATCGCCTCCTCCAGGTCGACCACATGCGGCAGCAGCTCGTAATCGACCTCGACGAGTCGGAGCGCCTCGGCTGCGGTGTCTTCGTCGTCCGCGGCGATCGCGGCGACCTCGTCGCCGACGAAGCGCACCTCCTCGCGGAAGATCGTGTCCTCGCCGCGGAATGCCGCCTTCGGCGCGTTGAAGCGATGCAGGACGCCGCGCACGCCCGGCAGCGCTTCGGCCTTCTTCGTGTCGATCCGACGCACCCGCGCGCGCGGATACGGGCTGCGCAGAACGCGGACGAACAGCATGCCGGGGAGATAGATGTCCTGCGTGTAGCGTGCGTGCCCGGACACGCGCTGCGTGCCGTCGATGCGACGGCGTGCGTGCGCGATCTGGGTGTGCTCGGCGCCGTCGAGCTGAGGGAGATCGCTCCCCTCCACGAGGACGAGCGACTCGTAGACCTCGCCTTCGAACTCCTCGCGGCTCTTGACGACCCTGGGCATTACTTCTTGCGCCTTCCCGCGTTCACGCCGGCGGCGACGATGTTGGGATAGGCGCCACAGCGGCACAGGTTGCCGGCCACGGCGCGACGTACGTCGTCCTCGGTCGGCGACGGCGTCGCGCGCAGGAGCGCGACGATCGACATGATCTGTCCGGGCGTGCAGAAGCCGCACTGGAACGCGTCGGCATCGATGAACGCGCGCTGCACCGGATGCAGCCCTCTTTCGCCTTCTCCCGACGCGTCCTTCGTCAGCCCCTCGATCGTCTCGACGTGCTTGCCTTCACACGCGATCGCGAGCGTCATGCACGCGTAGACCGGGCGGTCATCGACGATCACCGTGCACGCGCCACAGGTCCCCTCATCGCAGACGCGCTTGCTCCCGGTGAGGCCGAGAGACTGCCGAAGCGTGTCGAGCAGCGTGCGCCGCGGCGGGACATGGACGCGCACAGCTTCACCGTTGACGGTGAGGCCGAGGTCGATCGCGCCGGGACCGCGCAGCACGGCACCATCGGTGGAACGCGCAGGGGGCACGACGAAATGTTATGTCCGCACGCCGTCATATGCTGTCGAGGCTTCGCCAGGGGGTCACAAAGCGATGGCCATTTCGCGCGTTGGCGTGGTCGGGTTCGGACAGATGGGATCGGGTATCGCGCAGGTCTGCGCGCAGGCCGGCATCGATACGCTCGTTCGCGAGGTCGAGCAGCCGCTGATCCAAAAGGGCTTTCAGCGCGTCGACAGCTCACTCGCGCGTTTGGTGAAGTCGCAGCGCGTAAGCGAGGACGAAGCTCGTGCCGCGCGCGGACGGATCCGCGGGACCGTATCGCTCGCCGACTTTGGGGACCGCGAGCTCGTGATCGAGGCGATCGTCGAAGAGATCGGCCCGAAGAAGAAGCTATTCGCAGAGCTCGACACGATCTGCTCTCAGGCGACGATCTTCTGCTCCAACACGTCGAGCCTGACGATCGTCGAGATGGCCGCGGCGACGAAGCGGCCGGACCGTTTCGCCGGCCTTCACTTCTTCAACCCTCCGGTGATCATGAAGCTCGTCGAGATCGTGAAAGCGCTGACGACGAGCGATGCGACGATCGCGACACTGAGGGATTTCGTCGCGCGGCTTGGAAAGACCGGCGTGCTGTGCAAGGACACGACCGGCTTCATCGTGAACCGACTGATGGTCCCCTACCTCCTCGGCGCGGTCCGCATGCTGGAGCTCGGGATCGCGACGAAAGAGGACATCGATCAGGCCGTCAAGCTCGGCCTGGGTTATCCGATGGGCCCGTTCGAGCTCATCGACTACACCGGCGTGGACATCAATTACCACGTCGCCAACGTGTTCTTCGACGAGTTCAAGGATCCCAGCATGGCGCCGCCGTCCCTGCTTCGGAGGATGACGCTCGCGGGACAGCTTGGGACCAAGACCGGCAAAGGCTTCTATGAGTACGACGAGCAGGGGAAGCGCAAGTCCTAGACCCTCATGAGCAGGTCGCCCTCAAGAAGGCGGCGATCTGGTCCGTGGTCGCGGGTATCGCGCACGTCGTCACCGCGGAGTTCGGCGCGAACTTCTTTCCCTCCTGGTACTTCGCTCTCGCGGCGGTCGGCTACGGCCTGCTGCTTCCGATCATCGCGTCGCTCCAGGTACTGCACCGGCCGGTGCGCGAATCCGGCGCCATCCTCGGCACCATCGCCGGCGCGTCGGTCGTGACGCTCGGTCTCGGCGCCGCAGCGAACACCGACCTCATCCCGGCCGCGCTCTTCGTCCGTGGCATCTGGTGGTGGACGATCGGCAAGATGTGGGCGGAGACCGCGGTCATGCCGCGCATCTTCGGATTCCTCACGATGCTGCTCGCGGTCCTCTGCGTTGGTCTGGTCGGACTCTATGCGGCGACGGGTCTGCCGATGGCTCCGCCCGATCTGCCGCTGCGCATGATCCTCGGCGTGTGGCTCATCGGGCTCGCCGCATTCCTCTGGCGCACCGCGAGCCCTCCCACGTCACCCACCTAACATGGACCGCGGATGGCAGTGACAAATCGGGGGACTCCGCCCCCCGGCCCCCGAGCACTCGCTCAAACACGGCACGAGCAGCTCGGCCTGTCGATGGACGACGTCAAGGGCATGTACCGCTACATGCTCATGACCCGCCTCGTGTCCGAGCGCATCCTTCAGCTCAACCGGATGGGCCGCACGCCATTCGGAGCTGGCACCGACGGGCACGAGGCAGCGCAGGTCGGGGCCGCGTGGTGCATCCAGCGCGGCAAGGACTGGACGGTCCCGTACTACCGCGACATGGGAGTCGCGTTCGTGCTCGGATTCAGCGCGCTCGACGAGTTCCGCGGCGTGTTCGCGAAAGCGACCGACATCAACTCGGCGGGCCGGGCGATGCTCAACATGTTCAGCTCCCCGAAAGACCGAGTTCTGTCGCGTTCGGTGCTGGTGGGAACCGAGTTTCCGCACGCGGTTGGCCTCGCGCTCGCGCTGCGGCAGCGCAAGGAGGCACAGATCGTGTTCGTCTTCGGCGGCGACGGCTCGACCAGCCCCGGGGATTTCCACGAGGCCGCGAACTTCGCATCGATTCACAAGCTTCCGGTGGTGTTTGTTATCGAGAACAACCTGCTGGCGATCTCGACGCGCTTCGAGAAGCAGACCGCGGTAAAGGACATCGCCGAGAAGGCCGCCGCCTACGGCATGCCGGGATACATCGCCGACGGGATGGATGTGCTCGACAGCTACGAGAAGACGAAGCTCGCGAGCGACCGCGCCCGCGCCGGCGGCGGGCCAAGCCTCGTCGAGCTCAAGTGTTATCGCTATCAACCCCACACCTCCGACGATGACGACAGCCGGTATCGGACCAAGCAAGAGGTCGAGGAGTGGCGCGCGAAGGACCCGGTGAAGCGCGCGCACGCGTACCTGCTCTCGGCGGGCGTGCCCGAGGCAGACCTCTATTCGCTCCGCGCATCGCTTGCCGACGAGATCGAACGCGCCATCGCGCAGGCCGAGAGCGAGCCGGATCCAAAGCCTGAAGATGCCGCAAAGCACGTGTACTCCGAGGACGCCCCTCTTCCCGACGGCACGCGCGCGTAGCGCCCGCATGCGGGCGCTCCTCCTCGCGATCGTCGCCGCGCTCGGGGCATGCACGGCGCCGGCCAAACCCGTCACCTCGCCGACACCGATTCCCACGCACGTGCCTGGCGCGCTGAACGTGACCGCGCTGCTCGACCTCTCTGGCTCGCGCTGGCCGAGTGGCGCGCCGCAGCGTGACGCGCTGCAGCTATGGACCGATCAGCACGCCACGGCGACTCCACGAGTTCGTCTGCGGATCGTTGATGTCGCCGGCAGTGCATCGCGGACGCTGATCGAGCTTCGCCGCGCCGCCGTCGAGGATCGCGCGGATGCGATCATCGTCGGGGTTCCCGTCGACTACGACGACGCGTTCGCGCGCGCGGTCCAGCTCACGCAACTGCCGGTCCTCTTCACGCTGCCCATCGCCGATCCCGTCACGACCGGTGGCGGGTGGGCCTTCGCGCTCGCGCCGACGCCGAGTCAGCTTGCCAGGACGATGCTCGACGACGCTGCCGCGCGCGCCGTGCTCGGCTCGAGCGTCGTCGTAACGGACGAATCCGCGCCGGCGATCATCGAACGCGCCGCGTTCGTTGCGGAGCTCGCCAGCCGCGGAGTCACGGCGACGATCGTGAAAGCCGCTGACGGGACGAAGCTGCGGACGATGCTCGCCTCGGCGTCAGTCGCCCTCTTCGCCGGTCCGCCCAAGCCCTACGTGGATGCCGCGCGTACGGCGACGACCGGGACGCTCCTCTATTTCTCCTATCTCTGCGACGGCGGGGACATCGGCGATCTGCGCGACGCCGCGCCGCTTGCCACTTGGCCGGGGGTCAGGTGGATCGCCGCGAACGCGACCGGCGCGACGCCCGGGCGCGCCGCGTTCCTCCAGGCGTTCCTGGATCGCGCCGGCCCGCCGACTTCGCCTGCGGCATCGGCGTTCGATGCCCTGACGCTGCTCGCAGCCGTGTCCAACGGGAGTGGTGATCCGGTGCGGCTTCGCGACCAGCTGCAGGCCGGATCGTTCATCGGGATCGCGACGACGTACACGTTCAATCCGGCGCGGCGCGCCGGCTTCGCCAGCCAGGACCTCGCGTTCCTCCGCTACACCGGCGCGCGAGCGACGCCGGTGCTTCGGTAGAGGTCGTTTCTTTCCGTTTTCTCACCCGAGCCTCATTTCTCGGTGGGCCTCGCGGGCCTGATCGCCTCGCTGATCGTCGTGATCGTCGGGCCGAAGCTCGGCGTTGCTGAGGCACCATACGCGCGATGGAGAGCGAGCTCGATCGGCTGATCTACGACTGGAATCGCGACGGCCGCGCCGCGCGCGCCGACTACCGGGCGGTCGAGCTCGACGACGAGACGCTACGCGATGGTCTCCAGGGTCCGTCGGTCCGCAACCCGCCGCTCGATGTCAAGAAGCGACTGCTTTCCCTCATGGACCAGCTCGGGATCGATAGCGCCGACATCGGGCTGCCCGGCGCGTCGCCCCAAGCGCGCGCGTCGATCGTGGCGCTCGCCAAGGAGACCACCCGCCTGGGGCGCCTGAAGCCGAACTGCGCGATCCGGACACATCCCGACGACGTGCGCGGCGCGATCGAAGCGTCGACCGAGGCCGGCGTGCCGATCGAGTGCTGCGCCTTCATTGGCAGCTCTCCCATCCGCCGCTTTGCCGAGGACTGGGCCCTTGACACGATGCTGCGCAGCGTCGAGACGAGCGTGTTCACACTCGCGAAGGCGGGCCTGCCGGTGATGTTCGTGACCGAGGACACCACGCGCGCCGATCCCGAGACGCTCGTGCGGCTGTACGAGACCGCGATCGGCGCCGGCGCGAAACGCATCTGCGTCTCGGACACGGTCGGCCATGCGACCCCCGAGGGCGTGCGCAATCTCCTCACGTTCGTGCGCGACGAGATCGTGCGCGAGCGCGACGTGAAGGTCGACTACCACGGGCACAACGACCGTGGCCTCGGGACGATCAACGCGCTCACCGCGACATCGCTCGCGGATCGCGTGCATGGATGCGCCCTCGGCATCGGCGAGCGCGTCGGCAATACCTCGATGGATCAGCTCCTCATAAACCTGCAGCTCTGGGGATTGATCGAGCGAGATCTCACGCCGCTCGTCGAGTACACAGCGCTCGTCGCGGAGCACTGCGGTATCCCGATCCCACCCAATTACCCGGCGATGGGCGCCGACGCGTTCCGGACGGGAACGGGCGTGCACGCGGCCGCGGTCATCAAGGCACTCCGCAAGAAGGACCGCGCGCTCGCCGACCGCGTCTACAGCGCGGTGCCGGCGTCCGTACTGGGACGCCAGCAGCGCATCGAGGTCGGACCGATGAGCGGCGAGTCGAACGTGATCTTCTGGCTCGAGCAGCATGGCATCGAGGCGACGCGCGAGCGGATCGAGCGCATGTTGAGCGCAGCGAAAGCAAGCGATCGCCTGTTGAGCGACACGGAGCTCCGAACGCTCGCGAGCTAGCTAGTCCGCGGCGGCGGCGACCTGCGGTTGGCTCGCCGCGCGGTTCGCCTGCTGGCGCCAGAGGATGAACGCGACGGCGGTGACGATGACGAACGCGCCTGCGACGATCGCCGGCGTGATCGGTTCACCTCGGAAGAGCGCGCCAAGGATCACCGCGACAACGGGATTCACGAACGCGTACGTCGCAACGAGCGACACCGGCGCGTGCTGCAGCAGCCAGGTGTACGCGGTGAAGGCGACGATCGAGCCGAACACCACGAGATACGCAAGCGCGACGAGCGATCGCACCGAGAAGCTGGCCGGATCGAGATGCGCGGCTTCTCCGCGCAGGACGCCGACGACGACGAGCGCCGATCCCCCCGCGAGCATTTGGTACGCAGTCGAAAGGAGCGCGATCCGCGGGGACCGCAAGCGTGGCGACACGAATGTGCCGATCGCCCAGGAGATCGTCGCGCCAAGAAGGATCGCGAGTCCATAGGGATCGAGCGTGCCATTGAGTCCGCCCGGGATCACGAGGATGGCGACGCCCAAGAGGCCCAGCAGCACGCCTGCGATGAGGTCGCGGCCGACGCGCTCGCCGATGATTCCCCGGAGCACGACGATCCAGAGCGGCACCGACGCGACCACAAGCGCCGTGACCCCCGAAGGGACCGTTCGCTCCGCGAGGACGACGAGCCCGTTTCCGCCGAGGAGCAGGAAGAGGCCCACGGTCGCCGACCCAGCGATCTCGCGAAATGTCGCGCGAAGCGGTAGCCCGCGCAGCACGAACCACAGGCAGATCAGGATTCCCGCGGTGAGGAAGCGGATCCCGGCGCTGAGAAGCGGCGGCAAGCTTTCGACGGCGAACGCGATCGCGAGATACGTGGATCCCCAAACGAGATAGACGGTGCCGAGCGCGGACCAGAGCGTCAGGCCCGACGCGCGTTGCGGAGACGCCATGCCCACGTAGAACGTAACCGCCCGAGCCTCCGTGAGATGCCCGCCGCGTGGCTCTGTAACGAAAGCGACGTTCCGCGAGGGATCCGTCGGGGTCGCGGGTCGCAGCGCAGGATGAAGATGTGCCGCCGGAGGCTGTCATCCCGCTCCATCTGGCCGACGTGATCTACCCGGCGCGCCACCCGCTCGCCGGCCAGACCGGCGTCGTCCTAGGGTTCGCGGTCCGGTCTGGCGATGACGTGGTGCTGGTCGACACGGGCGTCGGCTTTGGCGACGCGTGGATCGATGACAACTACAAACCGACGCGACGCGAGGTCCGCGAGGCTCTCGTCGCCGCCGGGTTCGATCCGACCGCGGTGCGCACGATCGTGAACTCGCACCTGCACTTCGATCATTGTGGTCAGAACCGGGCGTTTCCCGACGTCCCGATCGTCGTGCAGCGAGCCGAGCTCGATGCCGCGCGCGGCGAGGGCAAACCGATCCAGGACTGGATCGATTTTCCTGGCGCGACGTACCGCGTCGTCGACGGCGATACCGAGGTAGCCGACGGTATCAGCGTGCTCGCGACGCCCGGCCACACCGCGGGACACCAGTCAGTGACGGTCCGGACCGGCGACGGTCTGGTGCTGATCGTCGGCCAGGCCGCGCAGGACGCACGATCGTTCGCGACCGCCGAGCCCGATCCGAGCCTCACGCGTCTGCGTGACCTCAACGCCGACCGGATCCACTTCGCGCACGATCGCGCTGTCCTGCGAAGGCGCCGCTGAGCTAGCTGCCGCCGCCCCAGCTGCGTCCGCGCGCGCCGCCGCCCAATGCGCCGAGATCGACCAGAAAGCCGAGCACGAGGACCAGGAGCCCGAGACCCGAGAGCCCGCCGAGCTCGTTCTGGGCGATCGCGTAGGCGAGCGTCGTCCACGGCAGGAACAGGAAGCCGAGGAAGGGCAAAAGGAAGGCATCGAACGCGCGGCTCAGGTAGTCCGTGAGCAGCCACAGGATGGCGAGTACGAATCGCGGGCCCACGAGTGCGAGCAGGACGAGGATGCAGCACATGGCCGGGATGGTGGCACAGGATGGATAGTTGACGGAGTCAACTATCCTGTCCCGCGTGGCGACTGCATTCGAGGCCCGCGTGAGCGCCGTGCGTCGCTTCAACCGCTTCTACACGCGACAGATCGGGATCCTCGACGGGCGCTATCTTCGTAGCCCGTTCTCGCTGACCGAGGTGCGCGTGCTGTACGAGCTCGCCCATCGCGAGGAGACCACCGCCAGCGAGCTCGTCCACGATCTCGCCCTCGACCCGGGGTACCTCAGCCGGATGCTGCGTTCGTTCGTTCGCCGCGGAATCGTTGCGAGGAGCACTGCGGCGGCGGATGGACGAAAGAGCCTTCTGACCCTGAGCGCGCGCGGGCGCAAAGCCTTCGCGCCACTCGACGCGAAGGCGCGCGAGCAGATCGGCGAGCTCCTCGCGCCGCTCGCGCCGCGTTCACAAGATCGGCTCGTGGCCTCGATGCGCGAGATCGAGACCGCGCTCGCGGCTCGGTCGAAGCTCGCCCGGACGATCAGCTTGCGCACGCACCGGCCCGGCGACATGGGCTGGGTCGTGCAGCGTCACGGCGCTCTGTACTGGGAGGAGTACGGCTGGGACGAGCGGTTTGAAGCGCTCGTCGCCGGAATCGTGGCCAAGTTCATCGAGCACCTCGATCCCGCTCGCGAGCGCTGCTGGATCGCCGAATTGGACGGCGAACCGGTCGGCTCGGTCTTCTGTGTGAAGCAGTCGCAGACCGTGGCGAAGCTTCGCCTGCTACTCGTCGAGCCGCGCGCCCGCGGCCTCGGGATCGGCCGGCGCCTGGTCGACGAGTGCGTCGCGTTCGCTCGCTCGGCTGGCTACCGCGAGATGGTCCTCTGGACGAACGATGTCCTTGTCGCCGCCCGTCACATCTACGAGCGCGCCGGCTTCACGCTGGTCGAGAGCGAGCGGCACACGAGCTTCGGAAAGCGCCTCGTCGGCGAGAGCTGGCGGCTGCGGCTCTAACGCCGTCGCGAGAGCGAGCGCCACAATTGAGGGGTGCAGACGATCCAACCGGCGCGACTGATCGCGGGCGCCCGAATCGCGGACTCGCCCGCCCCGGAGCGCGCTGAGACCGGTCGTGCGGCGCCGGTCGTCCGCGGCAAGGCCCAGATCTTCTGGGACCCGAAGGTCCCGGGCAAGAAGCTCGACGCCATCGACACGGACCAGATCACGCCGGCCGACGACTGCGTTTCCGAGAGTCTCGAGACGCTCGACGAGCGCTGGAAGGCCGGCTCCTTCCGCTACCTCATGCCCGACTTTCGCGACCGCGTGCGCCGAGGCGAGACGTTCATCGTCGCCGGTGACCGGTTCGCGATCGGGAGCTCGCGCGAGATGAGCCCGGCCGGCCTCAAGGGCGTCGCCGAAGAAGCCGGGGTCGAGATCGTCATCGTCTGCGGGGCGGCGATGGGCGACATCTTCCGCCGAAACGCGCTCAATCTCGGGCTGCACGTCGTGCAGAGCCGCGAAGCCGTCCAGGATGCGCAGGAGGGCGACACCTTCGCCTTCGATCCGGCGACGCGAACGCTGAGCAACGAGACGCGCGGCAAGATCTACGAGGCGGCAGCGCTGTCGCCGCAAGAGGAGGAGATCCGCCGTTCGGGCGGGATCATCAAGGTCGGACGCCGCGAGTTCGCCGCGTCGGTCAGGCGAGCTCCGAACATCGAGTGGCCGGACCCGGCGACCGCCCGACGCCTCACGTCGACGGAGCAGATCCTCTGGGCGCACCGCGTCGACAAGGACGCCGAGATCCGCCCGGGCGCGACACTCCGCGTCTACGCCGATCTGCTCCCGGCCTCCGACGGCACGGCCCCCTTCGCGATCCACACGTTCAACGAGATCAGCGGCGGCGACGTCGTACGTCCGCGACAGATCGCGATCGCCAACGATCACTTCGTGTTCAACCGGCGCGAGGCCGACGACAAGCAGACCGAGATCGGGCGGCAGTTCGCCGAGCGCCACGGGATCCGATCGCCGTACTACGCGACTCCGGGCGACGGCATCTTCCACTTCTACTTTCCGGAGCAAGGCCTCGTCGTCCCCGGCGCGCTCGTTCCGGGGGCGGACTCGCACAGCCGCGCGTACGGGGCGTACGGCGCGCTGGGATACGGCGTCGGCTCGACGACGCTCGGCTTTGGCTGGGCCACCGGCTACGTGTACTTCACGGTCGCGAAGCAGCGGCGCGTCGCGTTCACCGGAAAGCTGCAGCCGTGGGTGAGCGGGAAAGACGTCGTGCTCGCGCTCCTGCAGCGGTGGGGCGCGAAGCAGTCCGGCGGCATGAGCGTGGAGTTCGTCGACCGCGATCGGCAGCTTCCGATGGCTTACCGCAACACGATCGCGAACATGATGGCCGAGGGCGAGGCACTCAACGGTATCTTCGCCCCCGACGACATCACCTACGCCCACTTCGCGGAGAAGGGCATGCACGATCTTCCCTACCCGCGGTTCGGCCCGGGCCCCGACGCGACGTACGAGGCCGACGAGACGCTCGATCTCTCGCAGGTCGTCCCGCTGATCGCCAAGCCCTTCAGTCCCGCGAACGCCTTTCCCGCGACCGAGATCGCGCGCGAGCGGCTGGCTTTCGACAAAGCCTTCATCGGCTCGTGCACGAACGGGGGCTATGGCGATCTGCTCGAGGCGGCCCTCGTCTTGAAGGCCGCGCGCGCGAAGGGCGTGGCGACGGCCGCGAAAGAGTTCGTCGTGTTCCCCGGGTCCGGGGGAGTGAAGCGCGAGATCGAGAAGACCGATCCCCGCCTCGGAGGGGAGTCCATCGCCGCGGTCTTTCGCGCCGCCGGCGCGGTGATCCGCGAGTCGTGGTGCGGGCCGTGTTTCGGACAAGGTCCGGACGCGTTGACCAAGGGCGAGACCGCGATCACGTCGTTCAACCGCAACTGGACGAACCGCATGGGCGTTGGCGGACTCGGCTACCTCGCGAGCCCGGCTGTGGTCGCCTCGAGCGCCCTCCTCGGCTACATGGGGCCCCCCTCGGAGCTGGGCATCGAATGGCGCGCGGAGCGCTTCGTCTAGAGAGCGGCCAGTCGAGCGGGCGTCCGTTCGGCACGGAGCGTGCGGTCGTAGGGCGCGATGCAAGAAAAACCGGATCGTGCCGACGCGACCGAACGGATCGAGCCACCGCCCGACGTCGTCGCGAGCGCCGCGCCGCCGCCGCCGAGCGGGCGACGGCCGGCCGATCGCTGGTCGACGGTGTTCACGGTCTTCGCCGCGCTCGCTCTGGTCTGCTTGCTTCTGCTTGGCGGCGCGATCCTCGCATCGCAACAGATCGCTCCTCCGACGACGCCTTCGCCGTCCGCATCGGCGACCGCTTCACCCTCGGCCTCGTTCACGATCGCGCCGCGTACCGTCGCGCCCACCGCGACGCCGGCGCCGAGCGGGACGCCGGCTGCGACCTCCGCACCAACGACATCGCCGCCGACTGCGACCGCGACCGCGACGCCGCCACGCACCACACCCCCGCCTCCGCCGACGAAAACGCCTTGATGCGAAAAGGTGGCGGCGACAACGAAAGAGAAAGGCCGCTGGGCTTTTTTGCGCAGCGGCCATGGTCCGGGCGATGAAAATCAGCTAACGACGGGTCTCGGCCTCACGGGGGTCGCGCTCCATCGGCAGGCCGCCCATCTTGCTGCCGCCGTGTAGTCGCTCGTCGTGATCCTGCAGCTCAGACGGTGACGTGAACTTCTGGCCACACTCTTTGCACTTGAGCTCTTGCATCGGATGATCACGCGAGCATTCCCGATGCCGTCGCGGATCGGATTCGTGCGCTCACTTGCACGTAGCTCGGCAACGATGGGCGCGAACGCTCTCATCGCTGTGCCAGGCAGGGCGATGTAGCTGACCCCGGCGCGTTCGCGGCGCTCGAGCAGCATCTCGACGAGGCCACGGCGCGAGCCATAGAGGAAGAACGGCGACTCGACGAGCGCGGTGACCGTCGCCTTGAGTCGGGCGGCGATCATCTGGGCAAGCGATTGACGTGCGTCGGTCACTTGCGCGTCGAACACGATCACGTTGAGCTCGAGATCGGCAAACCGCGCGCGGGCGACGTGACGGAGACGCGAGATCCGCTCGGCGAGCGAAGCGACGGTGAGCGTCCGCAGCTTCGGTCCACCACGTGCGTTCACCGCCGGCGCAAGCGCAACGATCTGCGCCTCGCGCGCGGCGATCCGCAGCATCCGCGGCCCACCCCCACCGACCATCACCGGTGGGTGCGGCCGCTGCGTCGGGCGCGGAAGCACGGTCGCGTCGGCGATGCGGTAAAAGGCGCCACGGTGGGTGACCTTCCGCTCTATCCAGAGACGTTTGATGAGCGCGAGCGCCTCTTCCATTCGATCGACACGGAGCTTTGGCGGGTCGTATGGGATGCCGAGCTGCCGATAGTCGCGCCGGTTCCAGCCGGCCCCGATGCCGAACTCGAGCCGGCCGTCGGAGAGGAGATCGAGCGTCGTCGCTTCTTTCGCGAGCATCACCGGATCGCGGTAGTCGTTGTCGAAGACGAAGCTGCCGATGCGCAGGGTCGTCGTCGCCGCGGCCGCAGCCGCGAGCGCCGGCACCGGAGCGAGCTGATCGGTGATGTGGTCAGGCATCAGCAGGACGTCGTAGCCCAGCGACTCGGCGCGGCGTGCGACCTCGCGCCAGTGCTCCGCGGACCGGCCCCGCGAGACCATCGTCGCGAAGCGAAATGGCCGCAGTCGCTGCGAGGCGCTCAGGGCGACCGATGCTACGTGGTTGCCGGCTGTTGACGTTGCCTTCGGTCGCGAGGTCCTCGCGGCGGTCGCCTGATATCGGGCACCATCAACCCGTGGAGGCGGACGTCATCGTGGCGGGTCTCGGCGCGCACGGGAGCGCGACCGCCTACGCGCTCTCGAAGCGCGGCGCGAGCGTCCTCGGCTTCGATCGTTTCGCGCGCGGTCACACGCTCGGCTCGTCGGGCGGGCGCTCGCGGATCATCCGCACGGCGTATTACGAGCACTCCGACTACGTGCCGCTCCTGCGTCGCGCTTGGGAGCGCTGGCGCGAGCTCGAACGCGAGAGCGGTGAGCATCTCCTAACCGAGACCGGCGGCCTCTACGCAGGACCGCCCGACGGGGAGCTCGTCGGGGGCGCCCTCAAGAGCGTGCGGAGCCACGGCCTCGAGCATGAGCTGCTCGACACCGACGATCTTCGCGCGCGGTTCCCGGTGTTCGAGTGGCTCGAGGGCTGGACCGGCATCGTCGAGCGGCAGGCCGGATGGCTCGCACCGGAGCGCTGCATCGAGGCGCACCTTCGTCTCGCCGAAGCGAACGGCGCGACCTTGCGCTTCGGGGAGCCCGTCGAACGCTGGGAGTCGACGATGGAGGGCGTCCGCGTCCAGACCCAGACCGGTCAATTCGATGCCGCGCGGCTCGTGCTTGCGGCGGGTCCCTGGATGAGCACGCTCGCGAAGTCCATCGCGACCGAGCTCTGGGTCGAGCGCAACGTGCTCTTCTGGTTCGAGCCACGGGGTGACCGCAAGGAGTTCGAACGGTTGCCCGTTTACATCATTCAGGACACCGATCGCATTTTCTATGGCTTCCCGTACATCGGCGGACAGGGCGTAAAGGTCGCCGGGCTGCACTTCGGTGACCACGCCGACCCCGACACCATCGATCGCGCGGCTTCGGCCCACGACGAGGAGCGGGTCCGCGACTGGCTCCGTCGTCGGGTCCCGTTGCTCGACGGCCCGCCGCGCGAGGCGAAGGTGTGCATGTACACGAACACGCCGGACGCGCACTTCATCATCGATCTGCTCGTCGAGGACACCAATGTCGTCGTCGCCTCAGCGTGCTCGGGCCACGGCTTCAAGTTCGCCAGCGTTGTCGGCGAGATCTGTGCCGACCTCGCGCTCGACGGCGAGACCGCGTACCCCATCGGCTTCCTCGCGGCCGAACGTCTTGCGTAGGCTCGTCCTCCTGGCGGTGCTCGTCATCGCCTGCGCGCCTTCCGCCGCGCCGCCGACGAGCGCGACTCGCTCGGGCGGCACGCTCGTGTTCGCCTGGCAGCAACCCGACACGCTCAACCCGCTGTACTCCACTGGCACGCAGACGAACGCGCTCGCGCTACGGTTGGCTGTCGAAGGCCTCGTCGGCATCGGCCCGGACGGTGCGCCGTACGCCGCGCTCGCCGAGACGATCCCGACAGTGGCAAACGGCGGCGTGACCATCTCCGGCGGCGCGATGACCGTTCGGTATCGCCTTCGCAGCGGCGTCGTGTGGTCGGACGGGGCGCCGCTCGACGCGAGCGACGTGCTCTTCACGTGGCGGACGATCATGAGCGACCCGCGCGTCGCGACGCGCGAGGGCTACGACCAGATCGACGGTATCGACGTCCCCGACGACCACACCGCAGTGGTGCGCTATCGCGGGATCGATCCCGCATATGCGATGCGGTTCGACGCGATCCTCCCGCGGCACCTTCTGGACGGCGCGCCGCAGAGCGTTTTCGACGATTACGGCCGCAAGCCCCTCGGGACCGGTCCCTTCCGCATCACCGAGTTCGCGGCGGGCGATCACCTGACCGCCGAACGCAATCCGCGGTACCGGACGAGCGGCCGTCCGTTCCTGGATCGCGTCATCGTCCGCTTCGTCGCCTCGGTCGACGCGGCGAAGGCTCAGCTTCGCGCCGGCGAAGTCGACGCGATGGGCAGCCTCGCCGAGCCGGACGTCGCGGATCTCGAGAAAGACACCACCATCGCGATCGCGAGTGCGCCGTCGCCCACGGTCGAGGCGATCGCGTTCAACTTCGCGAGCCCGCGCGATCCCGCGAACGCGAACCCCGTGCTCGGAGACATCGTGGTCCGCCGGGCGCTCGTTCTTGCGACACCGAAGGCTCAGATCGTCGAGCGGCTGCTCTTCGGCCGCGCCACGCCGGCGATGAGCGAGATCCCGGTCGGCTGGGCAGCGCCCGCGGTCGCGCAGGAGTCGTACGACCCCGCAGCCGCGCGCACGATGCTCGAGAAGGATGGCTGGCGTCCCGGCACGGACGGCATCCGGAGCAAGTTCGGTGTGCGCGCCTCGCTTCGTCTGGTGAGCACGACGGGAAACGCGCTTCGCGAGCGGGTCCAGCAGGTGCTCGTCGATGAGTGGCGCGGGATCGGGATCGAGGCAACGATCCACAACGTTCCCTCGAGCACCCTCACCGCGGGATGGCAGGCGGGTGGGATCCGCAAGATCGGCGACTTCGACGCGTTGCTCGCGAATGTCGGCCTCGGCATCGGCAGCGTCGACCCGCAGAGCTATCTGGCGCAGCGACACCGCTGCTCGGCGATACCGAGCGCGACCAACAATGGCGCTGGCGCAAACTACGAGCGCTTCTGCGATGGGCGCGTCGACCAGCTGCTCGACGATGCCGGCGCGACACTCGACATGGCGAGGCGCGCGTCCGACTACGCGCAGGTCCTCACCATCCTGAACGAGAAGGCGATCGCGATCTGGCTCTACGACCGCGGCCGATACGACGCGTTCCGAACGCGCGTTGGCGGATATCAGAGCAACGGCTGGGACGTCGTAACGTGGAACGCCCAGGACTGGTTCGTTCGCGGTTAGGTGGACAATGCGGGGCGGGAGGTGCGGAACATGCGTGGGATCACCGTCGCGCTCGCACTCATCGGCCTGCTGGCCGCGGCGTGTGGCGGCACGACGACACCGGGAGCCGGCACTTCTGGACAGGCGACCGTCAAGAAGGACCTCATCATCGGATTCACCGCGTCGCAGACCGGCGCGCAGAACGTCGCGTCGAACAAACAGACCGAGGGTATCAAGCTCTGGGTCGACGACGTCACCAAAGCCGGCGGCATCAAGCTCAAGGACGGAACCATCCTCATGCCGCAGATCAAGTCCTACGACGACCAGAGCGCGACCGACCGCGTCCAGGCGCTCTACACGAAGCTCATCAACGACGACAAGGTCGACTTCCTGCTGAGCCCGTACTCGAGCGGTCTGGTCAAAGCCGCGGCGGTCGTCTCGGAGCAGAACGGCAAGGTCATGATCACCGCGGGCGGCGCGGACGACGCGACCATGGAGCAGGGCTTCAGGAACATCTATCAGGTCTACACGCCGGCCTCGAAATACCTCACCGGCGCGATCGACCTCATGCTGAAGCTCGATCCCACCATCAAGAAGGTCGCTATCGTCAACGAGAAGGACAGCTTCTCGACCTCGGTCGTGGCGGCGGCGAAGCCGTACGCGGAGAGCAAAGGTCTGCAGGTCGTGGTGAACCAGGGCTACGACACGGGCACCGTCGACTTCGGCCCGTTCATCAACCAGATCTCGGCCGCCGCGCCGGACGCGATCATCGGCGGCGGCCACCTCCCCGACGGCACGACCCTCGCGAAGCAGCTGTACGAGAAGAAGGTCAGCGCTCGTTTCGTCGCGCTGCTCGTCGCGCCGCCCGAGCCGACGTTTGCGGACATCGGTGAAGCCGCTCAGTTCATCGTCGGCCCCTCGCAGTGGGAGACCCAAACGAAGTACTCGGCCGAGGCTGCGAAGACCGCCGGCGTGCCCTTCTATGGACCGACCGGCGCCGACTTCACCACCGCATATAAGGCGAAGTTCAGCGCGCCGCCCTCGTATCACTCGGCGGGCGGGTACGCCGCCGGCCTCACGCTCCAGAAGGCTCTCGAGGACGCCGGCAGCACGGACCCGGAGAAGGTGAAGACGGCGCTCGACAAAGACGACTTCATGACCTTCTACGGTCGCATCAAGTTCTCGACCGACCCCAAGACGCATGGCAAGCAGATCGCGCACGAGATGGTCTACGTGCAGTGGCTGAAAGGCAGCGATGGCAAGCTCGCGACGCAGATCGTGTGGCCGGCCGAGGCGAAGTCCGCGGACCCGCAGCTAAGGAAATAACGCCACCAGGCCGAGCGTGAGCGTCGACGCCCTGGTACCGTCGGCGATCGACGGCCTCATGCTCGGCTTCGTCTACGGGCTCGCGGCCATGGGTCTCACGCTCATCTTCGGGGTCATGCGCGTGATCAACCTCTCGCACGGACCGGTAATCGCCCTCGGGATGTTCGTTGTCTACGTGCTCTTCACCGGCGCCGGCGTGAATCCGTATCTCGGGCTGATCGCCGCGGCCGGGCTCGGCATCCTCTTCGGCGTCGCGATCTACTTCGTCGCGGTCGACCGGATCATCAACGCGCCGGAGCTCACGACGCTTCTCGCGACGTACTCGGTGAACCTCATGATCGTCGGCGTCGCGACCTCGGTGTTCACGACGACACCGCGCGCGGTCGACATCAGCCTCGGCTCAGTGGGTGGGAGCGGCGTCACCATCCTGGGGACGCATGCGGTCGCTGTCGCGATCGCGATCGCCGGCGCCGCGCTGCTCTACGCGATCCTCTTCCGCACGCGCATCGGCAAGTCCATCCGCGCGGTCGCGAACAACCGGGCCGCGGCGGAGCTCATGGGGATCGACTCGCGGCGGGTCCTCGCGCTCTCGTTCGGCATCGGCACCTCGCTCGCGATGACCAGCGGCGCGCTCCTCTCGACGCTCTTCTCGTTCACGCCGCTCTCGGGCGCGACCTATGAGGTGAAGAGCTTTGTCATCGTCGTGCTGGGCGGGCTCGGCAACCCGACCGGCGCGCTCGTCGGGGGCATCGTGCTCGGTCTCCTTGAGGGCGTGTCGACGGTCTTCATCCCGGTCTCATGGGTCCCGGTGCTCGAGTACGTGATCTTCATCGCGATCCTGCTCGTGAGACCCACCGGACTGCTGGGTGCGCGAGCGTGATCCGCGTCCGCGCGCCGTTCCTGCCCGCGCTGCTCGTGGTGCTCGCGGTCGTCGCGGCCCTGCCGCTGGCCGTCAACAACAATTCGCTCCGCGAAGAGCTCTTCCTCATGTTCATGCTCATCACGCTCGCGTCGAGCATCAACATCATCATGGGGTACACCGGCTACGTCTCGTTCGGCCACATCGTGTTCTTCGGGCTCGGCGGGTACTTCGCCTTCTATCTCATGCAGAACTTCAACGCGCATTTCCTCGTCGCGGCGCTCGCCGGCGCGATTCCGGCGAGCGCGATCGCCCTCGTCATCGGCGTCCCGATCTTGCGTCTTCGCGGCGCGTACTTCGCCCTCGCGACGATCGGCATCAACGAGGCCATGCGCACGGCGATCAACAACTTCGAGCCCTTCGGCGGCGCGGTCGGGATGTTCTTCAACTTCTCCGTCTATGACACGTACGGCGGCGCGCGCAACGCCGCGCTCCTCGCGTACGGCGTTATGGTCGTCGTCGCCCTCGCCACGGTCACCACGTCCTACCTCATCCGACGCTCGAAGTTCGGGCTCTCGCTCATGGCGATCCGCGAAGACCAGGACGTCGCGATGGTCGTCGGCATCGATCCCGCCCGAGCGAAGGTCGTCGCGTACGTCATCTCCTCGTTCTTTCCCGCCCTGGCGGGAGCGACGTTCTTCTTCAAGAACGGGATCATCGAGCCTGGCGTCGCCTTCGATCTGCTGCGCTCGATCGAGTCGCTGGTCATGTGCGTCCTCGGCGGCACCGGGACCGTGGCGGGGCCCATCGTCGGAGCGGCGCTCTACGAATGGCTGCGCGGCTTCCTCATCACCACGCCCGCCCTCGCGAACTTCCAGCTGTTCCTCGCGGGGCTGTTGCTGCTGGTCGTCGTTCTGTTCGTGACCGCCGGGCTCGTCGGTTGGCTGCGCAATCGCTATCCGGTCCTGCGGGCCTACATCCAGTGATCCTCCAGGTCGACGCGGTCACGGTGCGGTTCGGCGGGCTGGTCGCGTGCGACGCGGCGACGTTCGCCGTGGAGGAGGGCGAGATCCTCGGCCTCATCGGCCCGAACGGCGCGGGGAAGACCACCCTTTTCAACGCCATAAACGGGGTGCACCGACCGCGCAGCGGAAGGATCGTGTTCCGCCGCGAGGAGATCACCGGCCTCCGACCGTTTCAGGTCGCGCGTCGAGGCGTCGCGCGCGCGTACCAGGTCGTGCGTCCTCTCAACGACCTGTCGGTGATCGCGAACGTGACCGTCGGGGCGTGCTTTGGACGCGAGAACCTGAGCCTCGGCGCCGCGCGAACCGTCGCCGAGGAGGTCCTCGCGTCGCTCGGCCTCGCCGACAAGGCCGAGGTCCCCGCGGGCAAGCTCAACGTCGCGCAGAAAAAGCGTCTCGAGCTCGGGCGCGCCCTCGCCGCCCGGCCGGCGCTCCTGCTCGCTGACGAGGTGCTCGCCGGCCTCAACCCGCAGGAGGTCTCCGCGATGCTGGCCGTGTTCCGCTCGCTCCGCGAGCGCGGCGTGACGGTCATCATGATCGAGCACCTCATGCACGCGGTCATGAACGTGTGCGACCGCGTGGTCGTGCTGGATTACGGGAAGAAGATCGCCGAAGGCTCGCCGCAGGTGGTGTCGAGCGATCCCAAGGTCGTCGAGGCGTATCTGGGCGACCCCAAGGCCGCGCAGCGCTTCCTCGAGGAGGCCACATGACCGCCGGTCCCGCGGCCGCGCTCGCGGTCCGCGATCTCGAGTCCGGCTATGGCGAGGTCCAGATCCTCTGGGGAGCCTCACTCGATCTCGCCGCGGGAAAGCTCACGACCCTGCTCGGCTCGAACGGTGCCGGCAAGACGACGCTCCTGCGGACCGTGATGGGCGCGCTGCCAGCGTGGAAGGGCGGCGTCCTGTTCGACGGCCGCGACGTCACGAAGCTCTCGCCGCACGAGAAGGCGCAGCTTGGCCTCGTGCTCGTGCCCGAGGGACGCCAGCTGTTCTCGACGATGACCATCCTCGAGAACCTCGAGATGGGCGCGACGCCGACGCACGCGCGCGCCACGATGCGCGAGGCCGTGAACCAGGTCTTCACGCTCTTCCCGCGTCTCGGCGAGCGGCGCACGCAGCTCGCGGGCACGCTCTCGGGCGGCGAGCAGCAGATGCTCGCGATCGCACGCGGCCTCATGGCCAAGCCGCGGATCCTCATGTTCGACGAACCGAGCCTCGGCCTCTCGCCGATCTTCACGCTCAACCTCTTCGAGATCATCCGGAAGCTCAAAGGCGAAGGCATCACGATGCTGCTGGTCGAGCAGAACGTGCAGCTATCGCTGGCCGTGAGCGACGACGCATACGTGCTCGAACATGGCAAGGTCAGCCTCCAGGGCACCGCCAAGCAGGTGCGCGAGATGCCCGAGGTGCGCAGGGCCTACCTCGGCCTGTAGCGATGAAGCTCGACGCGTTCCACACCTCGCTCCCCATCGAGCGAGCCGGCGGATACGCGAGGTCCCTCGAGGCCGCAGGCTTTTACGGCCTTTGGGTCGCGGAGACGCAGACCGACCCATTGCTGTCGCTCGCCGCCGCCTCGGTCGCGACGCGGACTCTGCGGCTCGGCACGGGCATCGCGATCGCGTTCGCGCGCAGCCCGATGGTCATGGCCATGGACGCCTGGGCCCTTCAGCGCGCCACCGGAGGGCGCGTCGATCTGGGCCTCGGGGCACAGGTCCGCGCGCACGTCGAGCGGCGATTCGCGATGCCGTACGACCGGCCCGCCGCGCGTATGCGCGAATACGTTCTAGCGCTTCGTCACATCTGGGGCGCGTTCCAGCACGAGCATCCGCTCCGGTTCCGCGGCGAGTTCTACCGGCTGGATCTCCTCTCGCCCTTCTTCGATCCGGGTCCGATCGAACATCCGCGGATCGCCGTCTATCTCGCGGCGGTGAACGCGGGGATGTACCGCGTCGCCGGCGAGGTCGCCGACGGGATCGTCGGCCATCCCTTCTCCACGGCTTCGTACCTGCGCGAGGTGGCGGTGCCGGCCTTGCGCAAGGGACTCCAGAGGGCGAAGCGCGAGCGCGCCGAGGTCGAGTTCGCGTGTCCGGTCTTCACCCTCGTCGAGGCGTCCCCGTCGCGCGCGCAGGACGAGACTTACGTGCGGCAGCAGATCGCCTTCTATGCGTCCACGCCCGCGTATCGCGCGGTGTTGTCACACCACGGCTGGGACGCGATCGGCGAGGAGCTCAGCGCGCTGGCGCGCGACGGGCGGTTCGACGAGCTCGCCGGACTTGTGACCGACGCCATGCTGGATGCGTTCGTGACGCGCGCCGCGACCTATGCGCAGCTCGGGACGCGGCTGCGCGAACGCTACGGCGGAATGCTTGATCGGATCGGCCTCTACGGAGACGCAAGCCGCGTTGGGGCGGCGGATGTGACCGCATTGGTCGACGCGCTGTCCCGCCCGGTCGGCCAGGTCTCATAAAGCAGGGGCTGCCGCGAGGACTCTGGCGAGGGACCGGACAGCCGGAGCGATGTCCTCCTCGGGCAAGCGGCCGTATCCAAGCAACAGGCCCGACCGCGCCGGGCTCGTGAGGTACATCGGCGAGAGCGGGCCCACGCGAATGCCGTTCTCAGCGGCCCGATCGCTGATCGCGACGTCGTCGGTGCCGGCCGGCAGCCAGACGAGGATGTGCATCCCGGCCGCGGCGCCGCGCACCGGGAGCGCCGGCAGAGACAGCGCGAGCGCGCGCTGAAGCGCATCGCGCCGCGAGCGATAGAGCTGACGCATCTTCGCGACGTGGCGCTCGTAGTCGCCATCGGCAACGAGCCGCGCCAGCGCTAACTGGTCGATCGATGGCGATCCGGAATCCGCCTCGCCCTTCTCCCGGCGAAGGTCTTCGACGAGAGCGGCAGGGACGCTCATCCAGCCGAGCCGGATCCCGGGAGCGAGCGTCTTCGACGCCGTCCCGAGATGGATGACGCGTGCCGGATCGAGTCCTTGTAAGGCGCCGACGGGCTGGCGGTCGAAACGGAACTCGGCGTCGTAGTCGTCTTCGATGACGAACGCGTCGTTGCGAGCGGCCCACTCGACCAAGGCGACGCGCCGATCAGGGGCCATCACCGCACCGGTCGGGAACTGATGCGCGGGCGTGACGACGATCGCGTCCGCGTGAAGAGAGGAGAGCGCGTTCACGACCAGGCCGTCCTCGTCAACGCCGCGCCCTACGAGTCGCAGGCCGGCGCCCCGGATCGTCGACCACGCGGGCGGCAGCGACGGCGACTCCATCGCAACCGTCCGTGCGCCGCGCTTGCGGAGCACGCGACAGAGCAGATCGAGGCCTTGCGTGAAACCCTGGACGATGAGGATCCGCGCCGGATCGATCCGCACGCCGCGCACGCGCGCGAGGTAACCCGAGACCGCTTGACGAAGGGCGAGGCTCCCGCGGTGGTCGGCGTAGTCCAGCGTGGCGTCGGGCGCGTCGCG
The DNA here is from genome assembly GCA_005889075.1 of Chloroflexota bacterium. Taxonomy (GTDB): domain Bacteria; phylum Chloroflexota; class Limnocylindria; order P2-11E; family P2-11E; genus 3-1-20CM-2-70-9. The sequence goes on from VBDQ01000019.1 coordinate 38,580, forward strand.
AAGGGCACGCTCCATCGCGCGTGTCCAAAGGTGCCGCGGGAAGAGCGCGACCTCGGGAGTCGTCGCGACGAAGTCGATCGGCCACCGGGACTGCGCCGGCTCGGGCCGCGGTTGGATGACCTGCGCGACGGCGGCGACGATCGGCGCGGACCGCGCCGCCACCTGGAGGTAGCCCTCGGAGGCGAGCTGGTCATAGGTGTCGGTCACGACGCCGCGCGAGACAGCCATCTCGGCGGCGAGCACGCGCGATGCGGGCAGGCGCGACCCAGCGGCGAGCTCCCCACTCTGGATCGCGCTGCGCAAGGCCTCCTGGAGCGAGCGGCGCATGTGGCCGCGCCCCAAGCGCAGCGCTGCGAGCAGCTCGGTCGTCCTGGACCTATCACCAGCCCGTTTCTTGGCCCTGTCCATGAGGCCAGCGAGTCTAGATGCTGCTCGCGTGGCGAACGCCCCGCGCGAGCTCAGGCGCTCCATCGGCCTGCGTTCTGCGGTCGCGCTCTACAGCGGCGCGGTCCTGGGCAGCGGGATCCTCGTGCTTCCCGGCACGGCGGCCCAGACCGCGGGGCCGGCCTCGCTCGTGGCGTGGCTCGCGCTCAGCCTTCTCTCGATCCCGCTCGCGCTCACGTTCGCATCGCTCGCGCGAGGGCAACCGATCGCCGGCGGGTTCAGCGCGTACATCGTCCGTGCGTTCGGCGTGCGAGCGGGTCGCGCCGCGGGGTGGCTCTTCCTCGCGCAGGTCCCGACGGGCGGCACGTTCGTGAGCCTCCTGGCGGCCTCGTACCTCGGCGCGCCGTTCGGCGTCGGTCGCGACGGATCGTTCGTGATCGCGGCCGTGGTCCTTGTGCTCGCGTTCGGTCTCAACCTCATGGGGCTGCGCCTTGCCGGCGCGGTGCAGCTTGCGGCGACCATCGGCGTGCTCCTGCTCGTCGGAGCGGTCGTCGCCGGGTCATCACCTCGCGTCAGCGCGGCGGCGTTTGAGCCGTTCGCTCCATTCGGTTGGCCCGCCGTCGGCACCGCGGCGACACAGCTCTTCTGGGCGTTCGTCGGCTGGGAGGCGATCACCCCGCTCGCGCAGGAATTCCGCGATCCCGCACGCGACGTGCGGCGCGCGAGCCTGTTCAGCGTCGGGTTCGTCGCGGTGATCTACCTGTCGCTGGCCGCGGTGACGATCGGCACGCGCTCGTATGGCGTGGCCGGCTTGCCTTCGTTCGCGCAGATGGCGGAAGAGTCTTTCGGCGTCGGCGCCGTGCTCGTCGTCGGGATCGCCGGGGGAATCCTCTGTTTCACGCCGCTGAACGCGTACGTCGCGGGGACGAGCCGCCTTGCCTACGCGCTCGCGCGCGCCGGAGACCTCCCCGCTCGGCTCGCGGCGCTGAGCGGTCGGCACGTGCCGCACCGTGCGATCCTCGCGCTCGCTGCGAGCACCCTCGCGGCGCTCGGCCTGACCTACGTCCTCGGCCTGCGACTTGCCGACCTGCTGCCCTTCTCGACGTCGGCGTTCCTTGCGACCTACATCCTTTCTATGGCGGCCGGCGTTCGGCTCCTCCGCGGCCGAGCATCGGCGCTCGCGGCGGTCGGCCTCGTGGCATGCCTCATCGTGCTGGCCTTCGCGGGCACGCACGTCCTCTGGATCGCGGCGGTGTCGTTCGCGGCCCTCCTCTACCGCCGTCCGTCGTCGTCGGCAGGCCAAGACAAAGTGAGTCGCGAGACGGGCGCGCCCCTAACCGAGGAAGTGGCGTAGCGCAGCCGCGCGAACGATGAGCTCGGTCATCTGTGACCCGCCTGACTCTGCCGCGCGGCGGGCGGCCTTCGCGATCTCGCCATGCTCCTGGTCCGCCTCCGCCTCGACGAGCGCGCTCGCGCGGTCGACGCTCTCGCGCACGAGCGGCGGTAGGGACGCGCGCGCGTCAGGGTCGCAGCCAGACCGAGCAGCTCGGGCGGGACGCCGAGCGAGTAGAGGCTCGCGCAGAACGGGATCGCCCGGGGAAGCGTGAGTCCGGCGGTCGCGCGGCTGTACCCGAAGAGGCCGACGTGCAGCTTGCGCAAACGACGTCGCGGCACGGCGCGGGCGACGGCGTTCACCAGGCCGGCGAGCTCCGCGACTTCGGCCTGGTAGCGCACGACGAGCCGGTCGAGCAGCGCCGGCGCGCGAGGCTCGCGTCCGAACGGAATCGCCGTCTCGCGCACGTGCGCGGCGATCGCCGCGATGCCTGAGCGGACGTCCTCGGGCGAGTGGTCGTACTTGAACGCCGATTGGATGGTGAAGGTCTGGACGCTGCGGTACGTCGCGAGCGCGCGCTCGACGTGTCGCGGCGAGAGACCTCCCCGGAAGGGCACGCAGCCGACGCCGATGATCGGATAGACCGCGACGCCGCTCTCGCGCTCGAGGGCGCCAAGACGATCCAGCGCGATGAGCGCGAGCAGCACCGCGGCGAGATAGCCGTAGTTGAGCGCGGGATCCGAGCGCGCGATGAACACGCGGACGTGCTCGAGGGTCTTGCCGCGAAGGTATTCGCGCACGAGATCGTCCGCCGCCACGAGGTGCTCCCGGTCCTCGACGAGCGGGATCATGCGCACGCTCTTGGGGGCGAAGCGGCCGAACCACGTGCCCATCGGAAGGTCGTCGGGCGCGAGCGTCACGTGCTCCATTGCCGAGACGAAGCGCTCGTAGTACTCGCGGACTCGGTCGAGGTCACGGGCAGAGGTGGCCATCGGATAGATGAGCTCGAGGATCGGCGGCCGTTCGCGGCCGTAGAAGACGCGCGCGATGTCCGCGTGCCGCGGCAGGCTCTGCAGGACCTCGAGGACGATCTTCGCCTGCGTCGGCTCGAGCGCCGGGTTTGGGATACGCGGCGTGAGGAAGACTGACTCGCCGATCGGGTGCTCGGCGAAGTACGACTCATAGGAGGTGAGGAGCTTCTCGACGACGTGCGCGTCGACCTCCTTGCCCTCGTTGTCCCACATCTGCTCGTCGCAGCCGAGATGCGAGAACGCGTAGTAGGCCTCGCGGACCTCATCCTCGGCAGTGAGCGTCGCCGCTTGGGAGAAGAAAGGCATCGCGACGTTGTCCGGATGCTGCGTGCTCATCGTGCGTGGGATCCGCGCGGTCGACGGCCGCGGTGGCGCGGCCGTCGGGGCGGTCGCTTCGCGCATCGGCCGACCCTAGGGACGGCGCAGGTTGCGGTTCAATGCCGGGACAGTGCTCGCTCGCCAGCGTGACCAGCAAGCGCCCGAAACAGACCCCGCATGCTTTCTTGAGGCAGACCGGGACGGCTCATACCGTCTCTCGCCGTCTCGAGAACAGGGAGGAGATGGCATGAGGCATCGCATCACGTTCGTCGTCGCCGCGATCCTCGTCCTCGCGCAGACCGGGCCGGCCTCGGCCGCATCTGGGACCTCGCTCCAATCCGCGTTCGCCGCGGCCGCCAGAGAGTTCCGTGTCCCACAGAACGTCCTGATGGCGGTCTCGTACGTCGTGAGCCGTTGGGAACCCTCTGCGACGCCGAGCGCCGCGGGCGGATTCGGGCCGATGCAGCTGGTCGATCCAGCGAGCGCTCCCGCATCCGAGGGTCGTGGCGCTGACGCCGCCACTCGCACGCGACCACAGGACGCAGGCGCGCGCAGCCTGTCCGCGGCCGCGGCGGCAATCGGCGCGCCGTCCAGTCAGCTGAAGACGAACGCGTCGCAGAACATCCGCGCGGGTGCCGCGCTGCTCGCCCGGTACGCGCGCGACACGGTCGGCGGGACACCGGCCGACGCCGCGGAGTGGTACGGAGCCGTCGCGAAGTTCAGCGGCTCGGACGAGGCGAGCGTTGCGCTCGGGTTCGCCAACGACGTCTTCGCCATCATCAACGCCGGAGCGTCGCGCACGACGAGCACGGGTGAGACTGTGATGTTTGCCGCGAGCACGGTCTCGCCGGATACGAGCACGGCGGGATCGCTCGTGCTCCTCGACCGCAAGCACACCACCTTCGACTGCCCATCGGGCGTGCGGTGCCGGTTCATCCCGGCGGCGTACCACCAGGACGATCCGAAAGATCCCGGCAACTACGGGAACTTCGATCTCGCGCGCCGCGAGGCCGATGGACTCGACGTGCGCTTTATCGTCATCCACGACGCCGAGACCGACTACGCGGGCACGATCAAGATCTTCCAGGACCCGCTCGCCTACGTAAGTGCCCACTACGTGCTGCGCTCTTCAGATGGACAGATCACGCAGATGGTCGACAACAAGAACGTCGCGTGGCATGCGGGCAACTGGAACGTGAACATGCACGCGATCGGTTACGAGCACGAGGGCTTCGCGATCCAGGGCGCGACCTGGTACACGGAGGCGATGTACCAGGCGTCCGCCGCGTTGACCAGGCATCTCGCTGCCGAGTACGCGATCCCCCTCGATCGCGGCCATATCGTCGGGCACGACGACATCCCGGGTCCAACGAACTTCTACCAGCCGCGCATGCACTGGGACCCGGGCCCCTTCTGGAACTGGGCGCACTACATGGCGCTCATCGGCGCGCCGATCACCGCGACCGCGAGCGGCGGTGACATCATCACGATCGCGCCAAACTTCGCCACGAACCAGCCACAAGTGCGCGACTGCGAGCAGGCCGCGCGCCCGCTGGTGGCGGCGCAGCCCGCGAACTTCGTGTACTTGTACACGCAGCCGAGCT
>VBDQ01000085.1 GCA_005889075.1 Chloroflexota bacterium
GTTTTCACGAGGCCCATGCAAAGCAGGAAACACGCCGAGGCGCGTTTGGGCCTCACCCGGTCGAGTGAGAAGCCGTTACAAAGCGGGTTCCATCAGTCCATGACGCGCTGCAGCCACCAAGCACCCGAGCGCCTGTCACCGTAAACATCGCACACCAGACCGTCGGCGGTGCGGAGCGTGAGGTAGTCGCGCGCGACGCCGTCCTTCCACCAGTCCGCTTCGACGCGCCAGGTACGCATCCGCTCGACGATCGTGTGTCGATGACCGGCGACGATGAGCGCGACGAGCTCGCCTTCGTCCCAAAGAAGCCGTGCCGGGAGAGGTTCGGCGAAGAGTCTCATGCGATGACCTCCAGCCATTCGCTCGCGCGCTCGGGAAGGCGCGCTTCGCGATCGAGGACACGAGGACGCAGCACCACGCCCGCGCCGAGCTTCTCGCGCAGGTAGCGCGCGGTCGCGAGCGCCTCCTCTCGCCGCGCCCCGTCCGGAGCGAAGAGGCCGATCTGCCGTCCGCGTGCGGCCTCGACCTCCGGCACCACGAGCGTGCAACCGGTGACGAGGCCGAGATCGTCGCGCTCCTCGAGCGCCCAGCGCAGCGATCGGAGCAGCGCCGCGCTCTCGCGGGTCGGAGGCAGCACCGCGCGTTCGATGCGCAGCGCGCCAGCACCTTCGCGGTCGATGCGCAGATCGAGGCGAAGTGCCGCCAGGCCATCGCGTCCGAGCGCGCCGGCGATCTCGTCGACGACGACGCGAAGCGCGAAGACAAGCTGCTCGCGCGAGGTGATGGGATCGTCCCAACCGCGACGCGCGCGGATCCGCCGCGGTGGCGTGGACGCGCGGATGAGGTCGCCGTACTCGCCGCGGGCGAGCGCGTGCGCCCGCGCGACCGCGGTCCCGAACCGATCGAACACCGACCCTCGCGGGAGATCCGCGAAGTCGCCGACGGTGCGCAGGCCGAGCAACCGGAGCTCGTCGTGGATCTTCTCGTCGACGGGAAGGATCTCGAGCGGGAGCGTTGCGAGATACGCGCGGCCATCCTCGATCACACGCACCTCACCCGGTGGAGTCCGCTCGGCGGCGACGCGGGCGACAAATGGTGTCGGCGCGATCCCCGCCGAGGCGCGCGCACCCGTACGCGAACAACGCGCGAGCGCGCGCCGCGCGACATGCGTCGGTGTCCCGAGCAGATCCTCGGTTCCCGCAAGATCGCACGCGAAGGAACCCGGTCCAAGGACGCCCACGTGCGGAAGCGCCGCGTGAAGTGTGGTGAGGAGTCGGCCATGAAGGTCGGGCCTCTCGCGCGCGACGATCGCGAGCGTCACCGGTTCTCTCATCGTTAGACCGCGACCTCCGCGAGATCGGCGCGAGTTCCAAGATCGACGAAGCCACCATCCGCCGCGACGCGGAAGTGCGCCCGATCGCTCGCGTGCGCGCGTCCGACGGCGAAGGACCAGCCAACGGTCCGCGCGAAGCGTCGCTCCCAGTCGATCCGGTCGAAGAGATAGGTCGGGATCGCGACGCGCGACGCGCGCTCACCGGCGACCACGAGCAGCGCGGCGGGCGACCCGCGTACCGCGGGAAGCGCTGGAGCGAGCTCGTCGAGATCGATCGCGCCGAGTCCTGGCTCGCCTGCATCGACGACCACCAGGCGAAAGCCCTCGCTCCGAAGCGCGGCCGCCGCCGCGAGTGCGACCTCACGCGTGCGGATGACGACGATCCGCTCGAGATCGACGCCCGCCCGCTCGGCTGCGAACGGATCGAACGACGCCGTCGGATCGACCCACGCCACCATCCCGCCCTGTCCTTGCGCTCCGGACGCGGCGCGCAGCGCGAGCGTGACCTTTCCCACGCTCGGTGGTCCGACGAAGGCGATCGGCTCGCCGGCAGCCAGTCCACCGCCGATCACCCGATCGAGAGAGGTATCAGCCGCGATCACGAGCTCGGCGCGGTGAAGCTCCGCTACGTCGCCGCGCGCGAGCGCGTGCGCCCCCCACCGCCCCTCGATCCGAGCTAACGCCCTAGCCAGTTCCGCCACTCCCACAGCTGCTCCCCTTGCGTGTGTGTGTCCTCCGACCCGGGCTGGCCTCCCAGGTCATTAGAACGTATGTTCTAGAGAGTAGACACCCTGGTGGGACTTGTCAACCGTCAAGGACATGACATGTGGCCGGTTTCATGCACATCCCGAACATATGGCTGCACCAGCTCCCGGCCGCTGTGCGGATTGTGGCGGCGATGCCTACATCCAGCTCGCGATAGAGGACGCGATGCTCTGCGCGCACTGCTACGCGTCGCGCCTTGGCCTCTCGCGTGTCGCTGGACGCAAGGGCGGGGAACGCCAGCAGCCGCTCGCCCAGCCCCGGCGTTCCTCCTAGCTCGCGACCGCGCGCGGCCGCGGCGTAGCGACCGCCTCGCGTAGGGCCGTCACCCGCAGTCCCGCATAAAGTGCGACCGCGGTCACGATGATCCCGCCGATCAAGAACGCGGTATTGATGCCCGCGACGGTCCCGACGGCGCCGAGGACGAGCTGACCGAGCGGCATGAACCCGATGAAGACCATCGTGTTGACGCTCATGACCCGGCCGCGCAGCGCGTCCGGCGTGCGGGTCTGCATCAGCGTGTTGCCCATCCCGAGGAACACCATCACCGCGAAGCTCGTCAGGCCGACGAACACGAGCGCGCCGAGCACCGACCGCTGCGTGCCGAAGAGCATGAGCAGCGATCCGTGCGCGAATGCGGCCGCGACGAGCAGCGCGCCCCGGTGCTTCCATCCACCGAGCGATGCGGTGATCAGCGCGCCGCCGAGCGCGCCAGCACCCGACGCGGCCAGAAGCCACGAGAGCTCGACCGCGCCGACGCCGAGGAACTGCGCCTCGGCGGGAAGGAGCTGTATGTACGGACGGGTGAGCAGCGCGGTCGCGACCGAGAGGGCGACAACCCAGCGCAGGACGGGATCGTGGCGGAGGTACGAGAGGCCCTCGCGGATCGAGTCGAGCATCGGCGCGCGGCGGCCGGTGTCGACGGGCTGTGCCCGCATGACCAGGAGCGCCGCGACGACTGCGAAGTACGAGACCGCGTTGAGCACCATCAGCCCGCCGACGCCGAAGGGGATGATGAGCACGCCTCCGATCAGCGGGCCGACGAGCGTCGCGCCGTTGAAGGCAGCGGAGTTGAGGCCGATCGCGCTCATGAGCTCGCGATCTGAGACGAGGCGCGGGACCATCGCCTGACGGGTCGGCGCGTCGAACGAGAAGATGATCGAGTTCAGCGCGCTGATGAGCACGATCTCGACGATGTTGATGCGACCGGAGATCGTCAGTACGCCGAGGACCGCGGCGCTGATGGCCGCGCTCGTTTGCGTGACGAGGAGCAACCGGCGCCGGTCCGCGCGGTCGGCGACGACGCCGCCGAAGAGCCCGAACGCGAGCCCGGGGAGCGCTCGCGCGAGCCCGGTAAGGCCGAGGTAGAACGGGGCGAGGTTCGGGACGCCGTCCTGAATCGCGAGCTGTACGACGAGCCACCCGAGTCCGAACTGCTGCATCCACGTGCCGATGTTCGAGACGACGAGGCCGGCCCAGAACAAGCGGAAGTCCCGGTAGTCGAGCGCGGCAAGCATCGAGGTGCGGCCGGGATCGGCAGTCGCCGCCTCGTCAAGCGCCTCGGTCTCGAGCTCGGGCGCGAGCCCTTTTTTCACCTGCGAGAGTGCATGGGAGTCGAACCCACCACGGCGCGTGCTACGCCCCGTCAACGGTTTTGAAGACCGAGGACATCACCGGATGCCTCGCACTCTCATGTGCGTGTGCGAACGAATTCGCGGTCGAGTGTACGTAGAAGGTCGCGGTCGCGACCAACAAGAAGCGCACGTTACTCACGGACGAGGAACGAGCCGCGATAAGGAGCTCGTCAAGGAGCGGAAGGCGGTCGCGAGCAAGGAGGAGGAGGCAAGCGCGCGCGCCGGCCCTCTCGCCCAAGCTCTGGTACGGGATGCCCGCGGGCTACAAGCACGGCAAGGTCGTCTGCTCCTTCCAAGACGCGCAGAAGTTCAAGAGCAGGTACGCGACGTTCGGCTTCAGCGACGCGGCGAACCTCGACGAAGAAAGCGGTGAGCTCAGCGAGTCCGCTCAGCTGAGGCTGAAAGGCGGATAGCGGTCGGTCACCAACAGGAAGGCATACGCCCCGACACGAAGGGCCCAGCGCGTGACTCCCACCACGAAGTCGAAGAGCCACCGGGGATAGCGTCCGCTGATGAGAATGACGAACCAGGCCACGATGACCGCGACGATCGCGGCGAGCACGAGGAAGAAGAGCACGATGTAGTGAGGTATCGCGAGCAGCCACTTGACGAGTGGCAGCCAGCGGTTGAGGTCGCGCTCGACGTCGGGGTAGTCGATCTCGAGGTGCACCGACTGCTCCTCGACGGTCGAGGGGTATCGGTCAGTGAGCAACGCGAAGTACGCGCCGACGCGCGTTCCGAGCCGCGTCAGCTCGCGCGCGAAGTCGAACCACCACCGCGGATAGCGCAGCCGGAACAAGAGCATCAGCACCGTCGCGAGCCACAGCCCACCGGAAATCCCGCCGCCGCTGCTCTGCACCACCCGGCCACCGGTATCGGTCATCACCGTCTGGTTCCCGCCGCCGCTGAGCAGGCCGAGGATGATCGCGATCGGGATGATCCAGATGATGCGCAACAACGTGGTTAGGCGATCGAGCTTCTCCGGGTAATCGATGTTCAGACGCGCGGCGTAGGGCTGGGGCGGCAGCGTGGCCATAGTTGTCCTCCCGTCTCGCGACGACTGGGCTCACAGTCAGACGATCTGGCGCGCGAGAGCGCAGCGTACGAACGCCGAGCGGGACAGAACGCTACAGCACGGGCACGCGAGCGGCAGCGATGGCCGGGGTACATCTCCATCAGTGACTAGTACTTCGGCTTGCGCTTCGCCATGTACGCGGCCGCCTCGGCGCGCCGGGCGAGCCCGAGTTTGTCGAGGATCCGGCTCACGTAGTTCTTCACCGTCTTCTCGGAGAGGAACAGCGTCGCACCGATCTCGCGGTTCGTTCTGCCTTCAGCGAGCTGCTCGAGCACCTTGCGTTCCTGCTCGGTGAGTGACGCGAGCTGAGGGTCCTCCTGCTCGCGGCCTTGTCGGACCCTCTCGAGGACCTTGCCCGTCACGTCCGGATCGAGAAGCGAACGCCCCTGCGCGACCGCCTGTATTGCGTCGACCACCGCCTGACCGCGCGTCTGCTTCAGGAGATACCCGGACGCCCCGGCGATGATCGACGCGAAGAGCGCTTCGTCGTCCGCGTACGACGTGAGCATGATCACATGGGTCTCGGGTCGCGCCTCGCGGATCGCGCGGCACGCTTCCACGCCGCTGCCATCCGGCAGGCGGACATCCATGATCACGACGTCGGGCTTCGCCTTCGCCGCCGCGTCGATCGCTTCTTGCATCGTTCCGGCTTCGCCGACGACGGCGATCTCGGGGCGCCGCGAGAGCAGCGTCCGCAGCCCTTCGCGGACGACCTCGTGATCGTCGCAGATGAGCACCCGCGTCGCGTTCGTCGGCGTCAACGCGTCGCCTCGTCGTGCATCGGAAGCTCGAAGCGTACTCGCGAGCCTTGACCCGGTTCCGTTCGCACGTTTAGTCGACCTCCGACCGAGAACGCGCGCTCGCGCATGTTGCGAAGGCCGTGGCCATCGACGGCGCGCTCGTAATCGAAACCGACGCCGTCGTCGCTGACCTCGAGCACGACCGTCGAGTCTTCGCGAAAGAGCCGCAGCGACGCGCGACGCGCCCGGGCGTGACGCTGTACGTTGCCGAGCGCATCGGCGGCGATGTAGAACGTCGCCTCGCGGCCAGGATCGTCGAGCGCCGCAGCGGCATCCGCCGAGACCGAGACATCCACGTCGAGCAGGGCGTTCGTCCGCGCCTGCGCTGCGAGAACCGGTAGAGATTCGGTGAGTGGACGATCGCTCCCCCGCACCGGGCGCAGACCGAGCACGTAGTTGCGCAGGTCAGCGATCGACGCGTTGAGCCGGTCCACCGCGCGGTCGAGGATCTTCCGCGCGGCCTGCGGCTCGCTCTGGACGCGCTCCGCGGCGTCTTCGAGCTGGAGACTCACGCCGTAGAGGGACTGGATCACTCCATCGTGGAGATCCATCCCGATGCGTTGACGCTCCTCGTGGACCGACACCCGGCCGAGCTGCTCGTAGAGTCGGGAGTTCTCGATGGCGATCGCGGCCTGGGCGGCGAGGGTGCGGATCGCCTCCTCGTCGTCTGTGCTGAACTGCTCACCGTGCTGCTTCTCGGTGAGGTACAGATTGCCGAGCGACACTCCCCGGTAGAGGATCGGGGTACCGAGGAAGCTGCCCATCGGGGGATGGTTGGCTGGGAAGCCCACTGATTTCGGATGGTCGCTGATGCGCCGAAGCCGCAGGGTGCGTTGCTCGGCTTGAAGGACACCGAGGATCCCGCGGCCTCTCGGGAGCGGACCGATGCGCACGCGCTCTTCGCCAGTGATCCCCGATGTGATGAACTGCTCGACATCGTTGTGCTCGTCGAAAACGCCGAGCGCTGCGTATTTGGCGTCGGCGACCTCGCGCGCCTGATCCGCGACCCGCTGGAGGACAGTTGCCGCGTCCAGCTCCGACGTGAGCGAGATCCCGGCCACGTTCAGTGCGCGAAGGCGCGCGGCCTGCTCCTCATCGCGCTGGTAGAGCGCGGTCAGCCGACCGAAGATCGCGCTCGAGAACGCGAGCACGCCCGCGATCCCCACGACCATGAGCACGAGGTGGGCGAGCCCGCTGGGGAGCAGGGGCTCCAGTAGGTAGTCGAGGGCGACGAGCAGCGCGATGAGCACCGCAGGGAGGACGAACGCCGCGAGGCGGTAGCGCCTCGGGAGCACGATCGAAGCTCGGCGCTCTGCCAGACGATCGATTATCGCGGCGGCAGGCCGCGGCGGACCGGTGGCCGGACGCGTTCGGTGGCGGGGTACTCGCGTCCCTCAGGCGACCGCATCGAGCTCGCGTAGGCGACGGGGGTCGTGAGCACCGCAAGGTCGAGCTGCTCCTCGAGCTCGGGTGTCACGCCATCCTCGTCGTAGAAGATGAGGTCGGCGTTCTCGTGGAGCGGGCACCGGCTGCCGATCTCGAGCGCGCAGGTTGTCGCCTTTGGTCCGGCGCAGCGGATCGTCCGCATGTCCTGGTCCTCGAAGAACTTCGCCCATGCCCCGCGTCGTTCGGGATCGGCGCTCATCACGAGGACCGCGATCGGTGTGGGCGTGCGAGAGGAGCGGATCTCGCCGACCCTCTCGCTGCGCAGTGAAGAAGACTCGCTCATGCAAGTAACGGTGCCCGTGCCGCGGCGGTGCCGATCTCGACCTTGGGGGCCTTCCATGGCGTCCCGAGGAGCGGGAGCAGGTAGCGGTCCAGCCCGATGAAGCCCGCGGTCTTCCAGGCGAGGACCAGGAGGAAGCCGAGCAGGAGCAGGACCGGGTTCGTGCTGGCGCTGCCGGCGAGCATGAAGTTGAGGTTCATGAATGCGCCGCCGACCGCGGCGATGCCGACAAACGCACCGAGGATGAGACCGAGTCCGACGGCGGTCTCGCCGAAGGCGACGACCTTCCCGAAGACGCCCTCCCAGTGGTTGTCGATCATGAACTGGATGAAGCCGCGGTACCAGTCGTAGGTGATCGTGGGCTTGGCGGGCGCCGCGGGGATCGCGGCGATCCTCTGCCAGAAGGCGAGGATTCCCTTGCCGTCGTAGATGTAGTTCGTCGCCGCGCCGGTGTCGAGGATCTTGTGCAATCCGGCGTCGAGCCAGCTGTAGCCGACGTAGATCCGGACGATCAGCCAGACGACGGCCATGCGGGTGTCCGAAAAGAGGAATTTCGCGAACGGCGGGTCCGCGATCTGGCTGGATCGAGTGACGAGTGCCTTCATTTTCTTGGTACCTCCTGCTTGCCACGTCACTGTGCTGCTGCGAGGTTTGGGGCAACAGGGCCGTCCGGCCCATGTCTGGGGGTCGCCCGACCCCCTTAACGGGGCCGCAGGCGTAGGGTCTGGGTCGACCGACCGGCCCCGCTTCCTAGGCCTCGCGACCCTCTGCGTTATGTGCCGTTCGGCTCTACCCCTAAGCGTTATCCCATCAGACCATGCCGCACATGACCGCTGCTTCTCCCGAGCTGCTCATCGTCGTCACGGTGCTCGTCCTCGTCGCCGTTGCCGCGGGGACCTTCGCCGCCCAGCTCTTCATGGCTGCGAGCCGAGCGCACTCCGGAGAAACCGGCGCCGATCAAGACTTGTAGAGCGCCGCGACCGTCTCCGGAAGCGCCGGCGCTCAGCGCGCGCGGTCATCGGCCACACGAGCGACAGTTCAAGCCGCGCTGGTCGTGACGGTTAGGTTGCGGGTCCCGAGATATGCGACGAGCGCGAGGATCGCGCCGAACATGACGCCCGGGATGATGTAGAAGCCATCCGCCTGCGGGCCGAAGTCCTTGATGGCCTGGAAGACCGTGCTCCCAGGGAAGGTCTCGCTCGCGAAGTAAGCGCCGAAGGTTCCCGTCACAGCGATGATGAGCCAGTCGTAGTTGATCTTCTTCTCGAGGATCTGCACGACGGCCCCTGCGACGACCGCGACGATCAGGATCCCCGCGAATGCTGTGAATCCCATTTCTTCCTCCTCTTGCGACGGTTCTGCGCCCCCGACGATGCGCTCGGAAAGTCTCCGCCAACAGGGTCATTCGGACGCGACAACTGGGTCCCTTTGGCCCAGCGATGGCTCCTTCGGCCGAGTCAGGTCGGCGCGGCCCAGACGGGCCGTTGGTCCCCACAGCTCGGGACGTTCGGTCGCTTTGCCTGTGGTAGCGCCTCCCGCATGGGTGCCGAATCTCGGCGTTCCTTGGGACAACAGTCCCTGGTCAGCAGTGACGAACGGCGCCGAGTTGGGTCCGGACGGCTCACGTTGACGTCGGGTTCCCTCCGTAAGGTGGCCGAAAACGCCGCCACTCGGCCAGACCAGTGCAGCGGCAAAAGGAAGAACAGGTGAAGAAGCTTCTCGCGATCGCGACATTCTCGATCCTGTACCTGGCCGCCTGTGGCGGCGCAGGCCCGACCAGCGGCACGACCGTCAACGCGACGCTCACAGACAGCAAGATCGTCATCGACCAGGCGACCGTGCCGAGCGGCAAGATCACGTTCCAGGTAAAGAACACGGGCACGATGACCCACGAGGTCGTCGTGCTCAAGACCAACCTGCCCGCCGACAAGATCCCGCCGGACCCCGACGAGCCAGGCAAGATGCTCGAGGACGGGAGCAAGGGCGAGAGCGGCGACCTCAACACGGGCGAGGCCAAGACATTCACGCTCGACCTCGAGCCGGGCAACTACGTGCTCATGTGCAACCAGACCGGCCACTACCTGCTCGGGATGCACATCCCGTTCGTCGTCAAGTAATCCGCTAATCCGGCCTTCACGGCGAAGCCCGCCGGGCGTTGCCCGGCGGGCTTCGAATCACACCTCCAGGACCCACTTGCCGACCTCGCTGATCTAGCCGCGGCCGGCGATCCGCCCCACACCGCGAGGCAGAGATTCGCCGGACGGGGATTCGAAGGCGTTATCGCAGGTGCGGGAAGATCGTGGCCGCGCCGCGATGGTCCAGGACCCGGGTGAACTTCGCGTGGTGCTGGCCGTCGTTCGGAACGTCGCGGGCGAAGAGCACGGTAGGGCGCCGCCGCGCGCGCACAAGGGCCAAGAACAGCTCGGGATCGAGGGTCTCCTCGTCGTAGACAGCGGCGTCGGCCCCGGCGAGAACATCGCAAACGCCGCCGGCAATCAGCGGACAGTTTCGGGCTGCGCAGCGGACCACGCGTACGCCCTGGCGCTCGAGCTCGCGCCCCCAGTCACGTCGTCGGACCACGTCGCGCGACACGACGAGGCTCGTTCGGCTCTCAGCCCCCGGCACGTGTCACGACCTCAGACTCGACTATGACGTCGCGTAACGTGCCGCACTCGACGCCGGTCAGGACAGCCAGCTCGGGTCGGCCGGTGCTTACGCGGACCTTCAGGACGCCATCGGCCTCGGCGACGGCGAGCTCGCGTGTCCAGGGCAGCCGCTTCGTAAGCAGCTGACGAACCGCGACAGCGCTCCCGCGGGGCTCGACCACCACGAACTCGACGACATAGCTCTTCACTTCGGGACTCGAGCCAATCTTGCAACCGCGGTGCCGTCGGCGACGAGGGCCGTCGGTCCCGGTCAACAGAGCCATTCGGCCCTTAGCCCAATGAGTGACGGTGGGCCTGACGGCTAGGCCACGCCAGGTGCCTTCCACTCGTGGACGGGCGTCACCTTTGGCGGCGGCGTCTCCTGCATGAATTCGAGGTGCCGTTCGAGCACGGAAGCGCGGCGGCAACCATGGCATCGTCGGACCTCCCCAGAGCGATCGGCGCCCGCAGACTTAGCCTGGTGCGCATCCTCGAGGTCGCGCCGTTCGCGGCACCCATCGACGAGCAGCGGACCGAGCTCGGCGGCGCGCAGATCATCCTGCAGGACCTCTCGCGCGGGCTTGCCGCTCGCGGCCACATCGTCACGCTCGTAGCGGCCAGAGGCTCGCACGTTGACGGTGTCGAGCTCCTCGACCTTGGCATCGACAGCGCCCGCATGCAACGGGCCGACCTCGGTCTGACGACGGGCGAGCGCTCTGACGAGCGCGCGGAGCGCGAAGCCTTCGCGAAGGTGCGTGCCTGGGTCGACGCGAACGCGTCCGAGATCGACGTGATTCACGCGCACGCGTACGACGCACCGGCGTTCGCATCGCTCGTTGGCGCTCCGCGACCGGTCGCGCACACGCTGCATTTGCCGCCGCTCGACGAGGCGGTAATGCGCGCGGCGCGAAGCGCGAAGGACGCCACGCTCGTGACCGTTTCGAACGCGAATGCCGCCGCTTGGCGAAAGGCAGGCGTCCCGGTTGGAACCGTGGTTCCGAACGGGATCGACGTTACGAGCATTCCGTTCAGCCGCGATCGCGGCGATCACCTGCTCTACGCCGGACGGATCTCCCCCGAGAAGGGGGTCGCCGCGGCGATCGAGATCGCAGAGCGGACACGCCGCGGGATCTTGATCGTCGGATCGATCTACGACCAGGCCTATTTCGCGAAGCGGGTCGCGCCGCGCGTCCGCGCCGTGCCCGACGCGGCCGCGCCCGCGCGCGTCCGCGGCGCGATCTACATCGGTCCTCGCTCGCGCGAAGAGGTCTACGTGCACATGGGCCACGCGGCCGCGCTTGTCCTGCCGGTCGAGTGGGACGAGCCGTTCGGCCTCGTCGCGGTCGAGTCGCTCGCCACGGGGACGCCGGTGGTCGCGTACCGGCGCGGCGGTCTCGCCGACATCCTCGACTACACCTCGGGCGAGCTCGTACAGCCGAGCGACCTCGACGCGTTCGTCGCGGCGGTTCCGAAGGCGATCGACAAGGATCCGCTGGAATGCCGCCGCCGGGCCGAGCGTTTCACTCTCGAGGCGATGGTCACGGGCTACGAGACCGTTCTGGCCGGACTCGTGCACAGCTGAACCCTGACGACGGAGGGCCATGTGGCAGATCTCGCGGACGAGACCACGCTCCATTTGCGCGTTCCGGAAGAGGACGACGACGTCTGGTCGCCCCATCTCCGAGAACATCGCGACCTCACGGACGAGCAGTGGGAGCGCTTCGAGCGCTACACCGCCGAGATATTCACCGCTATGGGCATGAACCTCGACACGCCCGGCACGATCGACACGCCCAAGCGTTTCGTTCGCGCGCTCTACGACGCGACCGACGGTTATGAGGGCGACCCGAAGCTCCTCACCGCGTTCCCGACCGAGTGCAAGGGTGGCGCGGCCTGTCAGGTGAACCAGATCGTCGAGGGCCCAATACCCTTCGCCGCGCTCTGCGAGCATCACGCGCTGCCGTTCGTCGGGCGCGCGTACGTCGGCTACATCGCGCATGAAGAGATCATCGGGATTTCGAAGCTCACGCGGCTCGTGCGGCTCTGGGCGCGGCGCTTCACCCTTCAGGAGCGCATGGGCGATCAGATCGCCGACACCCTGAACTCGCTCGTGCATGCGCACGGTGTCGCGGTCTATCTCGAAGCGCATCACCTCTGCACGCAGATGCGCGGTGTGCGCGAGATGCAGGCGAAGACGCGGACCGCGGTGTGGCGCGGCGAGTACACCGAGAACTCCGAGATCCGGAACGAGTTCTTCCACCTCGCGGGGGTGGGCGTCAGCTAGCTCGTGCTCGCGACGCTGCTCGATCGAAGCGACGGCACTGAGCTCCCGCTCCCGGCGTCGCTGCGCGATCGGTACGGTGGCGACCTACGCTTTCCGCGGGACCGCGTCCATGTGTTCGCGAACTTCGTGAGCTCCATCGACGGGGTCGTCTCCTTCGCCCTTCCGGGCAAGACGCAGGCGTCGTTCATCAGCAAGGGCGAGCCGGCGGACCGCTTTGTGCTCGGCCTCTTACGTGCGGCAGCCGACGCGGTCGTCGTCGGCGCCGGAACGTTGCGCGAGGAACGGGGCGGTATGTGGACGCCCGAGCAGCCCTTCCCCGACGCCGCGGGCGGCTTCGCCGAGCTGCGGCGCGCGATGCATGCCTCCGAGCGGCCGCTGATGGTCGTCGTCAGTGCGTCGGGCGACCTCGATCTCAAGACGCCGGCGCTTGCCGAGGGCGCTCCAGTAGTCATCTTGACGACCCGGGCGGGCGCGAAGCGCCTTGCCGGCGCGCCAACGCATCTGCGCATCCGCGCACTCGAGCGCACGACAGCGGCCGAGATCCTCAAGGCGACGGTCGACGAGACCGGGGGAAAGCTGATCCTCACCGAGGGCGGCCCGACGCTCCTGGGTCACTTTCTTCGCGAGCGATCGCTCGACGACCTCTTCCTCACGATCGCGCCACGGATCGTCGGCCGCGACGCGACCGCGCGGCGGCTCGCGCTCGTCGAAGGAGCGGCATTCGCGCCTGGAGAGGCACCTGAGTCGCGCCTTGCGAGCGTGAAGACCGCGGGCGACTACCTCTTCCTGCGATTCGCGCGTCGCACTTAGATCGCGCGCACCTCGACCCGTCCATCCGCCGCCCGCGTCTGGAAGCGAACCTCGGAGAACGTCGCGGGGCCACCGTGGACCTTCGCGTCCTTGACGCAGAAGCGCGACGCGTGCCACGGGCACTGGATCTCGCACCGATCCGCGCCCACCCATTTGCCTTCGTTCAGCGGTCCGCCGGCGTGCGTACACGTATTGCCCATCGCGTAGATCTTGTCGTCAAGCTTCACGACGAAGACCGCGAAACCGGACTTTGTCTTCCCAACGACAGGCTTGCGATCCTCGAGGCTCGACTCGTAGACGTCGAGGCGCTCCCACTTCGTCGGCGGCTCAGACCAGGCCTGGCGGTTCACCTCGGTGCCGTACGCGAAGACCATCTCGCCGCCGAAGAACGAGGAGACGATGAGGATCGCCCAGGACACGAGCGCGAGCCATACCGCCGGATCGCGCTGATCGGCGACGCCGTGCAGGCGCAGCCAGATCGAGACGAAGAAGCCGACCGAGGCGACCACCATGAGGAGCCCGTGGAGCATGCCGGTTCGCCGCTCCTCATCGATCGTTTCGTTCCAGTCGGTCAGCCCCGAAACGATCGAGGCCAGCGACGTGAGAAAGGACGCGACGATCAGGAAGTCCGCGGCCTGCGGCAGTGCCAGATTCCGCGTGATGACATACACGATGTCGAGCGCAATGGTCGCGGTGTATCCACCGATGGTCAGATCGGTGACCATGGGATGGAGCGGATGGCCGAGCGGCCAGGTGCCGTGGAGAAGGGACTTGATCCCGTGCGTGCCCGGAATCTTGTAGAAGCCGCCGACGATCGCGCCGAAGAAGTTCGCGAACGGGTCCAGCCACTTCCACGACTTCACCACTGCGTGACCGGCGGTATTGCGAGGCGAGCTCACGGCGCTAAGTAGAGCGCAAACGTCGCCGCTGGCTTGCCTGCTAGGACGTCAGCCGCGTCTCCACGAGCAGGACCTCGGCACCATCCCGGCCCGCTTCGATCGTAAGTTCGCTTTCGTTCAGGATCTTTGCCGCGCCGCCCTCATCGAGCTCGGGCTTCGCGAGCGAGCCGTGCACGACGAAGAGGTAGCCACCGAATCCGCGGCGGAACTCGTGACGGACGGAGGCGGCCCGATCGAGCAGCGCAGCGTAAAGGGCAGCGTCCTGGTGCACGGTGACCGCATCGGTCGCCGACGGTGCGCCGTCGGTCGAATACCCGGGCGCTGGAACCAGCACCGGCTTCAGAACGTTGCGCCGCGAATCGGCGCTGAAGGAGCGCTGCTCGACCGAGGGCTCGAGGCTTCGGCGCGCCGGCATGATCCACAGCTGGATGAAGCGCATCGGCTCGGTCTTGGAGCCGTTTCGCTCGGAGTGCTCCATGCCCGCGCCGAGCGTCGCGCGCTGCACCGAGCCAGGTGGGAGGATACCGCCGTTGCCGCGCGAGTCCGCGTGCTCGAAGGTTCCCTCTGCGACATAGGTGATGCCCTCGATGTCGCGGTGTGGGTGCATCGGCCAGGCGGCGCCGGGGATCAGGCGATCGTCATTGAAGACGCGCAGGTCGCCGATGCCCATGTTGGCCTCGTCCCAGTAGCGATCGAAGCTGAAGTGCCAGTTGGCGCTGAACCAGCCACCTTCGGCGTGAAAGAGCGACGCGCGTGGACGAAGGAGCACCGTCAATTGAGAACCGCGGCGAAAACTCTATACATGAGCGCCTGGCGTTGACGCTGGGATTTGTCTAGGCGGCCTGACCGATGTGCGGCTGGATCTGTTGCAGCACGCGCTCCTTGGGCATGTAGCCGACGAGTCGCTGCGCCTCCCGGCCGTTCTTGAACAGGATCATCGTCGGGATCGCGCGGACGCCGAAGCGTCCGGCGGTGATCGGATTGGCGTCGACGTCAAGCTTGGCGATCTTGATCTTCTCGCCTTGCTCGTTCGCGATCTCCTCGAGGACCGGCGCGACCATCCGACAGGGCCCGCACCACGTCGCCCAGAAGTCGACGAGCACCGGTGTCTCCGACTTCAGGACATCCTGCTCGAAGTTTGCGTCACTCGTCTGTTGCGGCTTTCCCATCTGTATCGCTCCTTAAGGCAGGGTCATCTCGGCGGTACCCATCACCACCTAACGAAGCGCCAACCACGCCGGCGAACGAGGTCGGCGATCGCGGGCGACCGGCGCAGCTTGAACTCGGCGAGCGAGCGTCGTTCGTCGGCGATCGCGACAAAGCGGAAAATACGGTCCTCGTCGGGGATCGCCTCGCCGAGCGCGACGATGCTGCGATGGAGTCGCGCCGTCCACTCGAGCTGCCAGAGGAACACCATCCGCCCTCGGTCGTACCAGACGACATCGACGTATTCGAGGGCATCCGACGACGTATGGGACAAACGGGAGACCGGGATCGCGCGCTCCGCATCGGTCTGAAGATCGCCCAAAACGCTGCCCCGTTCGCAGAACGAGTCAGGCAACGCCCGACGCTCGAGGTCGCGTCCGATGTGGGCCTTGAAGCCAAGTCGGTGTCCGGCATCGAGAAGCTGCGCCGCGAGGAACGTCTGATCCGCCTGACGGCGGATGAGCGCGTCTTCATCGCGAAGATGCCAGCGGCCATCTTCGGCCTGCTGACCGTACGCGGCGATGCAGCGCTCGACGAGCTCGCGGTCCGGCGTCTCGACGTCTCGGAAGAGTCCGTAGGCGCGCCGCAAGAGCGTCCGCGTCTCCACCTCGCGCGACGCGGCCAGAAGCCCCCACATGCCCCACTCGAGCCGGTCGTCGAGCGGCGTGACATCGGCCATCTCGGCGAGCGAATAGAGCGTCGTGTCGTGCGCGTGCTCGGCAGCGGCGCCTTCGAGCTCGATCTTGACGACGCCCGCGCGAGGCCCATCCGCGAGCGCCGAACGGAAGTGATCGAGGAAGACCTCGAGCTCCGAGACACCTCCGGCGCGCGCGAGCGTGAGCGGCGCGAGAAGGCGCTGACGGGCGAGGGCCGCGAGCGCCGCTACCGCCGCCCGGTCGGTCCCGATCGGCTCGCCACGCGCGAGGATCGCCTCCCGCACACCGGCTCGGATCGCATCCTCGATCGCGACTGGATCCGCGAGACCTTGATCTCTCAGCAGCGGTACGTCCCGGTCGAAGTCACAGATCGCAGCAGCACCGACGCTGCCCCCAATGAGGGCGTCGCGCTGGTACGTGATGCCGCGCAGGCGATAACCGGCGCCCGCTGCGCCGAGCGTCACCGCGGCGATCGTCTCGGCATCGACCTGAGGGACGTAGACGACCGCCGGCGCGTCCGGACGCGAGGCACGCTGCGCGTCGAGCAGCGCGGCGCGCATCGTCCTGATGAGCCGCTCGCGTGCCGAGGCGCGAGCTTCCGGGATCTCCGGCGTCTTCGCGTGCCGCGCTCCAAGGAGCACCGCCGTGGCGACGGTCGTCCATCCGCCAAGGGGATCCTCAACCGGCGCTTCGCAGAGGACCAGGTCGGCGTCTCCGGTGTCGAGAGCGAGCATTCCCGCGCGCGGCCGCGCGGGCGAGGGATGGGTAGCCAGCCACGCGACCAGGTCGCGCACGGTGCGGTCGAACTCCAGCCAGACGTTCACCTCGCGGGACTGCGCGGCGTGCGAACGGCGGGCGCGGTTCTTTTCCATGCGCAGCGGCGTGCCGTGCGCGGCCGGCGCGTTGAGCCGGCTGCCCGACACGAGGACCTCGAGCGCGCTGAGCACGAGCAGGTCGCGCGCGGGCGACTCAGGCAGGGTCGTCTCGATCGCGCGTAGCGTCGCCATCAGCGCCGCCAGATTTCGCGGCGTGTACAGCCCAGCGACGCTCTCGGCGAGCGCTTGCGCGGCGGCGTCGGTGCCGAACCGCTCGACGAACTGCCAGTACGAGAGGCCGCGTGGCTCGAGGCGCTGGCTCGCTTTTTCGTCCTCCGCATTTGTTGCCTCGATGAGGAGCGCATGGCCCTCTCGCGCGCAGATGCCGCAGCGGAACGCCTTCTTCGTGGGGACCGGTGCGTCGCGCTCCCAGAGGAACGCCTCGACGATCACCGGACCGCGGCAGGTCGCGCAGGTGCTCGCGTAGAGCTCGCGCATCGCGACGCGGTGCGGCGTCCCGATGAGCGCGCTCTCCCCGACCCGATCGAGCGCGCGAAGCACTTCGTCAGCGGCCGGCGCGAGGGCGACCACTCGGCGCGCCCACTCGCCGAGCGGATCCCGCGACCGCGCGACACCGCGCCGGTCGGCGCGCTCGGCGGCGTCGGCCGCAGACCACGGGTGAGCGAGTGGGTCGAGGACCACGCCGCGTCGCGGTGCGTACGCGCTCACGTAGAGATCCGCGAGCGCGAAGGGGAACGCCGGGCCGAAGCGATCGAGCGGACGGGGAAGCGGAAGACTCTCGAGCGGGACCATGGACCGAACACGCTCGAGCTGGCTCAAGGCAGCGTGAAGAGTACGGCCCTCCGTTGGTCGACGATAGCCGCGACGGTCTTGCCGTCATGCGACATCGCAACGTCGCTGATCGCTCCGCCGGCGCCGAGCTCGTCGACCGCGCCGTCGCCTGGGGCGAACGCGAGGAGACGATCGGTGCCGTCGAGCACGATCGGGCGCCGCGCCGCGATCAGTCGGCGGCCATCGATGAGCGGGGCCTTCCATTTGACCGCACCGTCAGCGCCTATCGCGAGAAGCGATGACCGGTCCAGGACGTAGAGCGTCCCGTCCGCGGCGAACGCGATGTCGCGCGCCGGTGGCGCGACCTGCGCGAGCGTCTTCGGATCGGCGATCGCGAACCGGAAGGTGCCTCGATCGGTGATCGCCGCCCCGAATCTCGCGGCCCGGTCGATCGCGAGCGCCTTTCCGCTGCCGGAAAGTCGCGCGACCGGGCGGGTATCCGCGTCGCGACCGGGCCGGAAGACCTCAACGTCATATCCGCCGCCGCTCGTCGTCCCGACGTAAACGTCACCGGCGTCCGACGCCGCGATTTGCGCACCCGCAGCGGGCGTGAGGATCGGGAAGGGATCGCCGATCGGGTTCCCATCGGGAGCGCGCCCGCCGATGAGCCCCGGGCCGCCTCCCGGAAGACCCGTGCTGCCGGTGGACGCCGCGACGAACGCACGCGTCGTAGGGGCGAAGAGGATCTGCGTCGCCGCGCCGGTGAAGCGCATTCCGGAGCCGACCAGCTGACCCGAGGGCACCGCCAGAAAGGTGACGACCTGCCCGCCGACCGCGAAGAAGCGCGCATCGTCGGAGAAGGAGAGGACGCTCATTCCGGCGAAGGACCGGGGCAGCGCGCGGAGGGTCCCATCGGGCGCGAAGAGGGCGGCGTAGCCATCGTCGCCGCCCGTGACAAGCCAGCCGCCGTCGTCCGAGACCGCAACTTTCCGCGACGCGCCGTGCGTGTCCTGCACCCGCGAGGGCTCGCGCCAGAGCTCGGCG
Source organism: Chloroflexota bacterium (assembly GCA_005889075.1). Taxonomy (GTDB): domain Bacteria; phylum Chloroflexota; class Limnocylindria; order P2-11E; family P2-11E; genus 3-1-20CM-2-70-9. The sequence continues at coordinate 18,482 of VBDQ01000085.1, forward strand.
TCGGGCACTGGCCCGCTGCGCATGAATGAGTAGGACTGGTCGTCGGTGACGATCGCCGTGAGACCTTGCGTGCCGAGAGTGGCTGCGAAACCGTCCGCAGAGGGCCGGTCCGGGTACGGGCCGAGACGAACGACGAACGGCGCCTGCTGCGTCACCGTCGCATTCAGTGGCGAGCCCATCGCGCGCACCGCCTGCTGCGCCTCGGCCACACTTCCGAAGGGCCCGGCCGTGATCGTCGCTCGCGGCTCGGCCTTCGCCGTCACGACGAACGAGCTGCCCCGGCCGAGCGTCGCCTGGATGGCGTCGTCCTTCGGAAGCAGAGCCGCGAGGTCGCGGACGCGCTGCCACCCCGCCGTGACGTCGGTGAGCACGCGGGCAAACGCCGCCGGATCCCCGCCGTCGCCGTACGACTGGCTGTCCTTCCCGAGATCGGTGAGGCCGTCAGCGAGCGGGACAAGTTTGTCGCGGATCGGACCCGTGCGGTCGAGCGTCGCGCTCAATACCGCGGAGCTGAACGTGCTGATCTGCTTCGCGGCGTCGATCGCCACCAGCCCGTATCGGGCCGGCGCGACCGTGCGGGTCTTCGCCCCGGAAAGCGCGCCGGCGAGGCCGTAGTCGTAGGCCGAGTACTGGAGCAAGATCGCCGCGGCGTCGCGCGAGAGCTTTGGGCCGGCCTCCGAGTCGCGGGAGCTTGTCGGCTTCGGTTGCGCAGGCTCGGTGCAAGCAGAAACGAGTGCGAGGGCGATGACGACCCCAACGGCGCGGCGGAAGGCGCCGCTCACTCTTCGGCTTCGTCCTCCGTGTCGTCCTCTTCCTCGGTGTCGACCGGGAGCGGCTCCTCGGCGGCCTCGGTCTCCTCGATCGCTTCTTCGGGCGAAGGCGTCTCCTCCTCGACCTCTTCCCCCTCTTCCTCGAGGTCCTCTTCGCCGGCGCCGTAGCGGAAGAACGTGCCGCGGACGTACGCGCGCTCCTTCGTCTCAGCCGGGCGGTGATGGCCAGGGAACGAGATCCGGCTCGCGTTCTCGGGGCTCTGCGATATCTCGCGGATCGCGATGCGGGGGTTCTGCGGATCGGTGCTCACGATCGCCGCGACGTACTGGTTGCCAGTCCGGAGGAGATCGATGAGCCGCCGCCCGACCTTGGGCTCGAGGAATCCGACGAGCTCGCCGTCGCGCGCATGGAGCGCGAGCAGGCCTTCCTGCTCGCGGAGCTCGCACTCCGCGCCGGGGCTGTATTTCGCGAGGACGTGCTGCGGGGCGGGGTTGATCACGCGGAGGATCCCGGTCTTGCCCATGTCCTCGATGAAGAGGCGCGGCTGGGTCCTCGTGCTGGTGACGTTCGGCTTCGCGCGATGCTCGATGAGCGCGATGACGCGCGTCTGGTTCCGAATGGCGATCGAGTTGTACGGCTCGGATTTCAGGACCTCGGTGAACGCCGCCTTGGCCTCCTCGAGCTTGCCGAGCTCGATGTACGCCCGGCCCAATCGGTTACGGGCCTCGACGTCATCGGCTGAGGTCTCGAGGATCTTCTGATTGAGCTCGAGCGCGCGAGGCCAGTCGGCATCCAGCGCCGCCGCGGTGGCCTGATCGCTGAGAGCGCGCGCACGAACGCTGCTTTCACTCGGCGGTGCCACGGATCTTCCTCCAACGCATGAGGGTACGCCCGAAGAGGGCGGGTCTGGGATATACGAAGTGTAGCGGTTACGCTTGCGCCGAGTGCCGTACCTGTCGGAAATCCAGAACCGCAGGGTGATCGAGCCGAACGGCAATGTGGTGGGAAGGCTCACGGACGTCGCGGTGGTCCCGCAGGGGCAGTTTCCCGCCGCGCAGTGGGCGATCCTCGCGACGCCGGGCGGTGAGAAGGTGGTGCGCTGGGCCGATCTCGCGCAGGAGATCGGGCACCTGCGTCTCCGCAGCCGGCTCGAGGCGACGCCCCCGGCGCAGCTACCGCCGGACGCGCTGCGCCTCGCACGGGACCTCTTGGACAAGCAGATCGTGGACACCCACGGCGCCAAGGTGGTCCGGGTGAACGACCTCCAGCTCTCCGAAGTCGACGGCCAGCTGCGGCTCGTCGGCGCCGACGTCGGCCTTCGGGGGCTGCTGCGGCGGGTCGGTGCTGAGGGGGTCGCGGAGCGGATCGCGGGCGTCGCCGGGCGCCGGCTGCCACGCGGGATCATTCCGTGGCACCTCGTCGAGCCGCTCCAGGCGAAGGAGCCTGAAGCGCCAAAGACGGCGGCCGTCCGGCTCACAATCCCGCATCAGAAGCTCGCGCTCCTGCATCCGGCGGACATCGCCGACGTCGTCGAGGAGATGACCGCCGACGAGCGCGTCGCGGTGTTCCAGCAGCTCGACCTCGAGACCGCGGCGGACGCGCTCCAGGAGGTCGAGCCCGAGATGCAGGCCGCGATCGTCAGCGATCTGCCCGAGGAGCGCGCCGCGGACATCCTCGAAGAGATGGATCCGGACGAAGCCGCCGACCTGCTCCAGGACCTGCCAGAGGACCGCCGCGAAGAGCTCGTCGACCTCATGGAGAAGGAAGAGGCCAGCGACGTCGAGGAGCTCCTCACCTATCCCGAGGACTCGGCCGGCGGGATCATGACCACCGACTTCGTCGCGCTTCCGGGCGAGCAGACGGCAGCCCAGTCCATCGACCAGCTTCGCGAGAAGAAGCCCGACCCCGAGCTCACCTATTACCTCTACGTCGTAGATGCACAGGGGAAGCTCGAGGGAGTGCTCTCGCTGCGCGACCTCGTCGTCGCCCCGCCCGAGACGAAGGTCACCGCGATCATGGATCCGCGCGTCCTCAAGATCCCCGCCGAGACGCCCAAGGAAGAGGTCGCGTCCCTCATTGCCAAGTACGACCTGCTCGCGCTACCGGTCATCGACGCGCGGGGCAGGCTTCTCGGCACGGTGACCGTCGATGACGTGGTCGAGCTCATCCTTCCGCGCGGCTGGAAGAAGAGGTCCCTTAGGTCGATCGCACGGTGATCAGGACCGCCTCAGCGGTCCGCCGCCGCGCACGTGTTCGCCGCGCCTCGATCCTCGCGTTCCTCGCGGTCATGGGGCCCGGCATCATCACCGGCTTCGCCGGCAACGACGCGGGCGGCGTCACGACCTACACCGCGGTGGGCGCGCATTACGGCTTCGCGCTGCTGTGGCTCCTGCTCCTCTCGACCGCGGGCCTCCTGGTCATCCAGGAGATGTGCGCGCGCATGGGTGCGGTCACAGGAAAGGGACTGTCCGACCTCATTCGTGAGCGGTTCGGGGTGCGCTGGACGATCGTCGCGATGATCGCGCTGCTCATCGCGAACGGATCCAATGTCGCCGCGGAGTTCGCCGGGGTCGCTGCGAGCCTCGAGCTGCTCGGAGTGGAGCGGATCGTCTCGGTGCCCGCCGCCGCGCTCGTGATCTGGGCGCTCATCGTCTTCTTCAGCTACCGCGTCGTGGAGCGCGCCCTGTTCGTTCTCGTGCTCGCGTTCGTCGCCTACCCGATCAGCGCGGTGATCGTCCATCCGGACTGGGACAGCGCCATGCGCGGTCTCGCGATCCCGACCCTCTCGACGCAGCAGGCAGCGCTCATCGCCGCGCTCGCTCTCGTCGGCACCACGATCACCCCCTACATGCAGTTCTACATACAGGCGTCGATCGTGGACAAAGGGATCGACCGCGAGCAGTACCGCTTCGCACGCGTCGACGTCTATCTCGGCGCGATCCTCACCGGCTTGAACGGCTTCTTCATCATCGTCGCCGCGGGGGCCGTGCTCTTCCCGGCGCACGTGATCGTCGGCTCGGCATCCGACGCTGCGCAGGCGCTTGGCCCGCTCGCGGGCGAACAGGCCAAGCTGCTCTTCGGTGTCGGTCTCCTCGGTGCCTCGCTTCTCGCCGCGCTGGTGATGCCACTCTCGACGAGCTACGCGATCTGTGAAGCCTTCGGCTGGGAGTCCGGGATCAGCCGGAACTTCCGGGAGGCTCCGGTGTTCATGGGCCTCTTCACGTTCCTCATCGCGATCGGCGCGCTCGTGGTTCTCTCGCCGAACGTGCCGCTGATCCCGCTCATCCTCGTTTCCCAGAACGTGAACGGGCTGCTGCTGCCGATCGTCCTCATCTTCATCCTGCTGCTCGCCGGCGATCGCACCGTGATGGGCGATCAGGCGAACGGCCGCGTCTCGCAGGTGGTGGGGATCGGAACGGCCCTCATGGCGTCGGCGCTCTCGATTGGGCTCGTCGCGGTGACGGTGTTCGGTCTCTAGCCGCCTGCGAGCTTGCTGTAGGCGAGACCCAGAACCGCGGCGAACATGCCGATCGTGGCGATCCAGCCGAGGACCGTGAGCACCGGGCCGATCGGCTGATCGCCCATGACCTTGGGGTTTCGCGCAGCGAGCATGAGCAGCACGAGGATCGGCGGGGCGACGACCCCGTTGAGGGCCGCGGAGTAGAAGAGGGCGCTGATCGGATTGATGCCGGTGAAGTCGATGGCGACGCCGATCGCCGTCGCGAGCGCGATCACCCCATAGAACGGCTTCGCGCGGCTCCAATGGGTCTTGAGGCCGTAGCGCCAACCGAAGGCCTCCGCGATCGCATAGGCGGCGGACCCCGAGAGGATCGGCACGGCGAGAATGCCCGCGCCGATCAGCCCTACCGCGAAGAGGATGCCGGCGAGGTCTCCCGCGAGTGGCCGCAGTGCCTCGGCCGCATCGGCCGCGCTCTTGATGTCGGTCTTGCCAGCTTTGAAGAGCGTGAGCGCGCTGGCGAGGATGATGAAGTACATCACCAGGTTCGAGAACGCCATGCCCACGTTCACGTCGATCGCCGAGTACCGAATCTCGGCGGGGCTCGCGCCCATCCGCGATGCGCGCGTCTTCCGGCCCATCTCGACCTCTTCCTCGACTTCCTCGCTCGATTGCCAGAAGAAGAGGTAGGGGGAAATGGTCGTACCGAAGATCGCGACGAGGCTGATCACGTACGTCGACTCGACGCTGAAAGTCGGGACGATCGTCGCCTTGAGCGTCTCGCGGAGATCAGGGTGCACGAGGAACGCGTCGACTACGTAGGCGAGTAGTGCGAGCGTCAGCCACTTGAAGGTGTTCGCGATCAGTCGATAGCTCCCGAAGATCTGGAACGCGAGGATCCCCGCCGCGACCGGGACGACCAGCCACAGCGCCTGAATGCCGGTGACCGAGTGCACCGCGTCTGCGATCGCACCGAGATCCGCGCCGACGTTGATCGTGTTGGCGACGAAGAGGAGCAGAACCGAGCCGTAAAGCACCGACCGTGGGTAGTGGTCGCGCAGCACTCCCGCGAGGCCGTGACCCGAGACCATGCCAACGCGCGCGCAGATGTTCTGAACCGCCGACATGAGCGGAAAGGTGAGAAGGGCGGTCCAGAGTGTTTGCAGACCGAGCGTCGCCCCGGCGACCGCGTAAGTGCCGATCCCGCTGGGATCGTCATCCGACGCGCCGGTGATGAAACCGGGGCCGAGGATCTTCCCCGCCTTCTTGAGCGGATTGCGCTCGCGCTCGATCTCGGCGGCGGTGCCGGTGGTGGCGCCGGCCGGCCGAGAATGCGGGATCGCGCGTTTGCGTCGCTCGGTCGCCGCCACGATCACCCTTTCCACACGCTCCCGAAGCAGGTTCCGTGCCCCTGACGCGTATCAGGCGCGGAGCGAGCGCTCTCGCGAGGACGTCGCGTACGACCATCGGGGGAGGCGTCTCCCCCGTCGGCGGGTCGGCGCGATCGCGCGATCGCGGAATCCTCTTGGCCATGGCAATTGCGCGCGACGTCGCGATCCCCGTCGTCGATCCGTACGGCAGTGTCTTCCGGCTGCTGCGCTCGGTGGAGCTGCCCTTCTCGCTCTTTCGCGTGGAGGATCCTTCGGAAATCGAGGCCGATGCGCCGTTCGCCATCCTGAGCTCGTACGGCAGGGCGGACGCAGCCGCCGTTGGGGAGTTGGCCGGACGCGTGCCTACGGTCGTATACGCGGTGCAGGTTCGCGCGGGCGAGCCTGCGCCGCTTATGCGTGCCCTCGCCTACGTGAGCGACCGCATGCCTGGTGCCCTGATCCGCGACGTGATCGTGTCCGCAGTAGCGCGCGTCGCCCCCTAGCGCCGCCCGATCGTCAGAGCCTTCCTGATAGACCAGAGAAGCTCCACCTAACGCGGCTCCGGCAGGACGCCGCCGTGCGCGTCGAGCCAGCGGTCCGGATTCTCTTGGAAGATCCGCTTGCAGCGCTCCTTGTCGAACGCGTATTGCTGCGCCTCGTAGCGCACGACGATGGGATGCTCGCCGAACGCATCGCCGCAGACGACGCAGCGCGTCGCGGAGTCGCCGGGCTGGGCGGTCATGGCGGCTCGAGCTCGATGAGCGGCTGATGCGCCCGCACGAGCTGTCCGCTGTCTGCGAAGATCCGCCGAACTCGCCCGCTCGCGGTCGAGCGGATCTCGTTGAACAGCTTCATCGCCTCGATGAGGCCGATGACCTCGCCCACGCCTACCTCTGAACCCACTTGAACGTACGGCTGGGCTTGGGGCGAGGGCGACCGGTAGAACACGCCGGTGAGCGGCGCGCTCACTGTCGGCAGCTCGCCGTGGTCCGCTCCCGTCGCGGGGCCGTTCACTTCTGCGCCGGCAGTGATCGCGCCTCCCGCCACGCGTGCCGGAACGGGACCGCCATCCTTGGCCACGCGCACCCGCACGCCGCCGCGCTTCACCTCGAGCTCACGCACCTCGTCGCGCGCGAGCCTTTCGAGCAGCTCGCTGACGAGCGCTTTGGCATCCGCGCGCACCTTGCGCGGATCCGCCATCAGGCGGCCTCGCGCGCGAGGACGAGCGCGACGTTGTGCCCGCCGAACCCCATGGAGTTGGAGAGCGAGACCGCGACCTGTGCCTTGCGCGAGCGATTAGGGATGTAGTCGAGATCGCACTCGGGGTCGCGGACCTCCTGATTGATCGTCGGCGGGAGGACGCCCTCGCGCATCGCGAGGAGGCAGATCGCCGCTTCAATGGCGCCGGCCGCGCCGAGCGTGTGTCCGGTCATCGACTTCGTCGACGAGATCGCGAGCCTCGGCGCGTGATCGCCGAAGACCGCCTTGAGCGCCGCGGTCTCGGCACCGTCATTCGCCTGGGTCGAGGTGCCGTGCGCGTTCACGTAGCCGATCCGTTGTGCTGGGACGCGCGCGTCCTCGATCGCCATGCGCATCGCGCGCACCGCGCCCTCGCCGCCCGGTGGCGGTGCCGTCACGTGATGCGCGTCGGAGGACTGCCCGTACCCGATGACTTCACCAAGGACTTTGGCGCCCCTGGCTCGTGCGAAGTCGAGCGCCTCGAGCACCAGGCAACCGGCGCCCTCGCTGAAAACGAAACCGTCGCGCTCTTTGTCGAACGGGCGCGACGCCTTCTCGGGTGCGTCGTTGCGCGTCGAAAGCGCCCGGGCTTGATTGAACGCGCCGATCGCGACTTTGATGAGCCCGGACTCCGATCCCCCGGCGAGCATCACGTCCGCCTCGCCGCGGCGGATCATCTCGGTCGCCTCGCCGATCGCGTGCGCACTCGACGCGCACGCCGAGACGTGCGCCATGTTCGGCCCCTTGGCGCCGTACTTCATCGCGATCTCGCCGGCTGCCATGTCGATGATCATCATGGGAATGAGGAACGGCGAGACCTTTCGTGGATCCTCGTCGTGCTTCAGGATGTTGTCGACGAGGGTCTCGACGCCGCCGATCCCCGAGCCGAACGCTGCACCCACACGGGACGCGAGGTCAGGTGTTATCTCGAGGCATGCCCCCTTGAGCGCCTGCCCGGCGGCGGCGACCGCGAACTGCACGAACCGGTCGGCGCGGCGCACTTCCTTCCGATCCATGTAGTCGAGCGCGTCGAAGTCGCGGACCTCGCCCGCGATCGTGGTCTCGAGACCGCTCGGATCGAACCGGGTGATGGGTCCGATCCCGCTCCGTCCCGCGACGAGGGCGTCCCAGGTCTTCTGCACCGTCGCCCCGAGCGGAGTGATGAGCCCGATCCCCGTCACGACGACGCGACGGCGCTCGCCGTTGCGCATCGATCGAGTCTATTTCGGGTCGCTGCTGGGCGGTCTTTAGAGAGATTGCAGCGCGGCGATCTGCGCCGTTTCGAGCATGGCCGCGCCACCGAGAAGGGCGAACGACAGCCCCACCAGGGCAAACTCGACGCGGGTGAGCCGGATGTCGCGCAGGCGGCGTATCCGGATGAGATGACGATCCGTTATGCGCTGCTGACGCCACAGCGATGCGTTCGCGAGGACCGTCGCGAGGACGAGGTAGGCGACGAGCTCGGGAAGGCCGGCGTGCGACACGATGACGCGGAGATCCAGGGGCGGCACGCGCGCCCCCGGGACGAAGAGCGCGAACGAGTTCGTCCCGAGCGCGACGCCGAAGCGCACGAGCCACGTCCATGGCGCGACGTAGGCGAGCGAGATCGGGCCGACGCTATAGAGGCTCGCGATCCCGATGACGCCGAAACCAAAGCCCACGTTCCACATGAAGAGCGTCGCCGCGACGTTCAGGGCGTGATCCTTCGCATCGAGCATCGGCGCGAGACCGAGCGTGAATCTCGTCGCGCCTTCAGGCAGGACGGCGTAGGCGACCGTCCATGCGAGCGCGAATCCCAACGCGCCGACGGCCACGGCCGTCGTGAGGCGCACGATCGGACTGCGGTGGGTCAGCGCACGGGTGAGGAGTGACCAAGCCATCGAGCGGTGAAAACGCTAGCGACGCAGACACCGTACGACCATAGTCCGCTCGGAGAAACACCCAGACAACCGCCAGTCTGTCGGCTAGGAGCCGCGAGTCGGCGCGAGCGCGCCGTGGAAGCGGCGATACATCCGATCGAAGTTCTTGCGGCTGCGCCGCAGGCGCTCGTCTTCGGAAAGTGATTCCCAAATGGTGTGCGGGTGCCGACGCACGCAATCGACACCGGTCGCGACCGCACCGTATCCCCGTTCGCGGACCGCGAACGACACGGCGATGTCCAGGTTCCGGTAGAAGCGGTAGCGGGGATCGAAGCCGACCTCGACCAGTACGTCGCGTCGAGCCGCGACGCAGTACCCCTGGATCGCGTCAGCCTCCCCGCTCGTCACCTCGTCGAAGTGCTTGAGATCGTCCGTGCGCAGGCCGAACGGTCCCGCGAGGCCTACCGGCGAGTCCGCAAGCGCCTCGGCCAGCACCGTGAAGAGATCGTCGACGAGCTCGATCGACGCATCGAGCTGGAGCAGATGGCGGCCACGCGACACGCGGAGAAGCGCGTTCCGCGATGCCCCCTCGCCGAAGTCACGATCGGCGAAGTGCGCGACGATGCGTCGGTCGCCCGCGGCGAGGTAGGCGAGCCGATCCTGGGCCGCGGGCATGGACCCGGCGTCGAGAACGAGCAGCTCGGCGTCGCGGGGAAGAAAGCGCACCGTCGCGCTCACGCAGCGCTCGAGCGCGTCGGCATCGTCGCGCGTAACCAGCGCCACCGACCACGATCGAGCCGTAGGCTCGTGGCGGCGGTCAGGAAGCTCCTTCGCAGACGAGATCGTGCTTCGATCGCGTGCACCGGTCCGCCGATCGGCTCGCGAGACGATCGTCTGATCGTCCCGATGATCTTCGACACGGTAGCCATCGAAGGATGCGCGAACGAGGTCCGCCCGCGGCCAGTCCCGCGACGCGCGCGCCGCGCGGTGCTCATCGACCGATGCCAGCACCTCGCGCGGGGCCTTTGTGTGCTCGCTCGCCACCCCTGCGAGGTCGAGCCCGAAAACGGCGTCGGCCTCGAGCGTGACCTCGAGCTTGGTCCGTTCCGGCGTCGTCGGATCGGTCGCGCAGCGCTGCACGACCGCAATGGCCTCGGGCAGGTTGAGGTCGTCGGCGAGCGCCTCGCGGATCTCCGCGATCCAGCGCTCGCGCCGCATGCGATCAGCCTTCTCGTCGGTCAGTTGCGCCCAGCGCCGTACGCGCTGCCGAAGATGGTCGAGGGCTTCGGCGGATTGACGCAGCGCGCCGAGGGAGAAGTCCATGCGCGACCGGTAATGCGTGAGGAGGCACTCGTAGCGGAAGGCGAGCGGATCGAGACCCAGCTCGCTCATCTCGTCGAGCGTCAAGGTGTTCCGGGCGGACTTGGCCATCTTGATCCCGTCGGCGAGCAGGTGCTGTCCGTGCACCCAGTGGCGCACCGAGGGATGGCCGAAGGCGCCCTCGCTCTGAGCGATCTCGTCCTCGTGGTGCGGAAAGATGTTGTCGACCCCGCCGGTGTGAAGGTCGAATCGCTCGCCGAGGTAACGGGTGCTCATCGCCGAACATTCGACGTGCCAGCCAGGGAACCCGGTTCCCCACGGTGAATCCCACGTCAGGGTGCGGCCGGGCTCCGCTTTCTTCCAGAGCGCGAAGTCGGCGGGATGCCGCTTCGCGGGATCGAGCTCGGCGCGAACGCCCTGGCGCAGCGCCTCGCCGATATTTCCCGAGGACGATGGCGATCATCTCCGGTACGTGGTCGCTCGCGCGCGGAAAGTGCGCGGCCGGGAGGATGCCCAGGTGGCGCTCGTCCTGGTGAAACCGTGCCTCGTAGAACTCAGCGATCTCCTCGGGCGTCTTGCCCTCGGCGAGTGCGGCCGCGATCACCTTGTCCTCGCCACGATCGACCGCTTCCTGCCGCATGTGTCCGACGTCGGTGATGTTCTTCACCGCCGTCACCTCGTTGCCGAAGAAGGTGAGCGTGCGCCGCAGCCAGTCCGCGAGGAGATACGAGCGCAGGTTGCCCAGATGCACAGGGCGGTAGACGGTCGGCCCGCACGTATACATCCGAACCTCGCGAGGGCGCTCCGTCGTGAACGGGACGACCCGGCGCGCGAGGGTGTCGTAGATCCGAAGCTGCACCGGCTCCCCTGTGAGACAAGGGTACGGCTCAGCTGCGGTCCGAGGTCGCGCTTCTCCACGGCGCGGCCCGTTGGCCGAGCGCGCGCTCGATGAATCCGACCGCGTGCTCGAGCGCGCGTTGATCCTCGGGGTCGCATCGCGCGAGCAGGTGCCGGATGGCCTCGACCCGCATCGCTCGTCCGCGCGCGAGCGCACGACGTCCTTTTGCGGTTGCGTGCACGCGGACCACGCGCCCGTCAGCAGGATCTGGCAGTTTGCGCGCGACGCCGGCCCGCTTCATCTCGGACACGAGGCGGCTCATCGTCGGAGCACGGACCTGCTCGGCGGCGGCGAGATCGCCCAGCGTTTTTGGGCCGCCCATGAGGACCGATAGCGCGGAGAGCTGCGCGGCCGACACGCCCGTCCGGGGGTCCGTGCGGCGCGCGCGGCGGAGGAGGTGGATCGCGGCCGAGTGCAGCCGGTCGGCGAGCTCCCAATCCGTCCTCCTTGCGGCCGGGGTCACGTCGTGATATTAGTTAGCAAGGCTAACTAACTCAAGACGGGGGAGGCAGCCAATGGCGGAGCTGTTCGAGGCGATCAAGAGCGGGGACGGCGCCACGGTGGACCGGCTGCTCGAACGGGACCGGGCTCTTGTCGATGCGCGGGACGAGACCGGGCTCTCGCCGGTCCTGGTCGCGCTCTATCGAGGGAAGGGCGAGATCGCGGCCAGTATCCTGCGACGCCGGCCGATCCTGAACGTGTTCGAGGCGAGCGCGACAGGCGACCTCAAGCGCGTACGCGAGCTCGTCGAATCGGACCGCTCGCTCGCGAACGCGATTTCGCCCGATGGGTTCTCACCGCTTGGGCTGGCGGCGTTCTTCAAACGGCGCGAGCTGGTGCGCTATCTGCTCGCCCGCGGCGCGGACGTCGCCCCAGCGTCGCGGCAAGGTGGTTTCACCGCGCTGCATTCGGCTGTCGCCACCGATACGGGGGCATGCGACGGCGAGATCGTGCTGATGCTGCTGGAGCGCGGCGCGGATCCGAACGCTCGGAGCCAGTCAGGAGGGACACCGCTCCACACCGCCGCATTCACGGGCGACCACGAGGTCGCGGGGCGCCTGCTCGCGCGAGGCGCTGATCCAGCAATCGCGAACCGCGACGGCAAGACCGCGCTCGACATCGCGCGAGAGCGTAGGCACACCGAGGTCGCGAGGTTGCTCGAGGAGCGCGCGCGCCCGGACTAGAGGATCGTCTGGCCGAGCGCCGAGGCGACGAGCTCCACCGCGAGCGCGGCTGTCCGGTTGCCCTGGTCGAGGATCGGATTTACTTCCGCGATCTCGAGCGATCGCAGCTTTCCTGACGCCGCGAGCATCTCCATCGCCAGCTGCGCTTCGCGATAGGTCAGGCCGCCCCTTACCGGCGTGCCCACGCCGGGGGCTTCATCGGGATCGATCGCGTCCATGTCGAGCGAAAGGTGTATGCCTTCGCCCCTGCTCGCGACCGCGATCGCCTTCTCCATGGCTGCGCTCATGCCCATTCGGTCGATGTCGGCCATCGTGATCGCGGTGACGCCGGCGGCCCTGATGTTCTCCTTCTCACCCTCGTCGATGTCGCGGATCGCCATGAGTGCGCTGTTCCGTCCTTCGACCGATCCACGGAGAGGCTTCGGGAAAGGCTCGTCGGCGAGGCCGAGCGCGACGGCGAACGGCATCCCGTGGACGTTGCCCGATGGAGAGGTCCGCGGGGTGTTGATGTCGCCGTGCGCGTCCATCCAGATCACGCCGGGCCGCCGTCCGCTGCGCGCGATCCCCGCGAGAGTTCCGATGGACATCGAATGGTCGCCTCCGATGACGACCGGAAAGGCACCCTTGCCGGCGACTTGGGCGACACGATCGGCGAGCTCCGTCGCGACCCGGACGATCTCGGTCACGTGGTGCGCACGATTGCCGCCGCTCGGAAGGTCGCGCTCGTCCATCGGTCGGTACTTCTGCTCGGCGCGCCCCTCGTCGCGATCCGCGACGCGGACGTTGCCGCCCTCGTGGACGCGGTAGCCGAGATCGACGAGACGATCGCGAAGGCCGGCATAGCGGATCGCGGAGGGTCCCATGTCTACGCCACGCCGGTTTCCACCGAGGTCCATCGGGACGCCGATGATCGCGACGTCCTTCACTGGGCTTTCGACTTCGGTTGAAAGATCGCGAGGATCACGCCTTCTGCGGCGAGCTCGTCGCCGACCATCGTGCGGACGTTCACGCGCGCGAATCCGCGACGCATCCGCTCGACCTTCGCTTCAAAACGCGCGGTGTCGCCCGGCTTCACCATGCGCTTGAAGCGCATGTTCTCGATCCCCGCGAATAGACCGAGACCCTCGCGGTAGTCGGCGTGCGCCATCGCCGCCACCGTTGCGGCTTGCGCCATCGACTCAACGAGGATCACCCCCGGTACGATCGGATTGCCCGGAAAGTGCCCCGCCTGGTACCACTCGGTGCCCGTGAAGGTGTGCTCGGCCACCGCGCGCACGCCCGGGTCCAGCTCTGTAACACGATCGATAAGAAGGAACGGCTCGCGGTGTGGGATAAGGGCTTTGATGCCCGCCATATCGAGCTCTGGCACGGCCGGAGCATATCTAGCCGCCCGGCGATCCCCCGGCCGACGGCGGCCGGTCACGAAACTCTTCTCCATGTATGGCGTTAGGACAGGTGGGAGGGCCACCCCATGACCGAGACCTTTCGCGCTAGCCGGACCGCGGCGCTCGCGCTCCTCGCGCTCGCGCTCCTCGCGGGAGCGGTCGCCGCGAATGCAGCCGTTCGTGTGAGTCCCTTCACTCCACCGATGGGCGGGACCGCCGATCCGGCGACGAACACGAACACGACGCCGGCGCAGATGCCGAACGAGATCGACTCCCCGGCCATCGCTCCGGCGATGGTGCCCGACACGATGCGCGCCGCGCCCCCGGCGACCGCCGACGGCAGCGCGAATCAAACGTCGACGGCGAGCGATTCCACCACGCCTTCGACGGGCACCTCATCGAGTGATTCCGCTCCGGGGGGTGGACAAGGCATGGCACCGTCGCGCTGGTCGGAGCCCGTCACCGGCTATCCACCCGGGTACGTGGCGCCGGCGCAGCTCGCGCCGACACAGCTTTCGCCGAAGATCCCGCGCCCTGGCAGCAGTCAGTAGTTACCTCGTGAATTGAAGGGCCGCCCAAGTCGGGCGGCCCTTCACCTTGTGTGAGTCCGCGCGAGTTACTTCTTGCCGATCGTGCCCGGTCCAGCTTTGCCAGTTCCGTCGGGCAACGAGACTTTATCCGAGAAGACGTCCTCGTCGTTGGTCACCCCGTTGGCTGGCGCGTAGGGATCGAAGTTGCGGGTGTCGAGGCCGGCGAGAGAACGGTGAAGTCGTAGGGTGTCGCTCCGCCGGTTCCGCCGGCGAGCACGTAATCCGAGTTCCGAGCCTGGACTCCGGGCTGCCCCGGAGCGAAGCCGCCCGTCGGCGTCGTGTTCTCGTTCGGAACGCGCTCAGTCCGGTAGTAGCTCACGCCGATCCGATCACCCTTGCTCGGGCTCTGATCGACGGCCGCGAAGTAGTGGTCGAGACCCGTGTCCGGATTGACCGTGCCCTTTTCGGTCCAAGTGAGGCCGCCGTCGGTCGAGATCGAGATCTGGATGTCGTACTCACCGTTTCGGTAGTCCTGCCAGACCGCCTGAAGGTGATTGTTCTGCGTGTTGTCCTTGGTGATGCGTGGGAAGTCATTCGTACGGATGAAAGCGCCGGGGATGCACTCCTCGGGACCTCGCCCGAAGTTGCACAGTGGCTCCCCGGCGATGATGTCGTCGCCGACCTTCGCCGGTGTCGCGCAGTTCAGGTGAGCGGTTCCCGCGGAGGAGCTGCCCGTCGGCTTGCAGTGGACGCCGAGCTGCTGCCCGTTGGGGTTCCCTGCGGGGGTGTTCCCGTTGTTGAAGATGGCCTCGAGATCGCCGCTCGGCAGGGCGACCGAGTACGAGCCCTGATCGAAGTTGCACTTGTGCTCGCTCAGGTTGGGATTGAAGAAGTTTCCGAAGAAGCAGAGCGCGTCGGCCGTCCCGCTGATCTCCTCCGGCGTCGACCAGGTGACCGCGTGGTCGGTCGACA
>VBDQ01000144.1 GCA_005889075.1 Chloroflexota bacterium
GCCATCGAGGTCCCGGACGACGCCTATCCAGCCGAGTACGTGAAGGACATCGCGCGCGAGATCAAGGACCGCGACGGAGACGAGTGGATGCGCCTGGGGCTCGAGGAGCAGACCGCGCGCTTCGCCGACGACGGCGTGCGCTGGGTGCTGCGCGAGGCGAAGCGGGTCACCGCGATGCTTGGCATCAGCTACGACACGTGGTTCTCGCAGTCCGGGATGATGCGCTCGGGTCGATTCGACAAAGCTCTTGCGGAGCTCCGCGCGCTTGGACTCGTTTACGAAAGGGACGGCGCGATCTGGCTCGAGGCCAGCGAGGCGGTGCAGGACACCGAAGGCTGGGTCCTCGTGCGCTCGAACGGCGAGCCCGGCTATCTGGGCAAGGACATCGCGTACCACCTCGAATCGCTTCGGGATCGCGGCTTCGACAAGAAGATCGACGTCTGGGGAGCGAACACGCACTACCACCTCATCCAGATGCGCGCCGCGATGAAGGCCCTCGGGCTCCTCGATCGATTCGAGGTCGTCCTCTATCAGTACGTTCGCTTCCTCCACGAGGGGGTGCTGAAGCGGATGGGCCGGCGCACCGGCCAGTTCCTGCTGCTCGAGGAGGTGATCGAGTCCATCGGCAAGGATGCGACGCGCTACTTCTTCCTTCAATCGAGCGCCGATCGCCAGCTCGATTTCGACCTCGAGCTTGCCATCCAGCAATCGAACGAGAACCCCGTGTACTACGTCCAATACGCGCACGCGCGGATCGCAAGCATCTTCCGGACGGCGTCCGAGCGCGGGATCACCGAGGACGGCGCCGACCTTTCGCTCCTGAACGACGTGGGCGAGCTCGGGCTCGTCCGGGCTGTTCTGCGGTTCCCGGAGCTCGTCGACGACATCCGTCAGCACTACGGCGTGCATCAGCTGACGACCTATGCGCTCGAGCTCGCCGGCGCCTTCCATGGCTTCTACCGGGATCACGTCGTCGTCGACCAAGCCAACGTCGCCCGCTCGAAGGCCCGTCTACGGTTGGTCCGCTCGGTCCAGGTCGCCTTGCGTCAGACGCTGGGGCTCTTGGGGGTCACCGCGCCGGACTCGATGTGATCACAGCTCGAGCCAGCCCGTCCGCGAGCGCCAATGCTTCCCGGCGCGCCAGTGCGCGACGATCGCTCGCTCCAGCGCGGTTCGCTGAGGGAGCTCGGCGAGGTCGGGCATGGTGAGCCGGCCCCACGACGTGCAGACGGCGATCCGCGCCGGGGTCTCGGGAAAGTGTCGCGCGAAGAACGTCCGCGCCCGCTCGAATGAGGCGTCGCACGCATCGGGCGCCAGCGGCGGCCCCTCGTAGATGTGGACGCCAAGCACGTCGTCTCCGGCGCGTGGACCATGGGCCGCGAGCGCATGGCGAAGGTGCGCGCGGTTGAACTGGAGGCGGCCGAGCTCGTAGAGGGCGCCGCGAAAATGGAGCGTGAGCCATCTGTGCGCCCGCAGCCCGCCGCCGAAGAGCCGGCGGTCGCGCCGCAGCTGCCGCCCGAAGTCGGCAAGGGTCGCCCACGAGATCTCATCCGGGATACCGCGGTCGCGGTGATACGCGCGCACGTCCTCGACCGCGCCGAGGAAGACGTATGCGTAGAGGTAACGCCCCGTCTCCCCGAACGACGCCGGGAGCACGTCGGGCCAGTCCAGCGTTCCGAAATTGCCGAGGTCGGCGACGAGCGAGTCGTAGGTCCGCTGGAGCACACGCGCGATCTCGCTCTCGTCCTCCGCGGGCCAGGCCGCGATCACCGCGGCCGCGTCGCGCGGTTCGGCGCCGAGCTTTGCCAGGAGATCTGGGGC
>VBDQ01000086.1 GCA_005889075.1 Chloroflexota bacterium
GAAATAAAGCGGCTCGCCCGACTACACAGGATCCGGATGCTGCGCCACGTACTTGAGCGCGCGCAGCGCCCACTGATGCAGTGACGGGTTCCCCGCCACGTATCCGCCGGTCGAATAGATCCATGAGCCGCCCTCGGGATCCGTGAGCAGGCCGCCCGCGCTCTGCAGGATCATGCCCGCGCCGGCGACGTCCCAGGGCTTCGCGTCCAGATTCCAGTAGATGTTGAGCCGGCCGCACGCGACGTAGCAAAGTCCGAGCGCGGGCGAGCCCATGATCGTGATCGAGAGGACCTCCTTCGCGTGCAGGTCGAACACGCGCAGCGCGTCCTTGCGGCGCGGTCCGTCGTAGGGAAGATCGGTCCCCACCCACGACTGCTCCCAGAACTCGGGACCCTGCGCCGTCGCGGGTACCGTGATCGGAGTGCTGTTCAGATACGCTGGCTGGCCGATGGACGCCGAGAACATCTCGTCGCGCATCGGGTCGTACACGACTCCCACGTGCAGGTTGCCCGCGACGCGGCGCGCGATCGAGATCGCGAAGAATGGGATGCCGTGCGCGAAGTTCAGGCTTCCGCAGATCGGGTCGACGATCCAGAGGCGCTCCGCGCCGACGTCGAGGGGCTCGTCTTCGGGTCCCTCTTCGAGCAGAAAGCCGTCGCCGGGGCAGTCTTTCTGGATGGTCGAAACGATGGTGTCCTGCACCTCCATCGTGGCTCCGCTGACGACGTCGCGCAGACCCTTCCACCGGACGTATCCGGGCTCGCCGAGGCGCGCTTGGGCGATGCGCCCGGCGCGGAACGCCGCGCGTTTCGCAAGCTCGAGCGCGTCTTTGTCGTCCAGCGAGTGGCCAGTGTGACAGCACCGTATGGGGAGGCGCCGCTTTTGGTGTCGACGGTCGTGTGCGCCTTCTCCGGCGAGCTGCCGACCGCGTGGCTCGCGGTGTTCCATCGGTTCGAGAAGCGCCTCGCGCGGGCGGGCCTCCGGGTCCGCGTCCGACTGCAGGCGCTCGAGGATCTTCCCGAGCGGTACGAGATCCTTGTCGTCCCGCCCGAGCTGGAGGAGCGCGCGCGTGCGCTCGGAACCGAGGCGAACGTGATCGCGACGACGCGGGCCGATGCCCCTGCGGCGGCCGACGCGTTGGTGCGCGAGCTCGAGCGAGGCTCGCGCATCTACGCGGAGCGGACGGACCCCAATGCGCCGAGGTTCCGTACCCACCGCGGCATGGAAGAGCTATGAGCGACGATCGCCTGGTGATCCGCCTGAAGCGCCTCGAGCAGCAGATCCGCGCGTTTCGCGATCTCCACACCCGCGAGATCGCGGACTTCGCGACGAAGCTCGACGCGATCGGCAAGCTCCAGGCTGACGAGCTTCAGCTGATCCTCGATCAGCTCGCGGATATCGTGGCCGACCTCACCCCGTCCGATGCGAAGCCTGCCGCTACGACGAGTGATCCGGCGGCAGAGTCGCCGAAGCGCGCGAAGTGGCTCGCCGAGCAGGAGCGAAAAAGCACACCCCTCTCACGCCGCGAGCTCCTGCGCGGCCGTGGCGACGACCCTAGGTCTTAGCCCGGCGCCTCCGGCGAACGAGACCCTCCGCTGCGACGGCCCCGAGTGCCAACAGACCGAACGCGAGGAGGTACGGCTCAGCCGTTGTGGGAAGGCCCAACGCGTTCTGTCCGCTCGCCTGTGGGACCTGCGACACCTGGTCGGGGTTGATGTGTTCAGGCTTTGTCGCGAGCGCCGCTTTTCCCGCGTCGTCGAGTGTCACGGCGTAGATCTCGAAATTGCCCGTTCGCGGCGACGCGAACAGGATCTGGCTTGCGTCGGCGTTGAACTCGAAGGGTCCCTGGACCTGGACCTCTCTCGCGACCTCATTCCGCGGTGCGCCGCTGTTCGGATCGACGAGCCACAGGTCGGTCCAGCTCTGATCCTGGGAGATGTGCTCGGTCACGTAGACGAGTCGGCCGTCGGGCAGATAGACCGGGAAGTGGCTCCGCTCGTCCGGCGGCGAGATCGGTGTCTGCGCGCCGCCTACTGCTGACATCAAGAGGACGCGCGATGAGTCGCCATCGGACAGCGCGAGGCGGTTCGAGTCGGGGGACCAAGCGACCGAGTGACAGGCGAAGGTGCATTGGTTGTTCTCCTCGGTCGCGAGGTTGTGGGTCAGGCGAAGCGGGTTGCTTCCGTTATCGGTCATCGCTGCCCACACGTCCATCGAACCGGCCTGGTAGACGTAGAACGCGATCCGCTTCCCGTCGGGACTCCAGCTGGGGAAGCTCGCAATGCCGCCGAGCTTGGTGATCTGGGTGCGCTGCCGCGATCCGACGTCGATCGTCCAGATCTCGCGGTTCGTTTGATCGCCGGAGTCGATGGCTAGCTGTTTGCCGTCGGGGCTCCAGGCAGGGTGCCGATCGTCGGCGTCACTGCTGGTCAGCTGCCGCACGTTCGAGCCGTCCGCGCTCATCACGTAGATGTGGTACGGGCCGTCGCGGTTGGTCTGGAAAGCGATCTGTTTCCCGTCCGGACTCCAGGCCGGCCGGATATTCGAGGCCTGGGTATTCGTGAGCTGCCGGATCGGCGTCGCCGCGGCGCTCACGAAGCTCGCGCCGAGCGCCATCAGCGCGGATAGGTACAGGACACGGAAGAGTGCGAGGCGGGTCACCGGTCCGTCAGGTCGCGTTCCCCGCCCGAATCAGCCGAACGCCTACGCGCGCGACGAGCAGAGCGAAGAGTCCCATGAGAAGACCACCAAGCAAGAGAGAGGCCTGAGCGAGGATGCCCTCTCTGGCCGCGGTCTTCGCGATGAAGGCGTCAGCGAGGAAGTAGTAGGCAAGGATCAGATTGACGAGCGCCCAGACGATGCCGAGCGCGCCGGCGACCGGCTTCACCGCTCGCTCCCGGTCATCGCGCCGGCGGGCTGGCGCGCGGGGACCGGTTCCGCGGGCGCGCTTTCGCGTTGGACCTCGTCCTCCAGAACGCGGCGGATCGCACTCTCAGGCACCCATCCCTTGGCCATCGCCACCATCATGGGCCAGCGAGCAAGCGTGTACCGCAGATGATCGAGGACTTTGATGAAGATCAGGACCATCGCCGCGACGTGGAGCGTCGACGACCAGTAGAGGAGGAACGGCGGGATCGGATAGACGTAGCGCATCGCTTTGACGAGGCCGGTGATCGTGATGAGCGCGATGACGATGGTCCACGACGGGAATGAGAAGGCCGTCTCGTAGTAGGTGAAGCGCTTTGCGGCGGGCATCGCGCGCCGCAAGTCCAGCCGCAGCGGACCTGCGATCCGCGCACCAAGCCGGCGGGGGAGACCGCGCGCAAAAACGGAGAGGTGCGCGCGCCATTGTCCGCGCGGGGGAATGAGCGCTCGGTCACCGCTCGTCCACCAGTACGCGGCGAAGCTGGCGACTGAGAAGAGAATGATCGCGCCTCCGATGTAGTGAAGGCGATAGATCCAGTACAGCGGAATGGGCCGGAAGAGGTCGAGGAGGATCTGGCCACCCGGCGCGGGGGCGTCCTGCGAAAGGACCCCGCCGAGGTACTGCCACATTCCGGTCGGCATCGCCAGAACGAAGCCGATCGTTGCGATCCAGTGCCCGATTACGGTGCCCGGGCGGAAGCGCCGAACGAGCTCTCCGCGCCGCTCTTCGCTCCCGGCGCGCCCGCGCAGCAGGCCGACGGCGACTCCGACCGCCAGGACGAAGGGGATCGACTTGATGAAGATGAAATTGTCAGTGAGCTCCGGGTCCCAGGGCTGCTGTCCCGACGCGGCCTGCTGCACGATCTGCGCGGCGCCGAACGCCCCCGCCGCGACCGCCGCGATCACGACCACCCATCGCAGGGCGGCGCCCATCTAGGCTTTGCCTTGGGCGGGGCTGTTCGCGAATGTCTGGAAGCTGCGGAGGCGCGCCCAGTTCTCGCGCGTCGCCGGCGGCTCCTCGAGGCAGAGGTGATCGCTCTGGATGATCCCCTGACGGATCCGGATGTTCACCGGGCAGCGCTCGACACATGCCGGCCCGCCGTTGCGCCAGTAGCACAGATCGCATTTGGCGAACGTGTCCTTGACCGGGTCGTACGTGATGCGGGTCTTTTGATCGAGCGTGAGCTGGTTGGTCGCGGCCCCCTCGTCGCTGATCGGGAAGGGGCATGCTTCGGCGCAACGCCCGCACGAGACGCAGATGTCCTCGTTTATGAAACGCGCTCCGGTGTTTGGCTCGACCTGGAGCGCGTGGACCGGACAGACGTAGAGGCACTCAGCGGTCGGGCACTGGAGGCAGGGCTCCTGATGGAACTGCCCACGGTCCGGGTACGCGGCCTTGATCGCGGGGGCGACCTGCGTGTTCGGGTCATTGAAGATGCGGATGCGTGGGACATCCAGCAGGATCCGGGAAGATGACGCCCTGAGATTGCCTCGTCGCGCTCGGAGTTGCGCCGTTCGCGACGGTGAGACCGCCGATCGCGTCCAGCGCGATGAACGCCACGATCGGCGCAGCCGCGCCCTTTAGGAAGCTCCGCCGCGAGGGCTCAGGTGATGTCGCTTGCTCCCGGTTCACAGACCCTCCCCGGGGTTCGGCGGTCTTCGGGGAAGGTAGCGACCCTCCCTTCGCCCGTCAATCTGGGCCGGGACAATCGTTTGTTCAGAGGTGAGGACGGCTCTCGGCGAGGTCGCTCATCGTGTCCACGTCCCGCCCGATCCCGCGGTCCTCCACGTCGAGGTCGGCTCGCAAGTCCGGATGCCGCTTGATGACGTCGTGCAGGTTCGCTGAGATGTCCGTCGCCAGGATCTCATCGCGCAACCTGAACGGCAGAGCGACGGGATGACCGCGCTTGCCACGGTAGCGCGGCGAAACGATGGCCGGGGCTTGTTCGTAGCGAGCAAGGACCGCTCGAACGGTGCCGGGCTTGACGAAGGGCATGTCGCCGGGCAGAACGAGCAGCACGTCCCCTTGCGCCTGGGCCGCGCCCTCCTGGATCGAGCTGAACATGCCCCGCGATGGGTCCGGATTCTCGACCGGACGGACCCGCGCATCGAGCATCGCATTCACGTCTCGTTCGATCTCGGCGCGCGCGTCGCTTCCCACGACGACAATGACCTCGGACACGCCGCCGTCGAGCAGCGCGCGGATGGTGTGGTCGAGGAGCGGCTCGCCGTCGATCGGGGTCAGGAGCTTCCTGCCCCCGAAACGCTCCGCCGAGCCCGCCGCGGTCACGATCGCGACCGAGCGCATCAGCGTTTGGGGGGCGCTGCCCCCCAAGCCCCCGGGTCGCGCAAGGACACGAGCGCGCGTTCGGTGAGGACGCGCGACGCAACCTTGCGCTGCGAGATCGTCCCCGAGGTGTTGTCCATCGGGCGAGCGGCCTTGTGCACCGCGTCGGCCGCTGCGCCGATGGCACGATCGTCCAAGCGCGTTCCGACGAGCGCCTCCCGTGCCGCCTCGACGAGGAGCGGCCGCGAGCCCAGCGCCGTGACCGCGATACGCGCTTCCCGCACCGTGCCGCCATCCCAGCGAACCGCTGCGCCAACCCCGGCGATGGGGAAGTCGAACGACCCACGGTCGCGCAGCTTCAGATAGGTGCTGCGCCAGCCTTCGGCGCGCGGCAGCGTGATCTCCGTCAACACCTCGTCCTGTCGCATGGCCCACGCGCGAATCCCGTCCTCCCGATACAGGTCGGCCAGGGCGACCTCGCGCTCGCCCTCGGCGTTCTGGAGATGCGCGCTCGCGCCGAGGACGAGCAGCGCCGGGACGGTGTCGGCGCTCGCGACCGCGAGGCAGCGCGGACTCGAGGTCGCGACGCGGCACACGACCTCGGGGTTCGTCTTCATGCAAAACCCTTCGGCCGTCCGCCAGAAGAGCGACTGGTCGTACCAGTTACAGCGGGTATCGAGACAGACGTTCCCGCCGATCGTACCCATGTTCCGCAGCTGCGGAGTGCTCACGAGCTCCGCGGCTTGCGCGAGCGCGGTGTAACGATCGCGGACGCGCTGGTCGCCTGCGACTTCGGTGAGGGTGGTCCCAGCGGATATCTCGAGCTTGCCGTTCTCGTGGATGCGTGCCGCGTCGCGGACGCGCGCGAGCGAGACGAGCACCTCGGGCGAGAACTGGCGGCGCTTCATGTTAGGGAAGAGATCGGTGCCACCGGCGACGAGCATCACGCGTAGGGTCGGCGTCCCGCGCGTGCGGTCGAGTTCGCCGGCACCGTTATCGCGAAGCAGCTGCGCCGCCTCGCGGTACGTACGCGGGGTCGCGATGCGGAACCGTGGAAGGCGCAGCATCAGCCGGTTGGGGGGCTCTGCCCCCCATCCCCCGCGACGCGGCGCTCTCGTGCCGCTGTCGTCGCGCCGAGCCGGCGCAGCGCGCGGTTGGGATCGGCGTCGCCACCGAGGCCATCGGGGCCGATCCGCTTCTTCGTGACCCCGCGGTTATCGCGTTTGCCGAGCGCGTCGAGGATCTTCTCCGCGGTGATCGGGGTCTCGTC
The DNA here is from genome assembly GCA_005889075.1 of Chloroflexota bacterium. Classification (GTDB taxonomy): domain Bacteria; phylum Chloroflexota; class Limnocylindria; order P2-11E; family P2-11E; genus 3-1-20CM-2-70-9. Next base: position 6,483 of record VBDQ01000086.1, read on the forward strand.
GAAGCGCACGCCGATCGCGTCGTAGACCGCGTTCGCGATCGCCGGGATCACCGGATTGAGCGGACCCTCGCCGGCCTCCTTCGCGCCGAATGGCCCCTCGGCGTCGACGCTCTCGACGACGAGCGCCTCGAGCGCCGGCGTGTCGAGCGAGGTCGGAAGCTTGTAGTCGAGAAGGCTTGGCTTCTTGTGCAGGCCGCCGCGGAAGACCTGCTCCTCACCGATGATCTCCCCATACCCCATGTAGGCTGCGCCCTCGATCTGCCCTTCGACGTTCGGAGGATTCAGCGCGCGTCCGCAGTCGTGCGCGGTGGTGACCTTGTCGACGACGAGGGTCCCCGTGTCGAGATCGACGCTGACCTCCGCGACCGCGGCCTGATAGGAGTACGCGGGCGAGGGACCCACGCCGGCACCCTTGAACGTCCCGCCGATGCCCTTCGGCGGCTTGTAGCTACCGGCCGCCACGAGCGTCCCGTGCTTCGACTCCGCGAGGACGGCCGCATCGGCGAAGGTCACGAACTTCTCTGGATCGTCCTGATCGTAGATACGCCGGTACGCGCTCAGAAGCCGGGTCTCGGGAACGCCGAGCTTCTCCGCGGCCGCGCCGACGAGCAGCGTGCGCAGCTTCAGCGAGGCGTCGCGCACCGCGTTCCCGGCCATGAAGGTGACCCGGCTGGAGTAGCTGCCGAGATCGACGGGCGTGAGGGAGGTGTCGCCGGAGACGACGTGGACGTCGGATGGGTACACCCCGAGCGTCTCGGCCGCCACGGTCGCCAGCACGTTGTCGGAGCCCTGTCCGATCTCGGCGGTGCCGCACATGACGGTGACGCCACCGCCTCGATCGATGCGGATCTCGGCTCCGGAATGCGGCATGTCGTTCCAGTAGATGGGAAGGCCCGCGCCCGAGATATAGGCGCTGCCCGCGATGCCGATGCCCTTCCCGCGCCCGAGCTGCCCGCGCCGCTCGGAGAAGTGCGTCCGTCGCTGAAGCGCATCGAGGCACTCGCCCAGGCCCATCGAGGTGATCCGGAGCTCGTTGACGGTCCGGCTGTTGGGTGGCTGGAGGATCCGCTTGCGGTATTCGAGCGGATCGAGGCCGAGATCTTCGGCGATCTTGTCGATCTGGCACTCGAAGCCGTAACGCGGCTGCGTCGTGCCGTGCCCACGCTTGGGCCCGCACGGCGGCTTGTTCGTGTACACCCGGACGCCGTCGAACTTGTAGATGGGGATGCGATACGTGACCGTGAGCAGCGCGCCGGTGTAGTAGGTAGTGGCGATCCCGTACGAGGCATACGCGCCGCCGTCAAGCCAGCTCTGGTAGTGGACCGCGGTGATCTCGCCGTCCTTCTGCACTCCGGTCTTGATCCGCATCTTCACTGGATGCCGCCCGCGGTGCGCGTAGAAGACCTCCTCGCGATCGAGGGTGATCTTCACCGGTCGCCGCGTGCGCATCGCCAGGAGCGCGGCCGCGAATTCGTGTCCGAAGGGATCGCTCTTTCCACCGAACGCGCCGCCGTTCGGGGTCGCGATCACACGGATGCGCGAGCGTTCGAGGCCGAGCACCTTCTCCAGCTCGCGATGGAGGTAGTGCGGGACCTGCGTCGCGGTCCAGAGCGTCAGCTTGTCGTCGCCGCCGTACTGCGCGACCGCGCTGTGGGACTCCATCGGCGCGTGTGTATTTCCTTCAAAGAAGAACCAGTCGTCGCGGACGTGGTCCGCGCGAGCGAAACCCGCGTCGAGGTCCCCGAAGCTGAGATGGACCTCTTTGAAGACGTTGGCGCGCTTGGCCTCCTCGTGGATCTTCACGTCCTCGCGCTCGAGCGCGTCTTCGATGGTGAAGATCGGTTCCAGGTCCTCGTAGTCGACCTCGATCAGCGACAGTGCCTCAAACGCAGCGTCCTCGTCGACCGCCGCGACAGCGGCGACCGGCTCGCCGACGTAGCGGACCTTGTCGACGGCGAGCGCGGTCTCGTCCTGGGTCGAGGGCATGATCCCCATCTTCTCGGGCATGTCCGCGCCGATCACTGCGGCCACGACCCCGGGGTGGGCGAGCGCTCGCGAGACGTCGATACGGCGGATGCGTGCGTGCGGCCGCGTCGACCGCAGGAGTCTCCCGTAGAGCATCCGCGGCAGAAAGATGTCGTCGGCATAGCGCGCTTCGCCCGTGAGATGTGCCCACGAATTCACCTTCGGCAGACGCCGGCCAATGATGGAGAACTCGCTCACGAGCGCGCCGCGGCTTTCTCGATGGCTTCGTAGATGGCCGTGTAGCCGGTGCAGCGGCAGAGATTTCCGCTGATCGCCTGCGCGATCTCGGCGCGTGAGGGCCGCGGGTTCGCGTCGAGGAGCGCACGCGCCGTCATGAGCATGCCGGGCGTGCAGTAGCCGCACTGCGCCGCGCCTTCTTCGGCGAATGCCGTCTGGAGCGGATCGAGGGTCGCTTCGCGCTCCGCTCCGCGTCCGGGGGCCCCTGCCCCCGCGAGACCTTCGACGGTGCGCACGTCGGCGTCGCCGAGGAACGCCGGAAGCGTCAGGCAGGAGAGCACCGGGACCCCATCGACGAGCACCGTGCACGTCCCGCATTCGCCCAGCTCGCACCCGTGCTTTGTGCCGGTGAGGCCAAGCTCCTCGCGGAGGACTTCGAGCAGGGTGTGATGGGGCTCGACGGCGATCGTCCTCGGCTCCCCGTTCACGCGCAGGGTGAGCAGCTCCTTGGTCACGCCGCTTGCGCTCCGATCCGTTGCGAGAGCTCGCGCGCCGCGAGCGCGCAGCGCTCTCCGATGCGCCGCAGCATCCGCAGGTCGACGCGGTCCTTGAACCCGACGACCATCAGCGCCGCGACGCGGCGTCCACGCGCGTCGGTGATCGGCGCAGCGACCGCACGTACGCCGCGGAAGAGCTCCTGGTCGTCGTACCCGATGTCCTCGTGACCGACGATGACCTTCGCGTGCGCGCCGCGCTCGAGCGGCAGCCGCCGTCCGAGCGGCGCCGTCATGTGCAGATCCGTCCCCGGCTCCGCGCGCGCGGCGATCTCGAGCTTTCCATCGATGACGAGCCCCAGGATCGCGGTCTCGCCGAACGACTCCATCAGCGAGCGCAGGTAAGGCTGCGCGAGGGTCCGGAGGTCGGGCGCGGACGCATCGGCGAGCGCGCGCAGCTCGGGGCCGAGGCGAAAGCGAGTATCGGGATCCCGAATGACCAGACCGTGATGGGCGAGGGTGAGTAGCACATCGCGCAGCGTGCCCTTCGAGACCCTCAGCTGGCGTGCAAGCTCGCTGATGCCCATCGCGCGCCCGCCAGCAGCAAGGGCGCGCAGCACGCGTGCGGCCTTGTCCACCGCGGGAACGGGATGGAGCGCCTCCGTACTGTCTGGCATACGCGTACGCCTGATGGTACGGCAAGACCGCAGCTCTGCCGACCCGGCATCTAAACTCGCGCGAAGTGGCCGGTGCGCCGTCGGCGAACAGCGAGACTTGGAGCGACGACGAGCGTCGCGCGAATCAGTGGCAGCGCATCGCGAAGGCACTCCCAGAGCTCCTCGAGGGCAACGCTTTCTATCGAGGCAAGCTCAACTCAGCCGGTATTCGCGACGCGCGCGAGGCACGCACCCTCGGCGATCTTCCGTTCACCACGAAGGCAGAGCTCTCCGAGGATGCTGCCGCGCATCCGCCGTTCGGATCGAATCTCACCTACCCGCTCGACCGTTACGTCCGGATCCATCAAACGAGCGGCACGACCGGCCGGCCGCTCCGGGTGTTGGACACCGCCGAGTCGTGGCAATGGTGGCGAGACTGCTGGGAGCCGATCTATCGCGCCGCCGGCGTGACGGGGCGAGACCGGATCTTCTTCGCCTTCTCGTTCGGTCCGTTCATCGGTTTCTGGTCGGCTTTCGCCGGCGCCGAGCAGCTCGGGGCGCTGTGCATCACCGGTGCGGCCATGTCGAGTGCCGAGCGCGCCGCCGCGATCCTCGCGACCGAAGCGACGGTGCTGATGTCGACGCCGACGTACGCGCTCCGGCTCGGCGAGGTGGCCCGCGAGGAAGGGATCGACCTGCGTGACTCCAAGCTCCGCGTCTCGATCCACGCCGGCGAGCCTGGCGCCTCGATCCCCGCGACGCGGGAGCGGATCGAAAGCGAGCTCGGCGTCGAGGCGTTCGACCATACCGGCGCGACCGAGGTCGGCGCGCACGGCTTCTCCTGCTCGGCCCGCGACGGGGTCCACATCAACGAGGCCGAGTTCGCCGTCGAGATCTTCGACCCCGCGACGAACGCGGTGCGCGACCACGGAGAGGGCGAGCTCGTTGTCACCAACCTCGGCCGCTGGGGCATGCCCGCGATCCGCTACCGCACCGGCGATCGCGTGAACGCTCTGCGCGGCCGGTGCTCCTGCGGGCGCACGCTGGTGAAGCTTGCCGGTGGGATCGCAGGGCGGATCGACGACATGGTGACGGTGCGCGGCGTCAACGTGTTCCCGAGCGCGATCGAGTCGATCGTGCGGCGCTTCGCCGAGATCGAGGAGTTCCGCATCGAGCTCGTGAGAGTCCACGAGATGGACGAGCTTCGCTGCGTGGTCGAGGCGCGCGGTGCGTCGAGCGATCTCGCGCAGCGGCTGGCGGCGGCGATCCACCATGACATCGGCATCCGATGCGCCGTTGAGACAACGGCCCCGGGTACCCTGCCACGATTCGAGATGAAGGCGAGGCGGTTCGTGAAAAGAGAGGAAGCGAGGGCGTAGCAGATGCCGACGATCAAGCTCCCTGAGGAGTCACAGCACAGCGAGTCGGTACGCAAGCTCGACCAGATGATCCGCGAGCTTTCGAAGGCGCCGGCCATGACTCCGTCGACCCGCGCGCTCGGCCTGCGGCCCGGGATCCTGATGGTCAATCACCAGGAGCTCGCGCACGTGATGGCGACCCGCACCCTCAAGAACCAGCAAAAGCGGATGATCGCGCTCGCGGTCGCCTCGTCGCTCTCGGCGCCGTACGAGCTCGTCGCGCACACCCGGGCGCTGCAGCGCGAGTACGGGATGGACGACGGCGAGATCGTCGAGCTCGTCGCGACGATCGCGCACGTTAGCAGCATCAACATCTTTGAAAAGGCGGTGCTCGCGTTCAACGACCTCCCGCCGATGCGCGCGGGGGATCCCTCGCTGCCGATCCTCATCCAGGTCCGCCAGAAGCTGGGCAGCCTCCCGCGCTACTTTCTCTACTTCGCGACCGATCAGACCTTCGCCAAGATCATGCTCGACCGCGAAGTGGCGACGGTCCATGAGGGCGAGGTTTCACGCCTGAACAAGGAGCTCGTCGCTTACGCGACGAGCGTCGTCAACGACGGGAAGCTCTCGATCGCGTACCGCGCCGAGGCACTCCGCCAGCAGGGCATGACCAACGAGCAGCTCTTCGAGGCGACGACGGTGATCAGCGTGTACGCGAAGAACTGCGCATTCTCGACCGCGCTGCAGCTCGAACCCATGCCTGCCTGAGTGCCCGACGCATTCCTCATCGGCGTCGCCGCCGGCTACGCGATCGCCATTCCGGTCGGCCCGATCGCGATCCTGATCCTGCGGACCGGTGTGCATCAGGGCCTGCGCGCCGCTGCGACCGCCGGGGCCGGTACCGCGACCGCGGACCTCGTCTATGCCACGGTGGCGATGCTCTTTGGGGCGGCGGCGAGTGGGATCGTGCAGCCGATCCTTCCGATCACGCGGATCGCTGCAGCCCTGGTGCTCGCGGTCATCGCGGTCCGGGGAGTGCTCCAGGCCGCGCGCGTCGCCGAGCGTGAGATCCGTGGTCCGATCTACCTCATCTTCCTCACGCTGACGCTGCTCAATCCGCCGACGGTCATCTACTTCGTCTCGCTCGCCGTCGCGCTGCCCGAGATCGCCGCGGACCTTGGCGCGCGCGCCGCGTTCGTGGCCGGCGCGTTCCTCGCATCGCTCTCGTGGCAGGAGCTCCTCGCCCTCACGAGTGCGCTGCTTCATGGGCGGCTGACGCCGCGACTGCAGCGACTGACCGCCGTCGTGAGTGGCGTCATCATCCTCGCGCTCGCGGCGCGAATCGCGCTCGGCAGCTAGCGGAGGATCGTCGCTCCGAGGGTCTTCTCGAGCTCACGCAACGCGTCGCGGTGGGCTTCCTCATCGAACGAGGTCACGGCATCCTGCAGGACTTCGACGGCGTATCCGAGGTTGCGCGCGTCGGCCGCCGTGTATAGGACGCAGATGTTGGTGCAATCACCCACGAGCCGGAGCGTGTCAACGCCGCGCTCGCGAAGCGTGATGTCGAGGTCGGTACCGAAGAAGCCCGAATACCGGCGCTTGGTGATCACGACGTCGCCGTTCGCCGGCGCAAGCTCCGGAACGACCTCAGCGCCCTTCGTTCCGACGAGCGCGTGCGGCGGGAACATCGCGAACTCCGCATCGTTCGGCAGGTGGTTGTCCGTGAGATAGACGACGGGCTCTCCGCTCGCGCGCGCCCGTACGAGCTCGCGCTGGATGACCGGCACGATCTTCGCCATGGACGGTCCGCAATAGAGCGCGCCGCCCTCGCGCACGAAGTCCTCGATCATGTCGACGACGAGGAGCGCGCGCTTCATCTCAGAGAGCCCGGGAGTTTGGGGGGCGGAGTCCCCCCAGTCCGCTCTAGTGGTGGCAGGCCTTCGCGGTGCCGGACTGGTCGGCGGTCCGGAACGACTGGCCACAGCCACAGCTCGAGACCGCGTTCGGGTTGCGGAGCGCGAAGCCGCCCCCCATGAGGGCGTCGACGAAGTCGATCTCGGAGCCCTTGATGTACATCGCGCTCATTGGATCGACGACGACGCGCACGCCTTGCATCTCGACGATCGTGTCGTCCTCTTCCGTGCCGTCGGCGAAGGTCATGCCGTACGAGAAACCGGAGCAGCCACCCGGTGTGACATAGACGCGCAGCGCGAGGCCCGTCCGATCCTGCTTCGCGATGATCTCGCGCAGCTTGTCCGTCGCTCGCTCGGTCAGCGAGACCACGGGAATGTCGGTCGCGATGGGTTCGCTCTGCTCGATCGCCACGACTGGCACCTCCGGTTCGCGCAAAGCAAATCATAACCGAGGATCTCGCTAAAAAACATCGACAAATGGGCCAAAATTGGGCGAGATTCGCGGCCTAAACTCGGAATCGTGGCTCCGTCGTTGCATCACGCGCAAGTGTTCTATCCGCCTGGCGAGGAAGCCACAGCTCGCCGGTTCTACACGGAGGGGCTCGGCCTGCGCGAGATCGCCCGGCCTGAGACCCTGCGCGACCGAGCCGGGATCTGGTTCGCAGCCGGAACGGGCCACGTGCACCTTTCCGCGGACGGCGATCTCGGCCTCCATCCGCGCCGCCACTTCGCGCTGCGGGTCGACGATCTGCAACAAACCGCGGACCGGTTGCGCGGGGCGGGGGCGCGCTTCGAGAAGGCCGATCCGATCCCCGGGTGGAAGCGCATCTACGTCTTCGACCCGTTCGGCAACAAGATCGAGCTGGATGAAATTCAATGACCTTCCGCTTCTCGCCACGTCCGAACCGCGCGTCAGATATCGGCTGGCGCGACTGGGGCGAGAAGGCCTTCCAGGAAGCGCAGGTCGCGGACAAGCCGATTCTCCTCGCGATCAGCGCGGTCTGGTGCCACTGGTGCCACGTGATGGACGAGACGAGCTACAGCGATCCCGAAGTGATCCGCACGATCAACGAGCGCTACGTGCCTATCCGCGTCGACAACGACGAGCGACCCGACGTGAACCGTCGGTACAACATGGGAGGCTGGCCGACGACCGCGTTCCTCACACCGGACGGCGAGATCGTGCATGGCGGGACGTACATCCCACCCGACGCGATGCGCAGCTACGTCGCGCAGGTCGCCGAGGTCTGGCGCGATAGGCGTACCGAGATCGCGCAGCGTGTCGCCGAGGTCCGCGAGAAAAACAAGGAAGAGCGTGCTCCGAAGCCTGGCGACCTGTCGTGGGAGATCGTCGACAGCGTCGGTTCACACATTCGCGGCGCCTACGATCCTCAGTTCGGCGGCTTCGGGCGCGAGCCGAAGTTCCCTCAACCGAAAGTGCTGCGCTTCGTCCTCGACGAGTACCGCCGTTTCGGTTACCCGGAGCTCGCGACCATGATCCACAAGACCCTCGCGGCGATGGCGGGCGGCGGCATGTACGACCGCGTCGCCGGCGGTTTCTTCCGCTATGCGACGACCCGCCAGTGGGACATCCCGCACTACGAGAAGATGCTCGAGGAAAACGCGGAGCTGCTCGCGCTCTACGCGGAGGCGCACCGGACATTCCCGACGGCAGGCTACGACCGGATCGTTCGCGACGTGGTCCGCTGGATGGATGCGACGCTCTGGCGCGAGGACGTCAAGGCGTTCGCGGGCTCGCAGGATGCCGACGAGCACTACTACGCGCTCGAAGCGTCGGAGCGTGCCAAGCACGATTCACCGTTCGTCGATCGCACTTTGTACTCGAACTGGAACGCGCTGGCGGCATCCGCGTACCTCGCGGCCGCCGCGGCGCTCGGTGAAGAGCGTCTCAAGGAGCGGGCCCACGACACCATCGTCACGATCGCGAACCGTATGTCCCGCCCCGACGGGCGACTAGGGCATTTCGACCGCGGCGATGGTCCGGAGGTCTTCGATCTCCTCGGCGATCTCGCCGCGCTCTGCGGCGCGATGCTGGACGTGTATGAGACCGGATCGCATCCGCACGCGCTCGACGGCGCGAGGCTGACAGCCGAGGCGATGCGCGACCGCCTCGAAGACCCCGATCATGGCGGCTTCTTCGACGCGCCCGAGAAGCGTGAGCCTGGTCGCCTCGCGGTGCGGGAGCGTCCACTTGAAGAGAACGCCCTCGCGGCCGACGGCCTGCTCCGGCTCGCCGCGCTGACCGGGGACGAAAAATGGCATGCCCTCGCCCTTCGCGCCCTACGGAGCTTCGTCGGCGAGTACCGCCAGTGGGGCCAATTCGGGGCAAGCTACGCGAATGCGGTCGCGCGGGCGCTGGCCGAGCCGCTCGTCGTGAGCGTCGTCGGTCCGGAGGCGGACCCACTCGCCGATCGGCTCTGGCGGATCGCGCGGGCGTCCATAGATCCGGCCCGGTCCATCCACCGCATCGTGCCCGCTCGCGACGGTGCTCAGCTGGCGGCGCTGGGCTTTCCCGGCGACCGCGCTGCCGCGTACGTCTGCGTCGCGACCGTCTGCTCGGCGCCGATCGCGGACGAGGCCTCGCTGAGCCGCCAACTTGACGAAGCGGCCGCGCGCCACCGTCGTCAGGACTAGCCGCCGCGGCACGCCTGATGCGCGCAAGGTGACCATGCGCGGGATACAGGAAGAGCTGAAAGAACAGTCGATCGTCGCCTCATTCCGCGACCACGAGCAGGCGGTCGAGGCGGCGCGCGCTCTTGATGCGGCCGGGATCTCGCCGGATCACGTTGGCGTAACGGCCGAGAACGTGCGCCAGGCGCGCGAAGCCGCGGGCTCGTTCAGCGCCGCCGGTGCCGTCGCGGGGGCCCTGATCGGCGCGCTGGTCGCCGTCGTCTTCGTGATCGGTGGTGGGGATGTGATGCGAGGAAACGTCGTCGCGATCCTTCTCGGGGCGCCCGCGCTGATCCTGGCGTTCGCGGGAATCGGCGCCCTGGCCGGGCGCGCGAAGATCTTCCAGCGACGCGAATACCGGCTCTACGAGCGCGAGGTCGAGCGCGGGGACGCGCTCGTGAGCGTCAGCGGCCGCCCGGAGGAGCTCGGTCGAGCTCGGGAGATCCTCGTCAGACGGGGAGCGACCGCCATCCGCCATGAGGAGACCGGCGAGGCGCTCTGACCGCGGAGCGAGCGAGCGGGGACGCGCACGGCGCCCCGGCATGCGTTCTGCCCTAGGGGACTCATGGCAACCGTGTTCGTCTTCCCGAGCTTCGGTGCAGCCGTAGGCGCGCCCGCCGATCCGGCGGACGACGAGGCTGCGGTCGCCGAGCAAGACTCGCGCGTCGCTGCCGAGAAGCACAGCGGGGACGACGAGGCCGCTTAGACCACCGGCGCGCCCCGCACGTACACGGTCTTCGGCGACAGCAATACCGCGACGTCAGCGATCGGATCGCCGTCCACGAACACGAGATCCGCCCAGCAGCCTCCGCCGATGTGGCCCGCCTTCTCGAGACCGACCACACGCGCCGACCCACTCGTCGCGGCCGCGAGCGCCTGCTCCGCGGATAGTCCGCATTCGGTCAGAAGCTCGAGCTCGACCGCGAAGCGCTCGTGCAGGTTGAACGGTGTGCCGGAATCGGTGCCGGCCGCGATGCGCACGCCCGCGCGGTGCGCCATGCGGACGCCCTCGCGATGGCGATCAGCGACGGCGCGCGTTCTTTCGATCACGACCGGGTCGAGGACATTTGCGTGCTCCAGCAAAGAATGGATCGCGGCGAACGTCGGGATGATCGCGACGTCGCGTTCCTTGAGGAGGCGGACGGTGCGCTCGTCGAGGAGGGTCGCGTGCTCGACGGAGTCGATGCCGGCCTCGGCCGCGACGCGCATGCCCCCGGAGCCGTGGGCGTGCGTGGTGATCCGAAGTCCCGCGTTGTGGGCTTCAGCCACGGCGGCGGCCGTCTCCTCGGGAGTGAACTGCGATACCTCCGGCGGCGCGCCTTCGCCCAGCACCCCTCCGGTCGAGAAGATCTTGATGACCCGGGCGCCAGAGCGGACCTGCTCGCGGACGGCTTTCCGCACCTCATCGGGTCCATCGGCAACGCGTCCGACCTCGGCCCCGTGACCGCCGGTGGTCGTCACGCCCCGGCCAGCGGCGACGATCCGAGGTCCTTCGACCACGCCGCGCTCGATCGCGCGGCCGAGCTCGATGACCATCGTTCCATTCGCGCCAAGGTCGCGTACGGTCGTCACACCGGCGTACAGCGAGGCGCGTGCGTTCTTGAACGCCTTGACCATCGCCAAGCCGTCGGTCTGTCGCACCTCGGCCGCGAAGTTCGCCTCGCCATCGAGCGTCAGGTGCGCGTGACAGTTGATGAGGCCGGGGACCGCGAAGCGGCCCGCGGGCTTAGCGATCTCGCCGCTGTCTTTCGGCAGCGCCTTTCGCTCACCCGCCCACGCGATCTCGCCGCCATCGACGACGATCGCCGCGTTCTCGACGACGTGTTCGCCGTCAAAAAACCCGTCGAGCTCGAACACCGTTCGCACCGCCCGCAGTATCGTCCGCCGATGCCCGACACGCTCCTCGAGCGTCTCCGCGCGCGCGACCTCGTCCTCCCTGATTACGCCGGCGGCGGTCTCATCAACGTCGCCGCGACAATGTTGGACATCCTCGGCGCCCGCAACGAGAGCGATCCGCTGCCACTTCGTGATCTCTCGGTGGCCCTTCGTGAGGGTGTGCGGCAAGTCCTCGTCGTCCTCGCCGATGGCCTCGGTCTCGGCCAGCTGCGCGCGTTGTGTGCCTCGGGCGACGTTCCCTTCCTCGCCTCGCTTCTCGACCGCGCCGGGCGCAACGACGGCGCGCAGCTCATCGAGGCCCGCACGATCTTCCCATCGACGACGGCGGCCGCGATCACGACGCTCAACACCGCGCGCACCCCGCAGGAGCACGGCAACATCGCGTATTTCGTCTGGCTCGAGGAGTTCGCCGCGGTCACCCAGATGCTCCGCTGGGGACCCGGAGTGACGCGCCGCGGCTCGTTCTTCGACAACCAGACCATCGATCCACGCGACTACGTGAAGGTGCCTTCGGTCCATCGGCGCCTCCGCGAACGCGGCGCGATGTCCTATGTGGTCGAGCCCGAAATCTTCCGCAAGGAGGCGATGACCCGGATGCATGCGGCGGAAGCCAACTACGCCGGGTACTTCCTGCCCTCGACGATGGGCGTGCAGGTGCGGGAGCTCCTCGAGACGCGTCCGTGGGGCGAGCGACCGGCGTATCTCTACGCCTACTGGTCCGGGATCGACGCCACCGCCCACATTTACGGTCCGAGCTCGAGCGCCTGCGCGACGGAGGCCGCACTCTTTGACCTCGATCTCTCGCGGGCGCTCGCCGATCGGCCTGCGGGCGACACTCTCGTGCTGCTCACCGCGGATCACGGTCATGCGACGACGAACCCCGACAAGCTCATCGATCTCGTCGGCGACGAGGAGCTTCGCGGCATGCTCCGTAACCCCATCGCCGGTGAGCCTCGCTGTGCCTTCCTTCACACCGATGCGCCGGCGAAGGTGAGGGCCCATCTGGAGCGCCGCTATCCCGGCGCGTTCTTCCTGTTCGATCGCGACGAGGCGATCGAAGCGGGCCTCTTTGGTCGCGGCGATGCCGAGGTCGCGCGCCGACGGATCGGGGAGGTCTGCGCGATGCTCACCGACGATCGCGCGGCGTCCATCGTGCGGGTCGATGGGCAGACCTTCCGGCACCGTGGCTCGCACGGCGGCATGACCCACGACGAGATGGACATCCCGATCCTCGCCTGGCGCGTCTGACCCGTACGATTCGCTTGGTGGCCACCGCTTCGTACCTCGACGACGTCGCCGGCGGGATGGTGACCGCCGCCGCCTTCGAAGACGACGACGCCGCCGTCTCAGCGGTGACGCTGCTTCGTGAGTCGGGGGTCCGCGAGCAGGACATCTCGGTAATCGCCAAGGATCGGCACCGCGCCGAGCTCGTGGCGGGCGGCCGCGCGTGGCTGCCGCTCAAAGGTTGGCGCGGGCTCGTGGTCCGCCTTCGAGCCATGCTTGGCCGCGGTCTTCCGCGGGACCTGCGCCAGCGGTACGGTGACGCGCTCGTGGCGGGAAAGATCGTCGTGATCGTCGCCGCGGGAGGTCAGCCACCGGACACGATCGCTGCGCTCCTCAAGCAATCGCGGGGCGAGCAGATCGAGCAGTGGTGGCAGCCGCCGACGATGCTCTTCGCCCCACCGGAGCTCGCCGGCCCCTTCTAGCGCGCGCTCATTCGTACCTGAGCGCGCTCAATGCCGACATCCGCATGGCACGCCGAGCCGGCAGAAAACCCGCGACGAGGGCCACGAGGATCGCCAGCCCCAGTGCGCCCAGCACGAGATCAGGGCCGACGACGAAGATCGGCGCGGGATTGGTCCGCGGGTTGAGCTCGCGGATGATCCGCTCGATCACCTGACCTCCGAGATATCCAAGCAGGAGCCCGAGGACGCCGCCGACGATGCCCACGTATGCGGCCTCCGCGAGGAAGAGCGCCCGCACGTCGCCGGGTGCCGCGCCCACCGCTTTCAGGATCCCGATCTCGCGCGTGCGCTCGAGGACCGACATCACCATGGTGTTGGCGATGCCGATCGCCGCGACCAGGAGCGCGACGCCGCCGATCCCGGCAAGGATCCCCCTGAATACGCCGAAGCCCTGGTCGATCTGCTCGACCACCTGCTTCAGCGAGAACGAGCTGTAACCGAGCTCCTGCACCGAGCGCACGATCTCGGCGACGTTTGTCGAGTCGTCCGCCTCGATGGCGATCCCGCTGTAACCGGTCTGCTGCCGGAGTGAATCCGCGGTCAGGCCGCGGTTGTCCGCGCCCGCCACCAGCGCGTCCTCGAGCGGGATGCGCACCGAGGTCTGCGAGGCTGCCTCGTCGAACACGCCGACGATCGTGACGGGATAGTCGCGCGGCGTGCCGCTGCCGCCGACACGCGTGCTGCCGAGCCTCACCGCGCCGCCGATCCGCAGCGTCACGAGCTTCCCGATCGCCGCGGTCACATTTGGCGCAACAAGACGCGCGATGTTTCCCGGGATGACCGCGACACCGCGGTCGCCGAGCGCCAGATGCCGGCCGGCGAGCAAGTCGCCGCGATCGATCGGCGCGTTCGGCTCGATTCCTTGCGGGCGGATCGCCGCGTCGTCGCCACCCTCGACGACCTGCCCAAGCGGCGCGTCGAACTGGCGGTAGACGCCGGCGACGTGTCCGATCTTGCGAAATTGCGAGACGACTCCGTCGTCGATCGTGCGCGGCACGGCCGAAAGACCGTTCGCGCCAGGCTGGAACGGCTGCACGGTCACCAAACGCAGGTCGCCGATCGAGAAGATCGATCGGCGCACGTTGTTCTCCGCGCCGGTCGCGAGCGCGATGAGGAGCACGACGAGTGCCGTGCCGATCGCTACACCGGCGGTCGTAAGGGCGGAGCGAAGGCGCGAGCGCGCGTAGTTGCCAAGCGACATCGCGGCGAGGTCGCCGAGCCGCATCAATCGAGGACTTTGCCATCGCGCAGGTGCATGATCCGACCGGCGTGCCGCGCAATCGATGCGTCGTGCGTGACGAGAAGCACGGTCTGCCCGCCTCGATTCAGCTCATCGAGGAGCGCGATGAGCGCGGCGCCGTTCGCGCTATCGAGATTGCCGGTCGGTTCGTCTGCGAGAAGGATCGCCGGCCCGCCGACCAGCGCTCGCGCGATCGCGGCGCGCTGCAGCTCTCCACCTGAGAGCTCGTTCGTGCGGTGTTCGGCGCGCGACGACATTCCGAGGCGGTCGAGGAGCGCACGCGCACGAGCGGTACGCTCGGCGCGGGGCACGCCCGCGAAGATGAGCGGCAGCGCCACGTTGTCGACAACGCGATAGCGCGGAAGCAGGTTGAACGCCTGGAACACCATCCCCACCCGCTTGGAGCGATGGCCTGCCAGGCCGGCCTCATCCAGAGCCGCGAGGTCCTCGCCGTCGACGCGGACCCACCCGGACGTGGGCCGCTCAAGGCCCGCGATGACGTTCAGGAGCGTCGACTTTCCTGAGCCGGATGGACCCATGACCGCGACGAATTCGCCGCGTCGGACCGTGAGCGTCACGCCGTCGAGCGCCGCGACCGATGTGGCGCCCGACATGTAGGTGCACGCAAGATCGCGCGTCTCGACGGCGAGCGTCTGCTCCGTGCTCAACGGCTCGACTTCAACACTGACCCTTGGGTCGCTCAGCGCCCCGAGCGCGCGAGGATCGCGGCGATCGCGACCGCGAAAAAGCCCGCGGCGAGGGCGACGAGCAATGCGAGGACCGTCGCGCGACCGGCGGCGATCTCACTCAGCGCGGCCACGGCCGCGAGCCCGTTGAAGACCAGCGCCATCACGGTTGGGAGACGCATGTCATCCCAGTGCTGTGAGCGCAGCTCCATCACTCCCATAACCGCATAGCCGAAACACGCGGCGCCCGCGAGCCGGTAGACGTACTCGTCGGTGCCGCGATAGCCCATGAGCGCCGCGAACGGTCCCGCAGCTTGCGGCGCCAGGCCGAACACGGCGGCCGAGACCGTCGCGAGGACGAGGACGGCTACGACCCATCTTGCAGTGTTGCGCGGCCCGGCGACCACGCCGCGCCTCGCGACGAGAACCTGACTCGCCATCCAACCCGTCGCGACCGCCCAGACCGAGACGAGTGCGACGAAGCCGTTCACCACGCCCGACACGAATGTGAGGAACCCAGCCAAAAGGGCCAGCACGGCGAAGGCGTAAACCGCGGCGACGACGAAGCGCAACCGCGACCACCGTGCTCCGCGCACGCCGATCGCGAGCGCGACGGCGTATCCGAGCATGGCCGCGCCGCCGAGCTCGTAGATGAACACGTCGTCGCCGGCGAGACCGACGATCCGCGCGAACGGTCGCGCGATCACGTACATCGGGATCCCGAGCGCCATGGCCACGGCGAGCGGCAACGCAAGCGCGCCGCGCTCGACCGCGCCTAGGCGCGCAGTGCCCGGCCCGTCCAGATCCAGAACGCCGGCACGAGGATGACCGAGGCCAGTCCGCCGCTGAGAAGGACGACGTTCTGCCAGCCGGCGCTCACCGTCGGTCCGCTGCCCGCACCGACCGTCGCGACGAAGAGCAGGATCAGATCGAGCCCCGCGACGATCGCGAGCCAGCCGAGTCCGCCCGGCAGTGACCCGTTCCCCGCGCGGATCTCGAGGCCGAGCGTGAGCGCCCACAGGCCGGCGAGTCCGAAGGTCGCGAGACCGCGGGGATCCGTCGGCGAGGGATCGATGATCGCGAGACCTTGGACCTCGGCGATCGCCGCGTAGATCCCGTGCGCGGCCGACAGCAATCCGTATCCGACACCCAGTGCGGAGAGCCACCACCGCGCATCACCGCCGATGCGCGCCGCGGCGGCGACGGTCGCGATCGTCGCCGACAGACCCCCTGCCGCGATCAGCGCCCAGGCGACTGCGGCGGAGCTGTGGTCGTTCGGGTCACGGCGCACGAACGCGAGATAGACCGCCGCGTAAACGAGCGAAAACGCTGCGATGAGGTATGCCTGCACGCCGGCGCGTCGAGAGAACTCTCCTAACGATCGGTCGATCGTCACTTCGCCGATGCTAACCACTCACACCTCTCGTCCGCGAAAGCTCCAGACCGCGACCGCGAGCACCGCCGCGATCCAGAGCACGGACCAGATCACATATGCGGCCGGTGGCGGCTCGGTGGCGAAGAAGGGGTTCGCGGCCGCAGCAGGACCGAGCGCCGTTTGCGCCGCGAGCACGACGGCCGGCTCGAGACTCCAGACCGCGCCACGCCAGAGCCCGTCCGTGGGCAGGATGAGCTTCGTCGCGGTCCCGACGTGCGTGATCGTCTCGTTGCCGAACGCCGCGCCGACGCCGCCGACGATGCCGCCCATCCAGACGATGCCGAAGAGGATCGCGGCGATGACGCCCCCGACCATGCCGGCGATCCGCGTCGAGAACGCGAGTGTCAGCGTGAGGACGGCGACCGCCTCACCCATGACGAACGCAAGGAACTCGATGGGATGCGGTGGCTGGTAGCCACTCACGGCTTGGACCGCGACGAGCTCGATCACCGCGGCCGCGATTGCGTACCCCAGCACGAGCGCGACGAGCCCGAGCCACTTGCCGATGACGTACTCGGCCCGCGACATCGGGCGCGAAAGCAGCGCGAGGGCGATCCCCGACTCGACCTCGCCCGAGATGGCGGGAGCTGCGACGAAAACGGCGGCGAGGGAGAGCACCCAGCTGAACATGAACATCACGAGGATCAAGAGCTGCGACACGATCGTCCGCCTCTGCGCCTCGGAGAGCGGCTGGCCGGCGCTGCGCAGATCCTCGATCCGTGCGATGCCCCACACGGTCAGCGCGATCACGACGATGGTGAGCAGCACCAGGGCCAGGAGCAGCTTTCGCCGCGCCGCTTCGGCGATCACCTGACGTCCGACGACGAACGTGGCCGTCATCTCATTGACCCAGCAGTCGCAGGAAGCGCTCTTCGAGCGTTTCGTGCTGCGGCTCGACGGCGTAGATGCGCGCGCCCGATCGCACGGCCTCGCTCACGACGTCGGGGATGCGCTCCATCTCGACGCCGCGGATGAGGATCGCGCCGTCGGCGCCGTCGTCGATCTCACCGAATCGTGCGAGCGCGGCGCGGCCCTCTCGGGACAGACCGCTCGCGCGCAGGCGCACCGAGGAGGTGCGCAGGAGGTCGGCGAGCACACCTTGCGCGACGACCTTGCCGCGATCGACGATGGCGACGCTGTCGCAGACCTGCTCGACCTCGGTGAGGAGATGCGAATTGAGGAACACGACCGCGCCTCGTTCGCGCAAGGCGCGGATGATCTCGCGCACGTCGTGACGACCCACCGGATCGAGCGCGCTCGTCGGCTCGTCCAGGAGGACGACCGCGGGGTCGCCGATGAGCGCGA
Source organism: Chloroflexota bacterium (assembly GCA_005889075.1). Lineage (GTDB taxonomy): Bacteria > Chloroflexota > Limnocylindria > P2-11E > P2-11E > 3-1-20CM-2-70-9. The sequence continues at coordinate 24,104 of VBDQ01000086.1, forward strand.
TCCCAAGCCCGAGCCGTTGCTGCATCCCCTTCGAGAACGTGCCAACACGCGAGCCTCCCCGATCCGCAAGGCCCACGGTGGCCAGGATCCTGTCGATCTCGGCCGCCCAGCGCGATCGCTCCAGCCCAGCCAGCTCGCAATGAAGCGCCAGCACCTCGCGCGCGGTGAGCCAGGATTGGTATCGGAAGAGCTCCGGGAGGTAGCCGATCTTATGCAGGGAGGCCTTGCTGCCGAAGCTGGCGCCCGCGAGCGAGCCGCCCCCCGCGGTCGGTCGGGCGAGTCCGACAAGGATCTTGACGGCGGTGGTCTTCCCGGCGCCGTTCGGCCCGAGGAATCCGAAGACGCCGCTCGTGACCGAAAGCGAAAGGTCGTCGAGAGCGACGACCTTTCCATAACGCTTGGTGACGTGGGCAAGCTCGATCGCGGCCGCGGACGCCACCTACTTCATCGAGTTGGCGACATCGAGGGCCTGCCGCTCTGTCAGAGCGCCGATCACCTCGAACATCATGCCGTCCTTCTGCCAGAGGATGGCGCTTGCGATCCCGGTGTTGTCACCGATGAAGAGCCCGCTCACGCCTTGGACTGTCACTTGGTGCGAGACGGCCAGCTCGGCCGGCACCGGAACCGGGAGGGTGCTCGCGGGATCGCTGATGGCGCGGATCGCCGCGGCGAGCTGCGGCGAGACGCCCGGCTGGGCGAGCAAGTAGCTCTGCAGCTCCGCCACGGTCACGCCGTCGCTCGACACGACCGGACTCTTCGCCTGGCCGACGACGAGGGTCGGCATGCCCGAGCCGACGGTCGGGCTCGAGCTCTGCGGCACGCCCCAAATCTGCACGACCGCCGGACCGCCGGTGATGAACAGCTTGCTCCCGTCGATGTTCGCAGGCAGCGGCGGCGTGGTCCGGCTCTGCTTCGCGGCGGTGCGCTGCGTCGCGTCGGCGCTGAAGGTGAACGTGGCGCTCGACTTGTTGATCACGCCATAGCGCGGCTGGCCGGTCACGCCGATCGGCAGCGAGGACGGCGTCTTGACCGAAAAGCCCGCGGCGCTCGAGGCCGCGGCGAGCGTGGTGACCTCCTTCGGCTGTGGGGGCGTGTCCCAGGCGAAGGTCCCGTACGCGCCGAGGCACTGCTCGAGCTCGAGTCCTGCGCAGGCTTGGCCGAGCGTGTTGAGGTCGCCCTGCGTGAGCGGTACGCCGACGACGGACTTTGGCTCGAAGATCTTGAGGATCGAGTCCGCCGCACCGGACAGCGCTAGACCGCTCGCGACGAGGACGATGGCCGCGGCCGCAGCGAGCGCCTGCAGCCACCGCGCGGCGATCCGTCGTCGTGGCGCCGCGCTTACCGGCAGGACGCCTTCGCGGCCGACGCGAGCGCGAAATCGCGCGAGCGCGCCTTCCGTGTCGACCGGCGCATCGTCCACCGCGAGCGCGTGCTCGATGTTCTCTTGATCGTTCATGCCAGCTCCCTCCGGAAGGCTTCTTCCGCGCGTCGCAGCAACGTGCCGACGCTCGATGCGCGGACATCGAGCGCCGCGGCGATCTCGGCGTACGAGAGTCCCGAGTAGCGGAGCGCGAGCAGGGCCGCCGAGCGCTCCGGCAGCCGGGCGAGGACCGCGCGTACCTCGTCGCGCGTTTCGGCGGCGACGACCCGCGCCGCTGGGTCGGCTGGGTCCGCGGCATCGGGCGCCACGGCGTCCGCTGCCTCCCGCCGATCACGACGAGCCCGCGCGCGTAGCGCGTTGAGCGCGGAATGCGCCGCCGCCGCGTGGAGCCACGCGCTTGCATAACTCGCGTCCGCGGCATGGGTCCGATAGAAAGAAAAGAAGACTTCTTGCGCGACGTCCTCTGCCTCAGCCGTGTCGTTGAGAATGCGGTTCGCGATCCCGACCACGCGCCCGTACTCGGTCCGAAAGAGCCGCTCGAACGCGATCGGCAGGGCGGTCGCGCGGGAGTCGTGGCCACTCGCCGGGAGCGTCACCGAGAGTCCCATTCCCTCATGAAGCACCGACGGCAGCGGTTTTGTGACAAAGCCGAGATTGCGCGGCGGCGCAGATTGTCCACCCGTGGCACCGCTCTTGCGCGACGGCGCCGCGTGCCATTACGCCCAGAGGCGCGCAATCGCGCCGGTCAGCCGCCAACACAGCAGCCGAATCAGACCCGGGCGCGTCTGGCCGAAAAGGCTCGCGCGAAACGGGGTCGGGCCAACCGCCGACGCATCGCGGACAAACAACGCGATTAAGAAGGAGACCTCCATGGACGCGCTGAGCCTGCTCAAAGAGGACCACCAGAAGGTCAAGAAGCTCGTGAAGGAGGTGGAGGGCACCACCGCGCGTTCGACCAAGCAGCGGGAAGAGCTCTTCCAGACGATCGTCGACGAGCTCACGGTGCACGAGCGGATCGAGGAAGAGATCTTCTATCCGAGGCTCCAAAAGCACGAGAAGGCCAAGGACCTCGTCCTCGAGTCGTACGTGGAACATGGCGTCGTCGACGACCTGCTGGACGAAATCTCGACCATCGCGGCCGGCGACGAGAAGTGGCTGCCGGCGTTCAAGGTCTTCCGCGAGAACCTCGAGCACCACATCGAAGAAGAGGAGAAAGAGCTCTTCCCAAAGACCAAGAGCATCTTCTCAGAAGACCAGCTCGAAACGCTCGGCGCGGAAATGGTGGCACTCAAAGAACAGGCGCAGATGGAGCTCATGGAAGAAGTGACGGAGGAGGCTTGAGCGATGCCGAAGCTGAAGAAGTCGATCGAGGTGGATGTCCCGGTCCGAGTCGCTTACGACCAGTGGACACAGTTCGAGGAGTTCCCGAGCTTCATGGAAGGCGTCCAGTCGGTCCAACAGCTGGACGAAAAGCGGCTGCATTGGCGCGCGGGCGTCGGGGGCAGAGTCGAGGAATGGGACGCAGAGATCTATCAGCAGGAGCCCGACCGTGTCATCGCGTGGCGGAGCATCTCTGGCGCGCCGAACGAAGGCGTCGTCCGGTTCGAACCACACGATGGCGACAAGACCAAGATCGAGCTCGAGCTCCATTGGGAGCCGAAGGACGCGACCGAGCGCGTCGGCGACGTTCTTGGAGCTGACGACCTGCGCGTGCAGGGCGATCTGAAGCGCTTCAAGGAATTCGTCGAGTCGCGCGGGGCGCCGACTGGCGGCTGGCGTGGCCGAATCGAGGGTGAGCGGGTCGAGGAGGACGCCGGCTCGGGCTCGCGCGGCTAGCGCGTGCGCGTCGGTATGCTCGCGCCGATCTCCTGGCGCGTGCCGCCGAGGCACTACGGGCCGTGGGAGCGCGTCGTGTCCCTTCTCACCGAGGGGCTGGTCGAGCGGGGTCTCGACGTAACGCTGTTCGCGACCGCGGACAGTCTCACGAGCGCGCGGCTGGATGGGATCTGCCCGCGCCCGCTCGCCGAGGACGAGTCGCTCGATCCCAAGGTGTGGGAGTCGCTCCACATCGCGAACGCCTTCGAGAAGGCCGCGAGCTTCGATCTCATCCACAACCATTACGACTTCCTGCCGCTCAGCTACGGCGGGCTCGTTTCGACGCCGCTGGTCACGACGATCCATGGCTTCTCATCAAATCGGATCCGTCCCGCTTACCGCAGGTATGACGGGCGCACCAGCTACGTGTCGATCAGCGATGCCGACCGCGATCCCGACCTCCACTACGTCGCGACCGTGTACCACGGCATCGACCTCGCGGAATTCACCCTGATCGAGAAGCCCGGCCCGGGCCTGGTCTTCCTCGGGCGCATCCATCCCGACAAAGGTGTGGCCGAGGCCGTCGCGGTGGCGAGCGCGGCCGGCCTGCCGCTCGTGATCGCTGGGATCGTCCACGACCGCGCGTACTTCGAGCGCGAGATCGCACCGCACCTCGATGGCGAGCGAGTCCGTTACGTCGGATCGCTCGGGCCCCGCGATCGCGACGAGCTGCTCGGCAGTTCGCTCGCGCTGCTTCATCTCGTCCATTTCGCCGAGCCGTTCGGGCTCTCGATGATCGAGGCGATGGCTTGCGGAACGCCGGTCATCGGTTTTCGACGCGGCTCGGTACCGGAGGTCATCGACGACGGAGTGACCGGTTTTGTCGTCGACGACATCGCTGGCGCGATCGATGCGGTCCGTCGGGCGGCAGCGCTCGATCGAAGCAAGGTGCGGGCACGGGTCGCCGAGCGCTTCAGCCGCGATCGCATGGTCGACGACTACCTTCGCGTCTACGACCGTGTCGCCGCGTCGGCGCGTGTCTGATGTGAGTGGGCGCTTCCACACTGGCGTCAACTACTGGCCCGCGTCAAGCGCGATGAGGTGGTGGCGAAGGTTCGACGCCAAGGAGGTCGCGCGCGACTTCACGCGCGTACGCGGCACTGGCGCGGACATCGTGCGCTTCTTCCTCCTCTGGGAGGATTTTCAGCCGGAACCCTTCACGGTCTCGGACGAGGCGCTCAGCCATCTTCGCACCGTCGCGGACGTCGCGTCGCGCTCGCAGCTCCAGGTCATCCCCACGCTCTTCACCGGGCACATGAGCGGCGCGAACTTCATTCCCGAGTGGGCCCTCGGAGGTACGCGGGAACGGGCCCGCTTCCGGGTCATCGCCGGCGAGCGGGTCGTCGATCGCGGCATCCGCAATTGGTACGCGGACGAAGACATCGCCCGTGCGCAAGTCACGCTTGCCCGCGAGTGCGCACGCGCTCTGGCCGGACATCCCGCCCTCTGGGGCTGGGACCTCGGCAACGAGAATTCCAACTGCTGCGTACCGGCAACGCGCGATGAGGGTCTGCGCTGGCTCGATCGCGTCGCGGACGCGATCCGCTCCGTCGATGGTGGCTGCCACCTGACGATTGGGATCCATCTCGAGGACCTCGAGGAGGACCGGCGCATCGGCCCCGCGGAAGCAGGGCGCGTCAGCGACGTCCTCTCGATGCACGGGTACCCGATCTACGCGTCGTGGTCGGCCGGCCCGATGGACGAAGCGTTCGTCGCCTTTCTCGCTGCGATCACCCGATGGCTCGGCGGGAAGGACGTGCTTTTCACCGAGCTCGGCGCTCCCACACAAGACGGCGATCCCGACGCTGAGCGCCAAAGCGGCGCGATGCTTCTTGGCGAAGACGACGCGCGCTCATACCTGTCTGCCGCGATGCGAGGCCTCCAACAAACCGGCGCGACCGGAGCGCTGACGTGGTGCTTTGCCGACTACGCAAGCACGATCTGGAACGAACCGCCGCTCGATCAGGCGCCGCACGAACGCCACTTCGGTCTCTGGCGTGCCGACGGCAGTCCCAAGCCCGGCGCCGCCGCGCTCGCGGAGTCATCCGCGAAAACGCGCGTCGAGCCGGAACCGGTGCCGTGGAGCGAAGAGGTCCGCGACCACTTCTACGACTCGCCCAAGACGACCTTGGTACGGATGTACCGCGAACGCAGGGGTCTTAAGGGGGCGAAGCCCCCTCAACGGCTGGCACGGCCGCTGCTCTAGCGAGGTCTCGTGCTGCTCACGCGCGGCGATCCGGCGATCGACGGCTTCTATCGCGTCGTCGCCCCGTACTACAGCGATGAGGTGCGCGAGCGCGGGGACCTTCCGGAGTGGATCGCCCTCGCGCGTCGCATCGAGCCGCGGCGGATCCTCGACCTCGGCTGCGGCGGCGGCCGCATCGCGATGGCGCTGCACGCCGACGATCCCCACCGCGAGGTTGTGGGCCTCGATATCTCGACGGCGCTCCTTGGCGACGGCGATCCGCCGTTCACCTTCGTACAGGCCGATATGCGCGACATTCCGCTCGACGAGAAGTTCGACCTCATCGTCGCCGCGAACGACCCGTTCGCGCATCTCCTCGACGACGACGACCGATGGATGGCAGTCGCGGAGGCGCGCCGCCTGCTCGCGCGTGACGGCCTTCTCGTGATCGATGGGGTGTACGTTCCCCCGCAGGACGACGCGACCGCGTCAATGCCGGCCGGGCTCGTCCGCGAGCGAGCGATCGCTCCGAACACGCGGCTGCGCGAGGTTTGGCGCGGCGCCGGAGAGCATCGCTACGACGCGCGCTATGAATATCTCCACGACGGTGAGGCGCCGGTAGTCGCGGAAGCTCGGCTCCGCGCGTGGCATTGCGGCGAGGACGCGCTCCGCGAATGCGGGGCGCGCATCGCAGGGGCGCTCGACGAGCGCGACTTCGATCCGTGGGGGTCGCGCCTCGTCGCTGTCGTACCGGGCTGGTCGTGAAGCTACGCCACCCCGTTGTGCGGGGTCATCCGCTGCACGCCATGAGCACGGATCTTCCCATTGGGATCCTCCCGCTGGCGTTCGCCGCCTCCGTCGCGGCGCGTCTGCGGGGATCGCGTGGCGTTTCGTTCGCGGCCGATGCCGCGACCGTCGCCGCGGTCATCTCGGTCGCGCCGGCGGTGCTCCTCGGGTGGTGGGAATGGCTGACCATTCCCGCCGAGCACGAGGTGCATCGCCCGGCGACGACCCACGGGCTCACGAACTCGGCGGCGGCCGCCTTCGTGGTCGCGGCGATGTGGCGTCCGACGCGGGTCGAGGCGCTCGCCACGGCTGTAGCGCTCATGTCAATCGGTGCGTGGATCGGCGGCGACCTCGTGTATCGGCTCGGCTGGCGCGTGCGCAAAGCTGAGCTTCTGGAGGGGATCGAAGAAGGGAAGACCCTCGCCGAGGCCGAGCGCGCGCTCGACAGGTTCGAGCGCGAGGAGACCCTGCTCGCGCCTTAGCGAGCGCCTCCGTTCTGCTGCCCGGCGAGCACGCGCACCGCGGCGGCGACACGCTCGCGAAGCGGTGGTACGGGCTCGTCGCGCACGTCGACCTCGTCGCTCTCCGTCGGGCTGACCCGCAGCCGCACCTGCAGCAGCAGCCGATAGAGGATCTCCCATTCCTCGAAGTCGAGGTCGGCCCTCTTGAGGTCGGCGCCGATCGTCTCGAGCTCCCCGTCGCCGCGAGCGGATCGCGCGAGCCGGTCCTCGAATACCTGCGCCTCTTTCGTCCAGGTCTGATATGCCTCCGTGAAGGTGAGCTCACGCACGATCGCGGCACGGGCATGCGCGAGCGTCCGCGACTTGCCGAGCATCGCGAGATCCATGGGATGCAGCGTCATCTCGAACTCGGGGTGCGCGAGCTGCGACAACCTCGTCGGCACGAGCGTGCGCACGCTCTCGCCGCCGAGCACCGCGAGCACCTTACCCGGCACCTCGTACGCCCAGGGTGCGCGGCGGCGCCTCACATTGATTCCCGCGCGCTCGAGCGCGCCGGCGAGATCGGCCACCACGCGCTCGTAGCGGCCTGGCTTGACCGCGATGGGAACGTGCACGCTGTCCCAGCGCTTGGCGAGCGCGCGGAGCTTGCCGATCGGCGCGACGAACATCATCCATGCGATGACGACGAACAGCGCGAGTGCGTTCGGATAGCCGCGTAGCACCGTCGCGGCGAGAGCGCGGCCGCGAGGGCGCTTGTCAGCGTCGGGAAGACGTGAGCTGAGTGCGCCGACGACGAGCGGGAGGACGACGGCGAGCGCAAGCATGACGAGGCGGACCCAGGGATGGAGCCAATCGGGGACGGTGAACAGCCCGAACACGAACGTCGCGAAGGACGGCAGCGCGATGCCCGCGAGGACGATCGGCCACGCGACCGACGCGCCGGCCATACCCGAAAGGAACAGCTGCCGATCCTTCGGCACGCGCCCGAACAACACGATCGTCGCCCAGTTGAACGCGAGACCGAGCACGCGACCGAGCTGTCGTCCGATGAACGCAAACACGACACCGATGGGTAGCACGGCTGGTTATCCAGCACGGCTCGTGCCCGTGACTACGCGCGTTCGCCGACCGATCTAGATCGCTTCGGCGAGCAGCTCCTCGATCAGAGACTCGGTGCGTTCGTACTGGCTTCACGCGTGGCCGCACGTTCTGGCAGTTCACGCATGCGAACGTCCAGACCCACACCAGCACGACCTTTCCGCGCAAGGCCGGTAGCGTCAGCGGTCCCGAGTTCAGCCATTCGCTGATGCCCCGCCGGGCGCGATCGCGTGCGCGATGTTGATTCTCAACGGGTTGCCGCGACGCGGACTCCGAACGCGATGAGGACTGCGCCGGTCGCTCCTTCGATGGTGCGACGCACGCGCGAACGCCGCAGCACATCCCCTGCCCGCGCGACCACGAACGCGTACGCGACGAGCCAGGTGAGCGTCATGAGGCAGAAGGTGAGCCCGAGCGCGAGCAGGATCGCGAAAGAGGCTGCGCCCGGCGTGACGAACTGCGGCAAGAGGCTTGGGAAGAAGACCGCCATCTTCGGGTTCGTGAGATTGCTGATGACCCCTTGACGCAGCGCGGCCGATCCGCCGAGGCGGCGGCGCGTGACCGGGCGTCGCGGCTCACTCGCTGGGCGCAGTGCGGACCAAAGAGACTGGGCTCCCAGGAAGACGAGATACGCGGAGCCGGCGAGCTTCAGCGCGACGAACGCCGGCTCGGCCGCGGCGATGAGGGCCGAGATCCCCGCGCTCGTCGCCAGAGACCACGTCGCCTGTCCCAACGCGACGCCCACCGCGGTCGCGACACCCGACGTACGACCGCCGATGAGCGTGTTGCGGATCGTGAGGGCGGTGTCGGGACCGGGCGTGACCATGACAACGATCGCGAGCGCGACGAATCCAGCGAGATCGCTCACGAGGCTAGTCTGACCGCTCGTGGCGCGAGCGCGGATCCAACCCATTCACACCGGTCACTACACCATGCCCGCCGACGGCCCATTCGCGAACGAGCGGATCGTCGTGACCGCGTTCCTCGTCGAGCACCCGAAGGGGTTGTTCCTCTTCGACACCGGCTTTTCGCCCGAGCCGAAGAAGCTCGTCGACCGCTTCCGACCTGTGTACATGCGTCCGATCGATGAGGCGCTGCGTGCTGCAGGGCGATCGATCGCCGACATCGCGGCCATCGCGAACTGTCATTTCCATCCGGATCACGCCGGCGGCAACCATCACTTCGCCGGCGTGCCGATCTTCGTTCAAAAGGCCGAGGTCGAGCATGCCCGCAGCGACGCCGAGTACACATACCTGCCGCACGTCATCGATTTCGCCGAAGCGAAGCCGGAGGAGATCGATGGCGAGGCGGAGCCGTGGCCGGGAATTCGAATCATCCCGACGCAGGGCCACTCCCCGGGGCATCAGTCGCTCGTCGTCGAGACCGCGCAGGGGCGGGTGATCCTCGCCGGTCAAGCCCTCAACTTCTCATCGGACTACGCCCGCCATCGGTACTCGCACGAGCTCGCTCGCGCTGGCGAGCCGCACGGTCCCTATCCGGATTGGATCGCGACGTTCTACAAGCTCGATCCAGCCCGGGTCTATTTCGCTCACGATCGGGCGGCCTGGGAGCGTTCGGTCGAAAGCGAGATCCGATAATCCCGCGCCATTCCTCGAGTCCGATCTGGCCGCGAGCCTGTGCTGATGCGGCGACCGCTCGCTTGTCGCCTCTCGACCAATTCCTCGTGCGGTCGTAACCTCAGGCGCACAGCGGGGGAGGGGCAGTGGTCGACGTCTGGGAGATCCTCGGTAGTCGTCTGGACTATGCGTCGTTCGTGCCGACGCCACGTCCGGACATCGAACGCGCGGACCTGCGTCGGCGCGGCGGCGGTCGATATACCGTGATCAAGAATCCGAGCGGCGACAAAGGCGCGGGTCGCTATCTGCGCCTCGAGCCCGAGGACGTCGCGCTCTATGAGCTCATGGATGGGCGCCGCTCCGTGCAGCAGGTCCTCGTCGACCATCTCGAGCGGTCCGGCGCCTTCGCGCTCGAACGCCTCGCGCGGCTGACCGCCGCGATGAACGCGAACGGATTCTTCGGCGAGGAACCGCCACTCGTCTACGAAAAGCTGCGCGCGATCTCGATGAAGGATCGTCGGTTGGCTCGCGTTCACGCGCGTCGGGGCTTCGTTCCTTGCGTTCTTTTCCCTCTACGGGCTGGTGCTCTGGTTCGAGGAGACCCGCGTACCGGCGAACCAGCTGATCACCGTCAATGGCTCCTACGTTCTCGGTCTTGTCGTGCTGACCGCGCTGCAGGTGCTCTCGATATCGATCCACGAGGCAGGTCACGCGCTCGCGATCCGGCATTTCGGGCGCCGCGTCCGCAGGTTCGGCCTTGCGATGTACTACCTCTTCCCCTGTGCGTATGTCGATGCGACGGACATGAGCCTGGGCTCGCGCTGGCAGCGCGTCATCGTTTCGCTCTCCGGACCATTCGCCGGCGCGACGGTCGCGGCCGCGTGTGCGATCGTCGCCGCCGCGACACCGGGGACCCTCGTCGGCGAGCTTGGGTTCAAAGCGGCGAGCCTCTTGGTCTTCCAGTTCTTCCTGAACCTGCTCCCGATCCTCGAGCTCGACGGCTATCACATCCTCGTCGACGCACTGGACGCACCGTTCCTTCGCCAGCGCGCACTCGCGTTCGTTCGCGGTCAGGCCATTCGCAAGATCCGGCGCCGTGCCCGTTGGACGCTGGAGGAGGTCGGGCTCGCGGTCTTCGGATCGGTCGCGATCTTGATCTCGTTCGCGACTCTTCTTCTCTCGGTACTCGTCTGGCGCTCGCGCATCGTCGTCGCGGCTCGCGAGCTGCTTGAGCTCGGAGCCGTCGGTGTTCTCGTCCTCCTCCTCATCGCACTTGTTTTCGTGGGTCCACTCGCCATCGCCCTCGCCGCCCGGTTGTTCGGTATGACACGGGCTGCGCTCCGTCTCTCGGCCGCCCGGCGCGCGCGGCTCGTGGCGCAGGAGCTCACAGAACGTGTTCGCCTGCTCGCGCGGGTTCGATTCCTGGCGGGGATGAGCGGGCCCTCGCTTGCTGCGCTCGCCTCACACCTGCAAATCGAACGATTCGATGTCGGCGCCATCGTCTTCGCCGCCGGGAGCGTCGGCGACCGCTTCTATCTCGTCCGCTCTGGGCGGCTGCGTGCGATCGCGCCGGACGGCACCGATTACGGGACGATCATCCCCGGCGAGGGCTTCGGAGAGCTTGCTCTTCTCGACCGAAGCGTCCGCTCCGCGACTGTCGAGGCGCTCGAGCCCGTCGAGCTCTGGTCCCTCGGACGCGGTCATTTCAATCGTTGGGTAAAGGACCGTTATGAGGTCGCCGCACGGATCCGAGCGAACCGCGACGAGCGCGCCGCCTTAGCCGGGCTGCCCTTCTTCAAAGGGCTAAACGGCCAGGAGCTCACGAGAATCGTGGCGCGGATGCGGACGGAGCGCTTCGCCGATGGCGAGGTCGTTTTCTGGGCTGGAGACCCCGGCGACCGCTACTACGTCATCCGCGAAGGACATGCCCGGGTGACCTTGCCGGATGGCCAATCGGTCCGAACGCTTGGACCGGGCGACGGCTTTGGCGACCTCGCGCTGCTCTTCGCGCGGCCCAGGTCGGCGACCGTCACCGCCGAGGGCCCGCTTGCCGTTGCCACCCTCGAGCTCGCCGACTTCGTCGCGCTGGTAAAAGCCTCAGGCGAAAAAGCACGTGATTTCCGGGCCCGGACGGCCCATTATGTCGATGCCGGTCTTGGGGGGACGGTGGCGCGGAGCTGATGGACTGCTGGCAGTGCGAACGGACGGCGCTCGCCGCTTGCCGATTCTGCGGCAGGGGAACGTGCCGTGAGCATGCGAAGAACCATCCGTTCGTCCTGGAGCTCTTCAAAGGATCGCGACATCAAACCATCCGGGCGCTGGTGGTCGAAGATGCCATCCACTGCGGCGTTTGTCGTCCAAGAGGCGAGCCGGTCGACATGCCGGAGCTCGAGTAGGAAGCGAGAAGGGGAGGGAAGGTTAGGTAGATCACACAAGCCGAGTGAGCCAGCCTGTCGAGCCGCCTCCGCATGGGGCGCAGATTCACCGCATGAAAGCGGTGAAAAGGAGCACTAAGTGAGTAAGAACCTCGATAAGGTCATCCAGCGCGCGATCAGCGACGCCGCGTTCCGCCGTCAGCTGCAAGCGAATCCGCAGGCGGCGCTTCGCGGCTTCAAGCTGACCGACGACGAGGTGGCTGCGCTCCGCAGTGGCGACGCGGGCAAGCTCGGTTCCCTCGGAATTGATCAGCGGATGAGCAAGGCCTTCGCGGCTTTCGGCGCGATGGGCCAGGCGAGCCGGGCTTCGACCGATGGCGTGCTGCCGTCGGTGGGTGGAGCGAGTCTTGCCGACCACGGCGGCCGCCTCAGCAGCGCCGATGTCACCGGTGGAACGAACGTGAGGAACGCCGACTTCGATCCGGGCAACGCCTCGGGTTCGCAGGCCTTCGGCGATCCCAACCTAAGCGGCCAGGCTCCCAGCTCCGACGCGATCGAAGACCAAAGCCACGCCTTCGGGGCGAGCCGTTCGGCGGACGTTGCCGACGGCAGCCAGCCCGGCAGGCTCCTCGGATCAGAGGGCCCCGGGATGCAGGACGCGACCAGCGCGGGCGACGTCGAAGGAACGGTCCGCAGCGCGGTTCGGGACGTCGCGCCCGGCGTGCTCCAAGGATCAGGACTCGTTGCCCCGGTGGAGGGTAGCCCGGAGGCGTTTGCCTTCCAGGACACCTCTCGAGCCATGAACGCCGACGCGATCGAAGACCAGAGCCACGCGTTCTCCGCCGGTCGATCCGCTGACATCAACGCGATGGGTGTCGCCACCGACGAAGGGCAGCTCACCGCCAACAGCCAGCCGACCGACGCGAGCGGGATCTCCGACAACATCGCGGCGAGTGCCGCGGGACGTCAGGGATCGCTTGGAATCGGTGGCGATGCCACCGTCGCGAGCCGTCTGCACGACACCGAGCCGGTAGATCTGCGCGGGGCTACGTACAGCGGCGACGACACCGCTGGCCCCGGATATCTCGCGAGCGACCAGACGACCGGCGGCGTTTCACGCATCCGCGACCTCGACACTCCGGACACCGGCCGGGTGGCGTCGGGTGACGTCACAGGCGGCGTCTCGCGCATCCGCGACCTCGACACGCCGAACACCAGCGCGGTCGCCTCGGGCGACGCGACAGGTGGTGTCTCTCGGATTCACGACCTCGACACGCCGGACACGACCGGCGTCGCCTCGAGCGACGTGGGCGGTGTCTCACGCATCCGCGATCTCGACACGCCGGACACAACGGCGGTCGCGTCGGGCGACACGAGCGCGAGCAGCGCGATGATCGACCCGGACGCGGCGGATGCCTACGCGCCAGCGTTCCACACCGGCGGCGTGCAAGGCTCGCCGAGCACGGACGCGCTGGAGGACATGAGCCACTCGATCGCCGCGAGCCAGGACGCTTCTCTCGCTGCTCCGAGCTCAGATGCCCTCGAGGACATGAGCCATTCGATCGCGGCGAACCAGGATGCGTTCCTCTCGGGCGACGAGGCCACCAAGTACGCGACCGATCCGAACCTGAGTTCGGACCAAGCTGAAGACATCTCACACTCGTTCAACCCGGACGCCTCGACGACAGCACTGCCGGACCACGGCGCCGGCGACGCCATCGGCAACACCGGTACCAACGACCCCCAGCTCACCAGCTAAGCGGCATCGAAGCACTAGCGCGGGCGGCCTCCGCAAGGAGGCCGCCTCGCATTAGTACCGGATCTCATGTCTGAGCAGGTCTCGATCCACGATGTCGATGTGCCCCCGGCCGATCACGATCGCGTGGCGCCCCTCGAACTCGGCCAGCACGCGATTGACCGATACCCGCGCGCCGCCGACGAACGCCGCGAGGTCCTCCTGCGTGAGCTCGACGCGCTCGGTCCCCGAGGCTTCGGAGATGTCGAGCAGGCATTTCGCGACCCGTCCCGGAAGGTCGAGGAAGACGAGGTCTTCGACATGTCCGGTACTTCTCCGCACCGTCTTTGCGAGCAGACCGAGCATGCGCCGCATCGCTTCGGGATTGCGCTCGAGCACGTTCATGAAGTCCGCGCGGCCGAGTGCGAGCGCGGACGTCTCGGTCATCGCCGTCACCGTCGCCGATCGCTTCGCCTCGTCGAAGAGGGCCAAGTCCCCGAACACGTCGCCCCCGCGCTCGAGAGCGATCACGACCTCGCGCCCCGAGTCGTCGGGCACCGAGACTTTCACCGTTCCAGCGACGATGAGGAACACGTGTCCGGCTTCGTCGTCGCGATGGAAGACCACCTCGTCGCGCGCGAAGTGGCGTGCCCGCATCTTGCCCGCAAGCGCAAGGCGATCGGTCGGGCTCAGACACGCGAACAGCGGGCTCTCGGCGAGGAAATCCGCGATCCGTGCCGCGTCCACTGGGCCGATAGTGCTCGCGAGGTCAAGCGATGGCGCCCGCAAGCCCTGAGACGCGTAGTCTGGCTCGCGTGAGCGCGGGCGAGCCGCTGCCGCTGCTGTTCTTCGCGGACGGATACCGCTTCCCGGACGTCTACCACACGACGAGGCTGCTGACGCCGGACCCGATCATCGCGCTGGAAGAAGTCGAGGAGCTCGTCGTCGTGGCGAGCTCTCTCGAGGAAGGACGCGCCCGCGCCGAATCGCGCGCGACGCAGGTCCGAAATGCCAACGAGTTCGGGGCCCAGGAGCTCGCCAGCAAGAACGTGATCGGTACGGCTCTCGATGCGGCCATCATCAAAAACCTTCTCGACGAGCGCGGCGTGCATCGCGTGGCGGTTCCCCCCTACTTTCCGATCGGCCTCGCGGAGCGTCTACGCGCCGGCGGCGTCGAGCTCGTGGTCGCGACGGACCTTCCCGAGCGCCGCCGCGCGAAGCGTCCGGACGAGGTCGAGGCCATCGAGGCGGCTCAGCGCGCCACCGAGGACGCGTGGCGCGCGGGGATCGATGCGATCCGACGCGCCACGGTCCGACCGGACGCCACGCTCGAGCTCGACGGCGCGGTGTTCACCGCCGAGCGCCTCCGGGCGATCGTCGAGACCGTGCTCCTCGAGCGCGGGTATGCATCAGATGGCGCGATCTGCGCGCCGGGCCCACAGTCGGCCAACCCCCATCAGATCGGCACCGGGCCCCTGCATGCCAACGAGCCGATCGTCATGGACATCTTTCCCCAACACAAGAAGTCACGTTACTGGGCGGACATGACACGGACCGTCTCGAAAGGCGCCCCGGCTCCAGAGATCCGCAAGATGTACGACATCGTCATGCGCGCGCAGGACGCCGGCATCAAAGCGCTTCGGCCCGGTGTCACCGGACGAGAGGTACACGAGCTTGTCGAAGACATCATCTGGACCGCTGGTTACGACACGCTGCGCCCAGGGCAGCAGCGGAATCCCGCAGACCAGACCCCGCGGGGGTTCATCCACGGGACCGGGCATGGTGTCGGACTCGAGATCCACGAACTGCCCAACATCAATCGCCAAGGCATCAAGCCGCTGATCGCAGGCGACGTCGTCACCATCGAGCCCGGCATCTACGATCCGAAGATCGGCGGAGTTCGCCTCGAGGACATGCTGGTCATCACCGCCGATGGCGCGCGCGATCTCACCCAGGCGCCACGCGAGCTCGTCGTCTAGCTGGAAGCTCTTCTCTTCGGGGTCGGCGCCGCGGTCGTCTGGGGCTTCGCAGATTACGCGGCGGGACTCTGCGCACGTAGGGTGGGCGCGGTCCGCACGGCGTTTGGCATGCAGGGCACGGGGTTGGTCTCGTACGCGGCTGCGCTTTTGATCCTCGGCCGCTGGCCGACGGTCGAATCCGGGCAAGTCCCCTTCGCGGTGGTCCTTGGCGTTCTCGGCGTGATCTCGGTATCGGCGCTCTACCGCGCCCTCGCGCTCGGCCCGATCGCGGTCGTCGCCCCGGTCGTCGCGTCATACGTCGCGATCACCGTGCTCCTCGTCGTGGTCTTCCTCGGTGAACGACTCTCCCCAGCCCAGGCCATCGCCGCCGGAGTGGTGTTCGTGGGGGTCGTCGCGACCTCGACCGATGGTCGCGAGCTTCGCGCGACGCTCGGACGTCCGGTGCCGGGCGTGCGCATCGGCCTCATCGCGACGATCGGCTTCGGCATCTGGGGCGCCCTGTTCGCGATCGCCACGCGTGCCTATGACTGGACGGTCATGATCCTGCTGCTGAGGATGACGAGCTTCGTGTTCGTGGGCACGTACATCTTGACGCGGCGCATCGATCTCCGGGCGTTCCGCGACCGCCGCGCGCTCGCGCAGGCGACGACGGTCGGCGTCCTCGACACACTCGCCAACGCGCTTTTCGGTCTGGGCATCGCGACCGGCTTTGCGTCGATCACCGCCACGGGGAGCGGCGCGTACCCGATCGTGCCGGCGATCCTCGGGGTCGCCGCGCTTCGCGAACGGCTCGCGCCGAACCAGTACGCGGGGATCGCGATCCTCGTGCTGGGGCTCCTGGCGCTTGGAGCAGCAAGCTGACGAAGAACGCGGCGCTGTCCGAATTCTTCCGCTACAACCGGTGGGCGAACCTGCGGCTCATCGAGGACTGCAGCAGGCTGAGCGAAGCGCAGCTCGACCTCCGCGCGAACACCGCCTCACGCTCGGTCCGCGAGCTGTTCGCGCATCTCGTCGGATCGCAGCTGACGTTCATCCTGCGGACCAAAGGCCGGCAGCACGAGGGCGAGGGGCGTGTGGTCGATCCGTGGCCGGGACTTCCGACGATCCGCGAGCTCGCGGCCGCGAGCAGCGACGAGCTCATCGCCATCGCCGCGAGCCTCACTGACGAGGAGAGCGTCGATCTTCCATACGAGGGCAAGACCTATCGCTATCCGAGAAGCTTCTTTCTGCTGCACGCCTTCGAGCACGGCATGGAGCACCGCACCGAGATCAAGGTCACGCTGGCGCAGGCGGGAGTCGAGACCCCCGATCTCGATGGCTGGTTCTACAGCGAGGCAGCCGGGTTCGGCCGCGAGGTGGGTTAGCCTGCAGCGCCACCGAGTCGACGCGACAGGTCTGAGGCTTTCGGTGAGGGTGCCGTGACGACGATCAGGCATACGCGCCAGGGCGTCATGCGCCGCGTGGAGGCGGAATACCACGCCCTCGACCGGGCGGTGCGCACGCTGTCGCGCGGCGGGCTCGACCGTCCCGTGCCGGGTTTCGGAAAGGGCGCCCGGGGGTCTCGCGAGCACTGGACCTATAAGGACGCTCTCGCGCACATCCTGTTCTGGAAGCAGTGGCAGATGGAGACGATCGCGGGCCGACCGCACGAGGTGCGGCCCAGCGGTCGGACCGTGCATCAAGAGAACCGCTGGATTTACGAGCAGTGGCATGAGAGGCCGGCTCGAGATGTGGTCGCGTGGCATCGCCGGCTGCATCGCGAGGTCATGAGCACGCTTCGCACCGTCCGACCGCAGGTCTTTGCCACGAAGCACCGGGACCACTGGCCGCATGACCTCGTCCGGCACTCGGAGGCGCATCGGAAGCGCCACCTCGAAGGCCGTGGCGGTGCGGCTTAGGCGGCCTCGCGGAGGGCGGGCAGAGTGGTCGAGCGCGCGATCTTGGTCTTGAGGAATGCGACCGCCGCATCCAGCTGCGGATCGCCCGCCGCGCCAGTCGGCTGATCGACCACCTGGTCGGGCACGATGCCTCGGCCCGGCCCGTTGAGCTCGGCGCCGGTCTTCGCGTCCTGGATCTTGGTGATGGTCACAAGGAGTAGTCCGCCGTCAGGCAGGTCGCGCGGCTGACCGGTCCCGACACAGCCCGCGGTCTGCGTGCCGATGACCGTGCCTGCGTCGTTCGCCCGGATGCCGGCGGCGATGATCTCCGCTCCGGATGCTGAGTTCTTGTTCACGAGAACGACGAGGGGCTTGGGGCTGTTGATGTAGTAGCGCCGGTTCACGTCGAGCGGCGTGCGACTCCCATCGCGGCCTGTCTGGTACACGAGTGTCCCCTGACGTACGAAGATGCTGGCGATGTCTACGGCCGCGGAGAGGTCGCCGCCCGGATCGCTTCGCAGATCGAGGATGAGGGCGTTCGCGCCGGTCGCGTTGAGGCGCCTCACCGCATTCGAGACTTCGTCTGCGACCGCGCCGACGAGCTGAGGCACCTCGATCCGGCCGATGCTCGTGCCGTCGACGATCGAGTCGGTCTCGAGTGGCACGGAGAACCGAGCGCGCGCCAGGGTGAAGGAAAGGCTCTGCGATCCGCGGAGCACGCCGATCGTGACGGCTGTGCCTTCGGCGCCCCGTACCTTGTTCGCCACCTCGTCGGTCTGCAGGTTGGTGACGTCAGCACCGTCCACGGTCACGTGACGCCGATGCCGGAGACCGGCGGCTGCGGCTGGTTGAAGCCCTTGGCGCGCGTCGGATCCAGGTAGTACGTGTGGCATTCGTTCAGCGACTTGGCCATGCCGTCGACCGCCGCGCGCTCGACGAGCGTGCGATCGGCGGACGGGACCGCTTTGAGCACGGCGTCCAAGCGGTCGGAGAATTTGGCGAAGTCTGACCACGTGCTTCCGGTGAGCGCCAGCGGCCCATCCGGGAACGTCGCGTTCGGGACTTCCTTCTGGACCTCGGTGGTCGCCCCATTCAGGGCGCCGGCGAGGAGGACGTTCGACGCGGGTTTGTCCACGTGTCGCTCGATGAGGACCTGGTATGCGGCTTCGGCCGTCTTGTAGGACGTGTTCGAAGGAAGCAGCTCGCGCTGGAGCTCGGCCGGGACGAGCGAGCACGCGGTGAGCAGCACGACGGCGAGCAAGGGGACGAACGTTCGGAGGCGGATCACTGAATTCCTCGATCGAGTGTAGGGCGGGGGCCGGGGGGCAAGGCCCCCCAACTGTCAGGCGACCTCGCTCGTTAAGAGCTTTCTTAGACGGCCGAGAGCTCGGAACTGCAGGGCGCGGATCGCACCCTCGTTCTTGCCGAGCACCTTCGCGACCTGTCGGCTCGACATGTTCTCGACGAACCGCAGGACGATGACTTCTTGCTGCTCCGTCGTGAGGTGCTTCACCGCGCCGCGCAGTGCGTCGACGGCCTCACCGTGCACCGCTCGCTCATGTGCGGTCGGGCCTTCTTCGGCGACGCCGTACGCATTGTCGAGATCCACCGTCGGCCGGTCGCGACGACGACGGTCCGTCACGGCATTGCGCGCGATCGTGTAGAGCCACGCGAGGAAGGACTTGCCCTGCCAGCGATAGCGATGGATGTTCGCGAACGCCCGCGTGAAGACCTCGCTCGTCAGATCCTCCGCGTCGGATGGCTCGCGCACGCGATAGAGGAGGTAGCGGTAGACGGAATCGACGTGGCGGTCGTAGAGCTCGGCGAACGCCGACCGATCGCCTTCCTTCGCGCGGGCGATCACGTCGGGGACAGGCCCGACCACCTCGAGCGGCAGCGCAGTGACCTTGACGATGCTCCTCAAGCGCAGGGTCTCCCCTTCCTCACCGACGCGTGCGCAGGACCATAGCGAGGCCGGCGCATGTTCGCCAATGGCCCATTGGTACCAAATGCGTCACAGCGACCGGCGCGGGTCCGCGCCACGCGTAAGCCCTGTCGAAAGCCACAACATCGTGGGGACTGACGAACGGCCGACCGAACAGGTGTCCGGTCGTGCCGGATGCCGATCAGATCTTCTGTTTGAGGAGCTCGAGGGCCTTGTCGACGGCCGTCGGATCATCGGCCGCTACGTCCGGCGTGATCCCGTTGTTGTTGTACTTCGTACCCGTGACCGCGCCGGTGAATTCCTGGACGGCCACCGCGAGCTCCGCGCCGTCGGTCATGTGTGTGGGGCTCGTGGCACCAAGGCAGCCGACGCTCTTCGCTCCCACGACGGTCGCGCGCTTGCTCTCCTTGAGCGACGCGGTGAACACCTCCGGTGCGGACCCGCCGCGGTCGTTCTGCACGATCGCAATGGGCAGCTGGTAGGCCTGCGGCAAACGCAGGTCCTTGTTGCCCGACGACGTGCCGGCGTTGCCGGTCTTGACCACGACCGACAGGGTCGGCTCGCCGTTCAGGAACCAGCTTGCCATGAGGTCGGCGCCGTTCCCTCCGATGTTGCCGCGCAGATCGAAGAGCCACGCCTTCGCACCCTGCGCGACCGCTTTGTCGAGCATCGCCTTCACCGCGTCGGTGATCTTGTACGTTCCGGTGACCGAGAACTCGTGGAAGGTGATGTAGACGATGCCGCCGGGAAGGACCTTGCCTTGAAGGCCGGCCTGGTCCGGCCCGCCGAGGCTCGTGCCGCCGTTCGGCATCACGGGCCCGGAGCCTTTGGGCGCGAGCCCGCTCGAGTTGTGGACGCCGCCGTTCGCGTCCACGTAGTACGTGTGGCAATCGGGGCTCGACTTGATCATCCCGGAGATCGCCGCGTCGGCGATCTTGTCCGCGGAGGGCTGCGAGATCGTCGCGGTCATACCGGCGATCGCCTGCGCGAATTTGTTGAAGTCGGCGGTCTGCGGGTCTTCGGTGTCCTGGAACGAGGGGGTGGCCGCGTCGGCGTTTCCACCCTCGGCCTTGATCTCCGTCTTTGCCGCGTCGAGCGCCGCCTCGAGCGCCTTGCGGCTGGTGACGTGGTGGACATCCTGGTCGACGAAGGCGCTGTAAGCGATATCGAGCTTGGAACGCTTGATGTCAGCCGTCTTCGTGGGCGTCGGAGACGCGCCTCCCGTGGGCGCGTTGCACGCCACGATGACAAGCGACAGCGCCGCGAGGATGACGATGAAGGCGCGACCCATCGATTCAGAGCATATGGGGCTTGGGGGCGAAGCCCTCAACCGCTAGTCGGCCGGCGCGCTCACCTTCGCAGGCGCGTGCTCCGCGCGCCACTCGGCCGGCGACGCGCAGAACCCCTCGTAGTCGATGTAGTCCGTGATGGTCGGGTGATCGCTGCACACCGGGCATTCCGGGTCGCGGCGCAGCCGGACCTCGCGGAAGCTTCCGTCGAGCGCGTCGTAAAGCAGATAGCGCCCGACGAGCGTGTCGCCGATCCCGAGGACGAGCTTCAGCGCTTCCGTGGCCTGTATCGTGCCGATCACTCCCGGGAGGACCCCGAGCACACCGGCCTCCGCGCACGATGGCGAGAGCTCCGGCGGCGGCGGCTCCGGGAAGAGGCACCGGTAGCAGGGGCCTTCGAACGGCTTGAAGACGGTGACCTGGCCCTCGAAGCGGTAGATCGATCCGTGAACCACCGGGATGCGGTGCTTGATCGAGGCGTCGTTCAAGAGATATCGCGTCGGAAAGTTGTCAGCCCCATCTACGACGACGTCGTAGTCCTTGATGATGCGGTCGATGTTCGCGCTGGTGAGCCGCTCCTGGTACGCCACGACTTTCACGTCCGGATTGAGCGCCTCGAGAGTTCGCTTCGCCGATTCGACCTTGGGCTCACCGATCCGTTCGGTCGAATGGAGAATTTGGCGCTGTAGGTTCGTGAGGTCGACGACATCGGAGTCGACGATCCCCAGCTGACCCACGCCTGCCGAGGCCAGGTAGTACGCCGCCGGTGAACCGAGACCACCGGCGCCGATGAGCAGGATCTTGCTCGCGAGAAGCTTGTGCTGTCCGGCCTCGCCGACCTCTGGGATGAGCAGATGCCGTGAGTACCGCTGCGCCTGCTCCGCACTGAACGACTCGGGCTTCGTCCACGGCTTGCCCGAGTCCTTCCAGCGGTTGAACCCGCCGGTCATCGGGGAGCCGTTCCTCAGCCCATTGCTCGAGATAGCTCTTCGGGACGTGCGTCGCGCCGACGATGTGACCCTCATCCCATTCGTTCTTCTCCCGGACGTCCCCGAGCTGGACGTCGCCGGACCGCAGCAGCTCGTGCACCTGCTCCGGCGTCGCTTCCTTGATGCGCTCTTTGAGTTCGGAGAAGTACTCGCGGTACGTTGGCATTCAGCGCTCCCTTAGCGCAAATGCTAAACCGGGCTGTGGCATCGGAAATTCCCCGTATCCTCGGACCGGCCGTGGAAACGCTCTATTTCGACTTGCTCCAGTTCTTCTATCACTTCGCGCTCGCGATCCTTGTTGGCGGATCGTTCGTGCTCGGTACCTCGGTCGCTCCGGCACTCTTCGCGGTCTCGCGGTCTCGCGCAGAAGCGGGGACGGCCTTCGGCGGCGTGCTCGCGCGGTTCGACGGCTGGGCTCTCTTCGCGGTGCTGCTCCTTGCCCTGACGAGCGTGCTGAAGGCGACTGCCTTCGAGGTCACCGGCGCCCTCGAGCCCCGCCTCGTTGCGCGCTGGGTCCTCCTCGCTGCATTGGCGGCGGCGACGCTCTATGCGAGTGGCTGGGCGAACCCCGTCGCGCGCTCGATCCGTTCGCAGACGCCGGGATTCGACGACCTCCCCGCGACCGCTCCGGCACGCGCCGAGTTCGCCAGGATGCACGCGCGCTCGCGGCAGGCGACCTCAGTGGCGTTCGTCCTTGGCCTCATCGCTCTCTTCCTCAGCTAAGTCGGCCGCGTCATGCAGACGGCGGGCAAGCTCTCGGAGGAGCCGTTGATCGCTGACCTCGGCGAACGCGGGATCGTCCCCGGCGGCGCTCTCAGCCGTTGTGTCTTCGTCGTCGGGCAGGACCTCGTCGTCGGAGCCACTCTCGTCGTTGAGCGCCGCTTCCTGGCAGCGGCCGCACACCTGGTCGGCGCGCTGCAGGACGTCGGCCGGGACATAGATCTCACGGTACGTGGCGCCGAGCACCCAGTTCGTCACAATCGATGCGTCCGTCGTCCCGCATTTGGGACCGAGACCGGTTGACCCTTTGAGGTGTGCGATCCGCTGCTGTTCCAACATCTGGCCGCCTCCGCTCGAAGAATCATGACGCGCGAAGGGAAAGTCGCGCACGACCTTTCGCGAGCCCTCGACCGGCATCGCGAGCGGATCGCCGCGCGCCATCGGGTCAGGACCGCGGATTCGCTCGTCCGCATGGTCGACGAGCTCGGCTTCTGCTTCGCGTTCACGTCCGAGACTGCGTACCCGGTGCCTGGCGCCTTCGACCACCTTGACACGCGGAGCGAGGGGCGAAAGTGGGACTGGATGTGGGGCTGGAAGGACGAGCTCGCCGAGGGCAAGCGCCTTTATTACGGGAAGCTGCTGGTGCGAAAGCCGACCTTCGTGTCAATGAAGATGTTGCCGGTCTTCTACGCCACGTTCGGTCGCGCCGGCGATCCGGACGATCACCTCGACGACGTGCGTGCGGGCCGTCTCTCTGAGATCGCGCGACGGGTGATCGAGTTCCTCGCTCAGAACGGCGAGACCCAGACGAAGCGAATGCGCGCCGCACTCGGCATTACCTCGCAGGAAGGCAAGGCCCAGTACGCCAAGGCGATCGAAGAGCTGCAGCGGCTCATGTACGTCGCGCGCGTACGCGCAGTTGGGGAAGGGCGCGAGGATTACAACTACACGTACGACCTTTTCGTGCGGCGTTATCCGGAGACGGTCGGTGCCGCGGAACGGATGTCGTCAAGCGAGGCGATGATCGCGCTGCTGTCACGGCTGCTCGATCTCTCCGGTGGTGTCAGCGAGCGTCAGATCGCGCGGCTCTTCGATTGGAGCGAGGACCGGGTCGGGCATGCGATCCGCTACCTCGAAGGCCGAAAGACGATCGCGCGTGCTGACGGCTTGGTCGTTCTCGCGAAGCTAGGATAAGCGCGCCCCGTGGATATCCATCAGCTCCGCTCGTGGATCTTCGAGCTCTACGAGCCGCTCGAGAACGAGCGCCAGTACATCGCCTACGACGACGCTCGCGGCAACCTCCTCATCGATGTTCCCCCCTTCAGCGAGCGCGCGCTCCGCTTGGTCCGTGGGGCAGGTCCCGCTTCGCTGCTGGTCGCGACGAACCCGGCACGCGCGGCTGACGCGGATCGCTACCGGCAGGCGCTCGGCGTGCAGATCGCCGTCCATCGCGACGATGCGAATGGCGTCGCCGGCGGCCCCGATCTCGTCCTGGGCGACGACGAGCTTCTCCGTCCCGACGCGCGCGCGATCCGGGTACGCGGCGCCGGCGAGGGCGCGACCGTCGTGCTGCTCCGTAAGAGCGGCGGCATCTTGGTCTGTGGCGACCTCGATCTCGCCAGCGATGCGGCCCGGACGCTCTTGCCCTTGGACTTCTCGGTGATCCTTTCCGCGCGCCGTCCGCCGATCTGGAACGCGGGCAAGGAGATGCTGCTGGAGCTCCAGGACGAGCTTCCCCGGCCGCGAAAGCAGTTCGGCATTTTCCTGCAGGCCCCCTGGGATCGGGCGTATGCGGGTCGCCTCCAGGACAAGCTCACCCCGAACGACCTCGTCGTTCCACGCGAGACGACTGCCGCGCGACAGGCGGCGATGGGGCCGGCGACCCTGGTCGTCGCGGAAGGGGCCCGCGATCTCGTCGAGCGACCGCGTAGGCCTTTAGCAGCAGGACGCTCAGCTCCCGCCGGAGAGAGTGCCGCTGCGCGCTCCGCTCCGCGGCCGGGGGCCCCCGCCCCCTGGGCCCCTGCCCCCTCCCCCGCAGCAGAAAAAGGGGCCAAACGACCGAAGGCATTCGCCGAGGACTGGAACGCGACCGGCACGCCGCACCCGCCAACGACGATCGCGAATACCGAGATCGCGGCGGCGTCATTGGACGGCGAATGGAAGCCACGCTCGATCGGCGACCGCTTTCGACGGATCGCGGTCGACGAGCTCGCCGGCGTTCCGTACGTCGACTACCTGTGGGGCGGGATCGACCTCTCACCCGATGGCACCGAGGTCGCGTTCGCGTGGAACCGATCGGGCACGTTCGAGGTCTATAGCGCGCCGATCCAAGGGGAGCGCATCTTCCAGCTCACCGACGCGGGCGAACGGTCGGTCTGGCCGCGCTGGTCACCCGACGCGAGGTGGGTCGCCTTCCTGCGCGATAAAGGCGGCGACGAGCGATTCGACATCTGGCTCGTGGATCGTGACGGCGAGCACGAACGCAATCTCACGAGCGAGCCAGACGTGACGCACCGCGACATCGCATGGTCCCCAGACGGCACCAAGCTCGCGTACACCGCGAACACCGCCGGCAAGGGATTCGCGGTCCATGTCATCGACGTGATCACGGGGGCAAAGCGGACGCTGACCGACGGCGCGCGCGACGACGTCCAGCCTCGATGGTCTCCTGACGGCGGGCTGCTCATCTTCGCGTCGCGGCGCGACGAGCGCCGGACGAATCAGGATCTATTCGTCGTGCCCGCCGCAGGCGGCGAGATGCGCAAGCTCGATACGCGCGGCGGGCTCGACGGCGAGTCCCTCGATCCGCGCTGGTCACCTGACGGATCGCGCATCGCCTTCACGACGGACATCCGAGCGCGGCAGGAGATCGCGGTCGCACCGTATCGCAACGGCGCGCTCGGTCGAATCGAGCGAATGACCGACTCCATCCGCGACGAGTATCAGCCGGCGTGGCGCCCGGATGGCCGGGCGGTCGACTATCTCCACGACGAGGACGCGTCCGTATCGATCCGGCGGGTCTTCTCCGTCTCGCACGCCGACCATGCGGTCGCCGACATTCCGGGAACGCACACCGCGCAGGCCATCGGTCGCGACAACGACCGAACGGCCTACGTGTACTCGAGCTCGACCCAGCCGTGGGATGTTTTCATCACCGGCGAGCGCATGAGCGAGCCGCGCGCGGTCACGCGATCACTTCCCTCGCGGATCGACGCCGCGACGCTGGTCGAACCGCGGCACATCCGCTATCCGGGGGCGAACGGCGACATGGTGCCCGCGCTCCTCTTCCTCCCGTACGCCGAGGCGCTTCATGGCACGAGCGCGCCTCCCGCCGTCATCAACATTCACGGCGGTCCGACTTCGCAGCATCACCGCGAGTGGAACGTCGCGACGCAGGTCTTCGTCAACGCCGGTTACGTCGTGCTCGCTCCCAACGTTCGCGGCTCGACCGGCTACGGCAAGAAGTGGCGTGAGGCCAACCGTCACGATTGGGGCGGCAAGGATCTCGAGGACATCGCGAGGGGCGCGGGTTGGCTCGGCGAGCATGGCATCGCTGACGGCAAGCGCATCGGCGCCTACGGCGCAAGCTATGGCGGCTACCTGACGCTGATGTCGCTGGCCCTGCGCCCGGACCGGTTCGCCGCGGGCGTGTCGGTCGTCGGCGTCGTTTCGTGGAAGACGATGTTCGACACGACTCGCGGCGATCTGCGGGATTACCTCGTGCGCGAACTCGGCGACCCCGCGCACGACGCCGAGCTCTTCCGCGAGCGCTCCCCGCTCACGCATGCCTCGAAGATCCGCGCCCCACTTCTCATCTTGCAAGGCGCGAACGATCCGCGCGTCCCCAGCAGCGAGGCGGAGCAGATGGTGAAGGCGCTTCGCGAGGGCGGGAAGATGCACGAGTATCACGTTTACGAAGGCGAAGGACACGGGTTCCGCAAGACCGAGAATCGCGTCGATTCGCTTCGCCGCGCACTCGACTGGTTCGATCGGCATCTGCGCCGCGGTTAGCTGATGTCGACCGACGCGGTCGTCGTCGGCAGCGGACCGAACGGACTCTCAGCCGCGATCGAGCTGGCGCGAAACGGTCGCTCGGTCACCGTCGTCGAAGCGAACGAGACGATCGGCGGCGGCTGCCGCTCTGCGGAGCTCACCCTTCCCGGTTTCGTCCACGACCTGTGCTCGGCCTTCCATCCGATGGGCGCCGCATCGCCGTTCTTCCGTTCGCTCGAGCTCGGCTCGCTCGGGCTCGAGTGGATCGAACCGCCGCTCGCGCTCGCCCATCCTCTAGACGACGGCACGGCGATCGTGCTCAGCCGCTCTCTCGACGAGACCGCACGCGGCCTCGGCTCGGATGGCCGCGCCTGGCGCCGCCTGGTCGCGCAGCTGGTCCAGCACTGGCCCGACCTCGCGACGGACGCGCTCGGACCGCTCATCAAGATCCCGCAACACCCGCTCGTGCTCGCCCGGCTCGGCCTCCCCGGCCTGCTTTCCGCGCGTCTGCTCGCCCGACGCGCGTTCGTCACCGAACGCGCTCGCGCCCTCTTCGCCGGACTCGCTGCGCACTCGATGATGCCGCTCGACGCGCCGCTCAGCGCCTCATTCGGCCTCATGTTCGCCGTGACGACTCACGTCGCCAGCTGGCCGATCGCTCGCGGCGGCTCACAGCGGATCGCTGACGCGCTCGTCGCGAAGCTGGGGTCGCTCGGTGGCGCCGTCATGACGCGAACACGCGTGCGGGACATTCGCGACCTCGATACCGCGCGCGCCTATCTCTTCGACACGACGCCTCGTCAGCTCGACAGGATCGCAGGGGCGCGCCTTTCGAATGGATACCGAGGACGCATCGCGCGGTTCCGGTCAGGTCCGGGCGTGTTCAAGCTCGACTACGCGCTCGATGGGCCGGTTCCGTGGCGGGCGCGAGACTGCCTTCGCGCGGGGACCGTGCACCTCGGCGGGACGCTCGACGAGATCGCCGAGAGCGAAGAGGACGTGGCGCGGGGTCGCGTCCCCGAACATCCCTTCGTGCTCGTGGGCCAGCAAAGCCTTTTCGACCGTTCGCGCGCGCCCGCCGGGAAGGAAACGCTGTGGGCGTACTGCCACGTCCCGAACGGATCGGCGGTCGACATGACCGGGCGCATCGAGGCGCAGCTCGAGCGGTTCGCCCCAGGGTTCCGCGACCGCGTGCTCGCCCGGAGCGCCATGGGCCCCGCGGCGATCGCAGAGCACAACGAAAACTACCTAGGCGGCGATATCGGCGGCGGCGAAAGCTCTGCGCTGCAGCTCTTCGGACGACCGGTGTTGAGCTTCGATCCGTACGCGACCTCGGCGCGCGACATCTTCCTCTGCTCGTCGAGCACGCCGCCGGGTGGAGGCGTCCACGGGATGTGCGGCTATCACGCCGCACGGAGCGCGTTACGGCAAGCCCTTCGCTGACGTCGCGCGCTCAGCTCACCGGAACCGCTGCCACCTGCTCGACGGCGCCGCGCAGCGCGATCGCGCCCATTCGTTCGGCGATGGCCTTCGCTTCGTCGCACTCGCTGCGGTGATCCCGACCCAGGCCGGCGAGCGCTCGAGCATGATCGCCAAGAACGACGGCGCGCTCGTAGTCCAGCCGAAGTGTCGCGAACCCTTGGACCGCATCGAAGAGGAGCTTCTCGGCCTTCGCGAGCTCGCCGCGACGTAGCGCGCGCACGCCGTGCGCCTGCTTCAGGAGGACTCGGCCACGCGCATGCCCGGTCCGCTCGATCACGGCCTCGATCCGCTCCTCGAACGATTCGTCATCGATTCCCCAGCGCGCCGCGGCGAGAACCGCGAGCGGACCCATGAGCGCCTGGTCGACGAAGTGACGCGGCCAACCGGCGCTGCGGATCGCGTGATAGCTGGATTCGCTTTCCCGCTGTCCGTAGAAGGCTGTGAGGAAATCGCACGACGCGAGCTCCAGCGGCGTCGCCTCCGCCTCCACGAGACGCTCGCGGAACGACTTCTCGTCGGGAGACGCGAGCGCCGCGGCCGCCGCACTTGCCACCGCCAGCGTCGACAGGACCTTGCCCGTAGGCAGGAACTGCTCGCGTCGTGCCGCCGCGACGATCGTGCCCGCGAAGTCCCCCGACAGAAGCCGCGCCACCGCCTCGCAGTGCACCGACATGCCACCGAGACGCGGCTTCTCGGTCTCGATGGCCAGATCTCGCGCCGTCGAGGCGTGCTCGATCACCTCGTTGAAGTCGCCGAGCACGAGCGCCGCGTTGGCGATCATGTTGTGCGCGTCGATCAGCTCATCGCTGTCTTGAAGGGAGCGCGCGATCGGCAGGCGCCGCTGGTTGTGCGCGTAGGACTCGCGGAAGTTGCCGAGCTCCCCGTAGGCGTAACCCACGGCGTCGAGGCAGAGCGAGACCTCGCGCAGCAGTCCCAGCTCCTCGGCGATCGCGAGCGCCTCCTTGGCGGTGGCGAGCGAACCCTCCCAGTCCTCGTCGGTCGGCTTCGCTTTCTTTCGCGACATGAACGACCGCGCCGCGAGCAGGAGCACCTTCTCGCGGTTTCGCCTGCCGTCGACCACGGCGAGACCGCGCGCGATGAGGCCCTCGAGGTCGGGATGCTTGGCGTCCCACCTGGTGCAGAGCTCCGCCATGTGCGCGATGACGGTGGCGACCTCATTGCTTGACGGATCCCGTGCCTCGAGCATCGCGAGCGCGCGCTCGTACGCGGAGAGAGCCGCATCGTTCTCGCCACGGAAGCGGCGGACGCGCGCGATCAAGTACAGAGCCCGAACCGCTTCGTCGGCTTTGTCCTGCTTCTCATAGAGCTCGAGCGCCTGTTCCGCCAGATGGAGCGCTTCGACGTGCGCGTGGATCGCGGTCGCGCGTTCGGCCGCCTTCCACGAGAACTCCGCGGCCTTGTCCGGCACCTCACCAAGCAGGTAGTGGTGCGCGAGTGCAGGGAGGAAGTCTTTGATCCCTTCCCCGAGGACTTTTTCGTACGCGGTCGCGACGCGCCGATGGAGCTCGATCCTCCTGCGTACCAGCAGGGTGTTGTAGGCGACCTCTTGCACGACCGCGTGCTTGAAGCGGTACCGACCTTCGCGTCGCTCCCCCGGCGCCGCCTCGATCACCAGGTCCGCCCCGATCAACTCGTCGACCGCGTCGGCCAACCTCGCGCCGCCGGCCTCGCGCAGAACGCGATCGCCGAAACGCTGACCGATCACCGAGGCGAGCTGTATGCACTCCCGCGCGGTCGGCGGCAGCCGGTCGATGCGAGCGGCGATGACGCCATGCAAGGTCGCCGGCACTTCGAGCGCCGCCGGCCGCTCGCGCAGCTGCCACTCGCCGCGCTCGTCCCTCGCGACAGCGCCCGAGTCGACGAGCGCGCGGATCGACTCCTCGATGAAGAACGGATTGCCGCCTGCGCGCGCGACGATCTTGTCGCGCAGCTCCGCGGGCATCCAGTCGAACGTCGCCTCGATGATCCGCGCGGCCTCCTCGTCCGAGAGCGGCTCGAGCACCAGCTGGCTGAAGTTGGTCCGCACCGGTCGCGGCTCCGGTGTTCCGGGCCCGACGCGCTGCGCCAGGAGCAGCAGGATCGGGACACGCGAGGCACGCGAGGCGACGAACCAGAGGAGCTCAAGGGACGCCGGATCCGCGAAGTGGAGGTCCTCGAGGACGTAGAGGAGCGGCCGCTCGCGCGCGAGTGCGGCGATGACGTCGTAGACGGTGATGAACATCGAGCGCTTCCACTCCTCGGACTCGCTCGGCGGCTCAGCCGACCCTACGAGATGGAAGAACTGCGAAAGCGTCGGGATCACCATCTCCGGATTTGCGAAGCCGAGCTCGCGCAGGCGCGTGCTGAGCTTGGCGGTCGCTTGCGGGTCGTTCGGGTCCACATGGAGATCGACCAGCAGCGGCTCGATGAAGCCGGCGTAGCTCCGCTGGTTGACGCGCGAGAAGGTCCAGCGCAAGACGCGGGGCGCCTCTGACGCGCGCACGCCTTCCTCGGCAGAGGTCGCGAGACCGATGAACTCCGTAAGGAGGCGCGTCTTGCCGATCCCGGGCTCGCCTCCGATGAGGACAACTTCGGTGCGTCCGATACGTGCCGACTGGTACGCGAGGTCCAGGCGCGACAGCTCCATCCAGCGTCCGACGAGCGGCGCCTGAATGTCGATCGTGTTGCGTGGCGTCGCGCGCTCGCCGGTGAGGGCATACGCGAGGACGGGGCGGTCCTTCCCCTTCATCTCGATGGGGCCGACCTCGCGGCAGCTGAACTCGCGATTCGTGAGACGGAAAGTGGCTTGCGTGACGTAGATCTCTCCCGGCGCCGCGGCCGCCTGCAATCGCGACGCGGTGTTGACCGTGTCGCCCATGACGCCGTACTCCGCGGGTGCGCGCACCGCGCCGGCCACGACCATCCCCGTGTGGATGCCGATCCGAAGCCCCAGCTCGATCCCGAGTTGTCCCTTCACGCGCGCCGCATGCTCGGAAAAGATGCGCTGCATGCCGAGGGCGCAGCGAAGGGCGCGCTGGGGATCGTCCTCATGGGCGATCGGTGCACCGAAGATCACGAAGATCGCGTCGCCGATGAACTTCTCGATCGTGCCATCGTGACGAAGGGCTTCCTCAGCAAGGTCCTCGAAGATCCCCGAGACCAGCAGCTGGAGCTCCTCCGGGTCCAGATCGTCCGCGAGAGCCGTGAACCCCACGAAGTCGGCGAAGAGGACGTTGACGAGCCGCCGCTCCTGCTCGATGTTCTGCACATCGGAAGTATCGAGGGCGCGATTCGAGGCCGCTAGCGGACCGACCGAAAGGTCGCAAAAGGAACAGAAAGACAGCGGGAGGGCTCCCGCGTCTACGGAAGCCCTCCAGCGAACTGGTTCGTTAGCTCTGGAACTTGCTCGAGCGCTTCAACAGGAACGCGCCGAAAAGCATCGAGAACATTCCGAAGGCGACGAGCGGGAGTGTTTCGCTCGACGTGCTCGTCGACGGAAGGTTCTGCACACCGGCGGACGTCGTGGGCGCGGTTTGCGCACCAGCGACCGTACCGGCGGTTTGGGCAGCGACGACCGCAGCGTTGTTCTGCGCCGCGGGTGTCGACTGGAAGCCCAGGACCGAGTTTGGTGTGGACGCGCTTGTGGTGGCGTTCGAGGTCTCCGCCGTCTCATTCCTCTCGCGGACCTCGGTGTTGGCCGTCGTGGTCGTGGTGGTGCTTGCAGCTGGCGGGATCGTAGTGGTCGCGTTCTCAGCGGCCTCCTCGGTCTCGCTCTCGGTGGCCTCTTCGTTCTCGTTCACGTTCGTGGTCTCGTTCTCGGCCGCCTCTTCGCTCTCGTTCTCGGCCGCCTCTTCGGTCTCGGTCTTCTGCGCCTTCGCCACGTTGTGCCCGTTCCCCTCCATCTCGTGCTCGCGGGCCTCTTCACTCTCGTGGATATCCTCGTTCGCGTTGCCCGCGGTCTCGGCGCTCACTTTGGTCTTCGCCTCGACCTCATTGGCCTCCTTGTTCGCAGCCTTGGTGCTCGTGCTCACGTGGACCTCGACGTTGGCCTTCGCCGCCGTCTTGGCCTCAGCCTTCGACTCCGT
>VBDQ01000099.1:0-3858 GCA_005889075.1 Chloroflexota bacterium
CCGACGACGGGCAGCAGCGTTTCGAGCACGAGCTGCTGCGGCGCCTCGCCGGCGCCGGGCTTTCGTTCGAGGTGCCCCGGCCGCTCGCAAGCGACGACGGCGACACGCTGCGGACCGTCGATGGCCGGCTTGCGGCGCTCTTCGCGCGCATCGACGCCGATCCCCTGCCCAAAGATGGCGGCGCGTATCTTCCGGTGGCCGCGGCCGCGCTCGCGGAGCTCGACGCCGCCATGGGCGAGCTCCCCGGCTTCGACCATCACCCGCCGGCGTTCGATGGCGATCCTTCGCGCATGCATCCGCTCGTGACCGATCTCGAGGAGGCCGCAAGGGATGAGGCATTTCGGCTCGAGCGTTCCGACGACCTCGCCGACGCCCTGATCTTCGCGACCGAGCTTGCCGCCCCGGCGTACAAATCGTTGCCCAAGCAGGTCACCTATGGCGACTTCGCATTCGGGAATACCCTCGTGCGCGACGGGCGCATCGCCGGGCTGCTGGACTTCGAGCACTCCGGGATCGACGTTCGCGCGATGGACCTCGCTGTGGCGCTCTATCGATTCCCGGCGCATGCGGACGCGCTCGGCGAGTGCGATCGTTTCGGGCGCGCGTACTCGGCCGTTTTGCGGCTCGATCCGAGCGAGCTGGCGGCGGTCCCGGCACTGCTTCGGCTACGTGCCGCGATCAGCTTCGCGCACTGGGTCGGCCGCTTCCGCGCCGGCCTCGCGACGCCCGACGACGTGCGACCGCGTGCCGGGCGCGCGCTCTTTACAAGCGCGTGGGTCGACGCGAATGGCGAGGCGCTCGTACGAAACGCGCTCGGCTGGATCGGCGAGCGGGTCTAGCGAGCCCGCCGGCGGCAACTCGCGCAAAGGCCGTAGAAGTCGAGCGCCGCGTGATCGACCTTGAAATCGTGACGGCGGCCCACCGTCCCAAGGAGCGGGGCGACGACGTCCTCGGCGACGTCCTCGACACGCTGGCAATTCGTGCACACGAGATGATGGTGATGCTCCGGATCGCAGGCGATGTACGCAGAGATGTGGCCCTCCCGCTCGAACCGGCTGGCCATGCCGTCCTCGACCTGCGCCTCGAGTGCGCGGTACACCGTCGCCCGCCCGATCGACGGATGCGTGGCGCGGATGCGCTCGTAGAGCTCCTGGGCGGAAAGCGCCCGCTTCGCGGAGGCCAGCGCCTCGGCGACGACGAGCCGCTGTTCGGTGCGCCGGCGCCCACCAGCCGCCAGGCGCGTCTGCACCGACATGGCGCTCACCAACCCAGAGTACGCGGCTCCGACGCTATTTGACACTGGTTCTCATCTAGGAATAGGTTGAGACCCAGTCTCATCTGTGTCGGAGGCCAGTGTGCGCAGCCCGCTCACGCATCTGCGAAGCGCAACCGTCGCCGCCTTGGTCCTCGCCCTCGGCGCCTGCGCGTCGCCGGCGCCCGCAGGGACGGGCTCGGGAACTGCGATCGCGGTCCTGGGCACCGAAAACTTCTACGCCGACCTGCTCGCGCAGATCGGCGGATCTCGGGTGAGCGCATCGAGCATCCTCAACGACCCGAACGCCGATCCGCACGAGTACGAGGCGAGCCCCGCCGCCGCGAAGCAGGTGGCAGACGCGAAGCTCGTCATCGTCAACGGCATCGGCTACGACGACTTCATGGACAGGCTCATCGGCGCGTCGACCAAGCCGGACCGCATCGTGATCAACGTCCAGGACCTGCTTGGCGTGAAGAACGATGTCAACGTTCACGTGTGGTACGACCCTGCCACCATGCCCAAGGTCGCGGACGCAGCGACCGACGCCCTCTCCAAGCTCGATCCGCAAAGCGCCGGCTACTTCGCGGCGCAGAAAGCGAAGTACCTCGCCGGGCTCAAAGCGATCTCGGACAAGATCGCGGCCCTCAAGACCAAGTACACCGGAACGCCGGTCGCCTTCACTGAGAACGTCGCGGGCTATCTCACCGACGCGATCGGCCTCAAGGTGCTTACTCCACCGGCCTTCATGGAGGCCATCGAGTCCGGGACCGATCCCGCGCCGGGCGACGTCGCCGCGGAGCGCGACCTCATCACGAGCAAGAAGGTGAAGGCTCTTCTCTACAACAGTCAGGTCACGTCCCCGATCACACAGCAGGTCCACGACCTCGCGGAAAAAAGTGGAGTGCCGATCGTCGGCGTCGCGGAGACGATCCCTGCCGCACTCAAGACGTTCGCGGAGTGGCAGCTTGCGCAGCTCGACGATCTGGAGAAGGCGCTCGCGAAGTAGGTGGAATGCCTGCTCCGCACCGCGCGCTAGCCTGCGTTGGTGACCGATCTTCCGGTCCGGCTCGATCGCGTCACGCTGACCTACGGGCAGCGCGTCATCTGGAGCGATCTTTCGCTCGACGTCGCAGCAGGCGCGTTCGTGGCGATCCTCGGTCCGAACGGATCGGGCAAGACCTCGCTGCTGCGGGCGATCCTCGGCCTCGTCACGCCATCGTCGGGGCGGATCGAGGTCCTCGGCCACGCGCCGCGCCGAGGCGATCCGGGGATCGGTTACGTCCCGCAGCGCTCCGACTTCGACCCCGATCTCGCGTTCCGCGGTCGGGACCTCGTGCGGCTCGGGATCGACGGCCATCGCTGGGGGTTCGGTCTTCCCCATCCCAGCGTGCGCGCACAAGTCGCGCGCGCCCTCGCCTCGGTCGAGGCCGAGACCTACGCCGACGCGCCGATCGGGCAACTCTCCGGCGGTGAGCAGCAGCGGTTACGAATCGCGCAGGCGCTGGTCGGCGATCCCCGCATGCTCCTGTGCGACGAGCCGCTCGCGAACCTCGACCTGCGCTACCAGCAAACGATCACCGAGCTCATCGCGGGTTGGCAGAAGCGGACCGGCGGCACCGTGCTCTTCGTCACGCACGATGTGAATCCGGTGCTCCACCTCGTCGACCAGGTCGTCTTCGTGGTCAACGGGCGCTGGGCGGCCGGCAGCCCGGACGAGGTGCTCACCTCCGAGCGCATGTCCGCGCTCTACCGGTCACACGTCGACGTCGTCCGGGTGCATGGAAGGATCCTCGTCGTCGGTGAGTCGACCGAGTCCGGATTCAACCTCGACGAGCCGCATCACGTCCCGGTCGCGGTGGAGCCGCACTGATGGACCAGGTCGTCGCGCTGCTCGCGTACGACTTCGTTCAGAACGCGATCGCGGCCGGGCTCGTCATCGCCGTCGTCTCCGGGATCGTGAGCCGATTCGTCGTCACGCGAAACATGTCGTTCGCGGTGCACGCCCTCTCGGAGCTCGGGTTTACCGGCGCGGCCGGCTTCATCCTGCTGCGGCTCTCGCCAGTGCTCGGTCTCCTCGCCGGGACGGCGGTGACCGCCATTTTCATCGGGGCGCTCGGCGTGCGCGTGCGAGGCCGTGACGTCGTCGTCGGCGTGGTCATGGCATTCGGGCTCGGACTGGGCGTCCTCTTCATCACGCTCTACAAGGGCTACGCCAACCAGGCGTTCGCGATCCTCTTCGGCACGATCACCGGCGTGAGCCGAGGCGACGTCGTCTTGCTTGTCGCGATCGGTCTTGTGACGATCGCGGCGCTCGCATTCGTGTATCGCCCGCTGACCTTTGCGACGGTCGATCCAGAGGTCGCGGAGGCCCGCGGGGTGCCGGTCGGTGCGCTCGCGGTCGTCTTTCTCTTGATCATGGCGGCGGCGGTCGCCGAGGCAATTCAGGTCGTCGGCGTGCTGCTCATCCTCACGCTGCTCATCACCCCGGGCGCGGCGGCGGAGCGTTTGACGCCGCGGCCCGGTGTCGCGGTCGCGTGGAGCGTGGGGATCGCGGTCTTCTGCGTGCTCGGGGGGATCCTCCTTTCGCTTGCGACGAATGCTCC
>VBDQ01000099.1:3916-8446 GCA_005889075.1 Chloroflexota bacterium
TAGTCGTCCGACCCCACTGCCTTCCCGGTGTCGTCGCGCATGTCCCAGCTCACGTCCACCATCGCCGGCCCGGCACTCGCGGTGACCGGCGCGATCACAAGATGCCGGACCGTCGCCGTCCCGTGGAAGCCGCTCGCCTGGATGAACGGGCCAATCGGTCCACGCAGCGTCCCATTCGCGGGCAGGAGGCGGATCCCCGCGCGGACGGTCTCGCCGACGGAGTAGCCGCGCTTCAACACGACCTCGACGCGCCCGTTCGGGACCGTGGTCGGCAGCACGAGGTCGCTGCTCGGGACGGGCGTCACCGGCGCGGAGGACGTGCAGGCTCCGAGCAGGACCACGCCGGCGAGGAGAGCGCGCATGGATCGAGGGTAAGGCCGCGTTTGGTTATTGGACGCGACCGCCGAAGAGGATCTCCTGGAGATCGGGAAGAGCGGTCCCCACTCCGATCAGGAAGATCGTGCCGATCACGAGGCTGGCGAGTCCCGCCGCGAAGCCGACGACCACGTAGACGGTGCGCAGGCGCTGGGCGCCGATGAACCCGGAAGCGCTGACGACCGCGACGAGCGTGTTCGACGCCAGCAGCCCGACCACGAAGGCGAGAAGCACGACGATGCCGGTGGTCCCGGTGACGCCGGCGACTCCAGCGAGCAGGAGCGCCTGCGAGCCGGTCTCCGCGCCGATCCCGTGGATCATCCCGACGCCGAACGCGGTGCGGGGGCCGTACTGGGTGGAGTGCGCGGACGGGGTGTGCTCGTGGCCGTGGATGCGGGCCTGCAGCGCGTCCCAGCCGTTTCGCACGAGGTCGAAGACGAGCATCCAGCGGCTGCGCAGCCGGAACTCGCCCTTTCCGCGGAGGTACTGCACGACCGAGTACAGGACCCACGCGCCGAGGAGAACAAGGGTCGCCCCGACGACGCGCTCAAGGATCGGATCGACCCACCCAGGAAGCACGGCGCCGAGAACGAGGGCCGCGATGCCCAGGACCGTGACGACCGAGGCGTGCCCGAGCGCGTAGAGCGTCGCGAGGCCGACGGCGTGACGCTCCTCGTGTGCGAAGCGCGACTCCGCGAGGACGTGCATCGCGCCGGGACCCGAGGCGGCATGCGCGTGCCGATGGCCGCGCAGCTCCCCGGCGGAGTGGCCGTGCGACGGCATCGGAGCGGTCGCGGGCACGTCCGCTTCGCTGTGACTCGCGGTGGTCGTGCTCGTGATGTCGGTGATCGCGGCGATGTGGTCCCAGTCGAAACCGTGCCGGAAGCCGAGCGCGGCCATCCCGAGCAGAAGCGTGAACGACCCGAGGTCCACCTCAGGAAGACTATCGCAACTTACCGCAATAGTGTCCTCTTGCAACACGCTCGCAACTGCGGCACGCTGGCGCGGTGACGGTCGCCGACGACATCCGCGCGAAGGGGATGCGCATGACGGTGCAGCGGCGCTTGGTCCTCGACGCGCTCCGTCGCGCTCGTCACCACATCACCGCCGAGGAGATCGCGCGCTCGATCCGCGCCAGCTATCCGCAGATCGATCCTTCCACCGTCTACCGCAACCTCGAGGCGCTCGAGCGACTGGGATACGTCACCCACACCCACCTCGACGATCGCGTCACGCGCTGGCGTCGCGCCGACTCCCCGCAGCATGGCCATCTTGTCTGCCGCCGCTGCGGGTCCGAGGAGGAGATCTCCATGAGCGTGCTCGCACCCCTCGCCAAGCGACTCAAGGGCGAGCACGGCTTCAGCGCCGACCTCGCGCATTCCGCAGTTGTCGGTCTCTGCCGCGAGTGCGCTGGCTGAGGCATTGACCGAGGCCTGACGCCTTCCGGCGGCAAGGTCCCGCCGTATCCTCTTGAAGAGGTGTTGCTCCGCGCCTGCGCGATCGCGATCTTCTCGCTGGCGGTGACCGGCGCGACCCTGGCGGGCTCCGGTCTTGTGGTCGCGCCCCACGTCGACCCGCCGGGAACGCCGATCTTCCACGACCACCTGCTCGCGGCCTACCGCTTTCCCATCTTCGTGATGCGGCTGCAGCAGTTCCTCGACCACGGGCCGAAGTTCTCGAGCCTCTCGCCCCTCACGACGGACGTCGCACTTCTCGTGATGGCGCTCCTCGTCAGCGGATGGCCGCGACTGCCGCGCCCCGCGCGGCGTCCGGCCGCGCACCTCGCTGTAGCACCAATCGCGAACGCGCTCTGGAGCACTCCGCTCCTTCTGGGACCGCCCCGCACCTAGACCCTCCTCGCGTTCGCACGAGTTAGACCTAGGAGGGTCCTATCTATGTCGCGTGCAGTCGCGACGATGGCAGCGCTCGCCGTCGTCGTATCGAGTTTCGCGTTGAACGCCAACGTCGCGCTCGGCCACGAGCGGCGGACCGTTGGTCCGTACACCTTCGTGGTGGGCTGGATCAACGAGCCCGCACACGTCAACCTACTCAACTCGCTCGACCTCACGGTCACTGAGACGAGCGGCGCCAAGCCGGTCGAGGGCCTCGACAAGACGCTCAAGGCCGACCTCACCTACGGCGGGACCTCGCAGGCACAGCCGCTGACGATCGCGGCGCGCTTCGGCCAGCCCGGGCATTACACCGGCTACGTCGTCCCGACGAAGGTCGGCGACTACACCTTCCACATCACCGGGATGGTCGGCACGATGAACATCGACGAGAAGTTCGAGTCCGGACCGAACCGCTTCGGCTCGATCGAGTCGACCGATCCGCTGCAGTACCCGAACAAGCTCGTCTCGAACAACGATCTCGCGGCGCGACTCGATCAGCTGCAGACGCTCGTCATCGCGAGCGTCGTTCTGGCGGCCGTCGCGCTCCTTCTCTCGGCAGGCGGCCTGGTGATGCGACGCCGCTGATGCGCCGCATCACCGTCGCATTGCTTTGCGCGTTCGCCGGCATCGCTCTCGCCGGCGGCGTCGCAGACGCGCACGCCAACTATGTCCGATCGAATCCGGCGTCCGACGCGCGGCTGGTGAAAGCGCCGACGGAAGTCCGCATCGAGTTCAGCGAGCAGCCCGACCCGAAAGGCAGCGAGATCCAGGTGCTCGACACCGCGGGAAAGCGCCACGACAAAGGCGACATCGCGCTCAGCGGCGACCCGAACGGGCTCAGGGTCTCGCTCGAGCCGATCGCCGAGGGCGGCTACACCGTCGCGTGGACGGCGACGAGCGCGGTCGACGGACACACCACCAAAGGCAGCTTCGCCTTCGTCGTCGGCAACGGTCCGCTGCCCGCCATCAAAGACGTCCCCGACGCCGCGCCGCCGCCGTCGCCGCTCGAGGTCGCCGGCCGCGCGCTCTCCTATGCCGGGATCGCGCTCGGCCTCGGCACGGCCTTCTTCGTCCTCTTCATCGCGCCGCCGGGCATCGATCCGCGACGCGAGTACTTGCTCTTGGGCATCGCCGGCACCCTCGTTGTCGCGGGATCGCTCGCGCTGGTGGTCGATCAGGGCGGCAAGCTCCCCCCGCGGCTCGGTGCGATGCTCGCCACGCG
The DNA here is from genome assembly GCA_005889075.1 of Chloroflexota bacterium. Taxonomy (GTDB): domain Bacteria; phylum Chloroflexota; class Limnocylindria; order P2-11E; family P2-11E; genus 3-1-20CM-2-70-9. The sequence goes on from VBDQ01000099.1 coordinate 7,406, forward strand.
AGCGCTCGCAGGTCTCGTCCTCGCCGCGGCCGCGTCGATGCCGTGGCTCGCGCTGATGCGTCCGGTGGGAGCGATCGCCGGCGGCGGCACGGTGACCCTCGGACCTTTCGCGACGTTCCGTCCCCGCCGCATGGTCGCGCTGGCCGCGGGAATAAGCGCGGCGCTCACCGCGACGCTCGTCTCACACGCGACGGCGATCGGTTCGCTCAAGGACATCGTGCTCGACTTCGCGCACGTCCTGTCGGTCTCGGTGTGGAGCGGCGGCGTCGTGGCGCTGCTCTGGTGCGTGTTGCTGGTCGACCGCGACGAGCGCGCCAACGACGCACGCGCGCTCGGCGCCACGGTCCTGCGCTTCTCGCTCACCGCGCTCGTCGCGATCGCCATCCTCATCACCGCGGGGACGCTGCAGGCCTTCGACCGGCTCGTGCTCGTCGAGGACCTCTACGAGACGCCGTACGGGATCGCGCTCGCGGTCAAGATCGTCCTCGCCGCGGTGGCGCTCGTCATCGGAGCGTTCAACCTGTTCCGCTGGGGCCCGCGGCTGCGCGCGGGTCTTCGTGCACGGACGGCGCTCGTCCGCGACACGGTGGCCGAGACGGCGATCTTCATCGTGATCCTCGTCGCGGCGTCCTTCCTCACCGCGTTCGCGCCGCCGGCGCAGCTCTCGGCCGCGGCCTTCGATCAGACGCAGCACGTCTCGGGACTGCGTCTCGAGATGCTCATCGCGACAGGGCAGCCGGGTCGAAACCGTTTCGTGCTGCGCGTGCATCAGGGGCTCGCGCCGGTGACCGGCGCGGAGAAGGTCGCGTTCCGCTTCACGATGGTCGAGCACGACATGGGTGAGCAGGAGCTCGTCGCGGCGGAGCGCGCGCCGGGCGAGTACGTCGCCGACGGCAGCCCGGCGTCGATGTTCGGGACCTGGCGACTCCAGGCGATCGTGCGGATCGCGGGCCGGGAGGACGTCAGCACGATCTTCACCTTCCCGGTCGGCGCCGCCGCGGCAGGGACCGGCTCCAACTCGCAGGTCCTCACGATCGGCAC
>VBDQ01000087.1 GCA_005889075.1 Chloroflexota bacterium
CGCGGACCGCACCGCGCCAGACGCGATCGCGCCCACCGCGTTCGCCGCGCTCCACGCGAGGGCGAACACGGCGTTGGCACCGGCACGTTCGGCCGGGGTGAAAGACGAGAGCTGGAACGCATTCACCGTCCCGCTCGCACCGAACATGAGGAAGTGACGGGCGGCGAGCGCCGCGAGCGCGATGGCGAGCGCTCCGGTGAACGCGGCAGCGAGCGCGAACGGAAGCGAGAGCAGTTCGACCAGAACGACCGCGGGGATCGCGCCAAGCCGTGCGGCCACAAAGCGGCCGTGAAGGAGCGCACCGAGGCTTCCGGAGACGGCGAGGACGCCGAGCAACAGGCCGAGTGCGCCGAACGGCACGCCGAACCGATCAGCGAAAAATAGGTTGACGAACGGCAGGAAGCTCCCCGCGCCGAAACCAAAGAGCACCTCGATGACGAGGAATCGCCGGACGAGCTCGTCTCGCGTCGGAGCCGCCAGCGTCTGCGGCGCAACGGGAACCGCGCGGATCGCGAGGACCGGAACGATCGAGACCGCGGCGATCAGACCGCCGCTCGCAACGAGCGCGCGCAGCACCAGCGCGTCGCCCGGACGGGCGCCGAGAGCCGCGGCCACGGGCGCCGCGAGAGCACCGGCGATCGCGCTCGAAAGAAACGCGGCGGTCGTCCCGAGCGCGATCTGCTGTCCGAAACGAGTCGCGCGACGCGCGGCCTCGGTCGCATCGGCGAGCAGGGCCGCGCCGGATGAGCTGGCGATGATGCCGCCGAAGCCGACGAGCATCGCGGAGAGGAATAGCGGGACGAGCGCATCGAAGACGAGGATCCCGACGATCCCCGCGCCGGTGAGCGTGCCGCCGACGATGATCGCGGCGCGGCGCGAGCGGCCGCGGGTGAAGACGGCCGCCGGGATTGCCCCCGCGACCACGCCCACCGCTTGAGCACCCGCAAGCAGACCGATCGCGAACTCGTCGAAGCCGAGAGCGCGGTACAGAAAGTTGAGGTAGAAGGACGCGACGCCGAGGCCGAAGCTGCCGAGCCCGGCGGCCGCGAGATAGAGATAAGGATCGCGACGAGCGTGCTCTATTGCTGGGGCTGGCCAAGCGTGAGATCGACGGTCTGCTGCTTGGAATCGCGGATGAAGGTGAGGGTGACCTTGTCGCCTGGTCGGAACTTGACCATCACGCTCAGCAGCGGGTGCTCCGCGTCAAGGGTCTGGTCATTCACCTTTGCGATGATGTCGTTCGGTCGAAGCCCCGCGGTTTGCGCCGGAGACGAGGGGACGACCTGCGTGATCACGATGCCCGCGGTCCCGCTCGGCAGGCCGAGCTGCGCCGCCTGGCGCGGTGAGAGCTGCTGGTACTGGATCCCGATGAAGCCGCGTACCACCTTGCCGTTCTTGACGAGCTCGTCGGCGATCGTGCGCACTGTATTGCTCGAGATCGCGAACCCGAGACCGGTGGCGTTGCTCGCGACGAGCGTGTTCACTCCGATCACCTGATGCGTCGCGACCCAGATGAGCGGCCCGCCGGAGTTCCCTTCGTTGATCGCGGCGTCGGTCTGGAGAAGGTCTTCGAGGAAAATGTCCTGTGTTTCGGCGACGCGGCGACCCTTCGCCGAAAGCACCCCATGCGTCACGGTGTTCTGGAACTCGCCGAGCGGGCTCCCGATCGCGACCACGCTCGCGCCCACCGGCGCGTCGTCGCTGTTGCCGAGTGTTGCGGCCTTCAGGTTCTGCGCTTGCACCTGGAGCACGGCGACGTCGGTCTGGGGATCGCGCCCGACGAGCTTCGCACTGACTTTGCGATTGTCCGAGAACACGACGTCGAACGACGCGCCTGCGTTCGTGTCGCGCACGTCCTCCACGACGTGGTTGTTGGTGACGACGTAACCCCGCGACGCATCCACGACGAGCCCCGAGCCGCTCGATTGCGCCTGACCGCTGGAGAGGTAATTGATCACCGTCACCACCGCGGGCAGGAGATCTTGGACGACCCCGACGACGTCCTCGCTCGCCTGCGCGCCGGGTACCGCCGACGCGACCGGTAAGGCGCCCCCCGTCTGGGCTGGTGGCAACGTCGAGGACGGCGCGTTCGTCGGCGGAGCGGACGAAGAAACGAGATACGTCGCGACCGCGCCGCCGGAGACGCCGCCCACGATCACGCCCGCGAGAAGGAAGGCCGCCGCCCGTGCGCCGCTCACCTCCGGATTAGCGGCGCGGAAGGCGCGAGGTTTCGGGCGTCGCGCTCGGGGCAGCTCGACGTCGGCGCGCCGTCGGCCGGACCGCCTCAGGCTCGACCATCTGGCCGACAGCCGTCGCGCGCACCTCGAGATCGACGTGCGCGTCGGGCTCGATGTCCACGTCCCAGCTGCAGGCGATCTCGAGCTGCTGGTAGAGGCGCTCGAACCCTTGCTCGGAGTTGGTGATGGAGTAGATCGGCTTGGTCGAGACCGTGCACGGTGGGTCGATCGCGAAGGCGATGTCGAAGTGGCGTGTCTCGCAATGGACGGCGATCTCGGCGACGTGGCGCACGTCGATCGGCTTGCCGGCGGTCGTCTTCCGCGTGCCGACAGTGATGACATCGGTCGAGCTGGCCTCCGACAGCAAGCCCAGGTTGCTGGCGCTCGTGAACTGGAGCGAAATCCGCTCCTCGCCGTCGTTGCGCAGGCGGTAGCGCACTCCCGCGGCCAGGCCCTCGTCCGCGATGCGCACGTCCTTCCGAATGCCGAGCCCCGGGATGGTCGCGAGCGCACGCGCGGGAGGCTCGAGGATCAAGCTCACGGTGCGCGCCTCGCGCTGCGGGGTGAGCTGGTAGTAATACGCGTGCAGGACCACTGGCTCGGCTTTCCCCACGCGCACGCTGTCCTGGAAGAACGCGCGCCGCGCCGGATCGTATTCGAGGAGCTTCGAGAGTCCGCGCTCGCGCGCGCGCACGGCCTCGTGTATCGACTTTGATTCCTTCTCGGCCGCCTTGCCCACGAGCACCTTTCCCGCCTTTTCGGCCCGGCGGAGCGCCTCGTGTTCGGCCTCAGGCCGCCGCGCGAGAGTGTCGATGAGGTTGGTGGCTGAGGCGTAGAGATCCCACTCGATGACCGCTCCGCCCTGAACGTGGACGAAGACCGCGCCGGCGTTGCCGCGGAAGATGTACTCGTCGTAGCCGTCGACGTCGTAGTCGCGCTGCTCGCCTGCGGCGGTCCGGCGCTCCGACAGGATGCGCTCGGCCTTGAGGAGCGACGCGTACGCATCGGCGCGCAGGTGGGGGAAATAGATGCCGCCGAACACACCGTGCCAGTAGACATCGTTCCCCTGCGCGCGCCAGAGATTCTGCTGCGCCTGCCTGACCTCGAGTGACGCGTCGAGGATGCTGCGTCGCGCGAGCTCCTCGCTCACGATGAGCATCCGCTTGTGCAGACCATTCGCCTCGGGGTACTTCGCGAAGAAGTTGCGCCAGAGCGGCGCCGCGACGAGCGCGGAGAGATCGTCCTGCAGCTTGTTGCGAGCCTGCTGGTAGCGCTTCGCCGCGGCCGAGTCGAGCGCCCACTCCGCCATCTCCGGATACGACCCGCCAGGGATGTAGACCCGCCGCGCGGGCTTCTGGAAGATCCACGCATCCTCGAGGGTCGTGGTCTGGAGGAAGTCGGCCTGCGCGATCGCGCTGAAAAATTGTTCGAGCCAGCCATCCTTGTGGACGCGCTGATATGTCCCGGGCCAGCCGCCGAACTTCTCGCCGTCATCGGCGTAGACGACCAAACGAGCTCCCTCGTCGGCGCGCGCGCGGAGCTCCTTCATCGTCTGGCCAACGTCACGGAAGGGAATGAGGTAGCGAAGCTTCACGCTGCCGGGGAAGACGATGACCGGGAGTCCCTGGTCCTCGGTGACGTAGGACTCACCCAGCTCCTGCGGCCGGAGTCCGGCCTGCAGGAAGTGCTCATCGTCGAGGACCGTGTAGGCGACGCCCGCCTCGGCGAGGAGCGACGGGAGGTGCGGTTCCCAGACCCGCTCAGTGAGCCACGCCCCGAGCGGGCGTTGTCCGAAGATCGCGTGAACGCGATCCGAGAGCGCGCGGATCTGACTCACTCCGTCGCGTCGCGGAACTCCGACGAGGATCGGTTCGTAGTAGCCGCCTGAGAGAAGCTCGATCTGCCCGCGCCGCACCAGATCGGCAAGGTCGCCAATGACGTCGGGACGGTTGCCTTCGAGCCAATCAAGCAAGGGACCAGAGAAATGGAGGGTCGCCTTCACCTCGGGGTGGCGATAGAGCGTGGCCACGAGCGGCGCATACGCCCGCTCGGTCATCTCTTGAAAGACTGACGGGAAGTTCCCGGCCGGCTGGTGCTGGTGGAAAACCAGCGCCAATCGCACCCGATCGGCCACTGAAAACGCATTTTACCAAAAACGGCTGCGACGTACGCTCTGCGTACACAATGCTCCGCTTGCCTGTCGACGTCCTCGACAAGCGGCCGTTATTCCAGCACGCTTTGGCCGCGTGATCGGACGGATCGTTCTTTCTTTGTCCGCAGCCATGGCGCTGGCGATCGTCGTCGCGAGCGCGTGCGCGCCGCAGCCAGCCGCGGCGCCGCCTACGGCCGCCCCCACGCCGCCACGGACCGCTGCGGCCACCCCGACCTCGCGGCCGACAGCGACGCCACCGGCGACCGCGACGGCGCAGCCCACGACGACGGCGGCGCCTGGTCCCGGTTCGAGTCCCGCCGCGGCGTGCCCGCGCGTCACCGGCGGCGCGGCGGGCAACCAGGCGCAGCTGGTGGCGATCCGGATCGCGCATAACCCGGGGTTCGACCGGATCGTCTTCGAGCTCGGCCCGAGCACCGCCCCAGGCGCGCCTGGGATTCCCCTGTACAGCATCGAGACGGCAAGCTCGCTCGCCGGCGCGAGCGGGCAGCCGGTGACGATCGCGGGATCGGCCCTCTTCGGCATCCGTTTCCAGAACGCGTCCACGCGAAGCCCCGAAGGGAGCACCACGTACACCGGCGCCACGGACATGCGCCCGACGACGCCGTTGATCAAAGAGCTGCGCATGGTCGAGGACTTCGAGCGGGTGATGGTCTGGGGAGCGGGGCTCGACCACCTCGCCTGCCCGCAGGTCCAGACCCTCAGCGGCCCCTACCGGGTCGTTCTCGATTTCCCCACGCCGCCCTGAACCGGCTGAGGGGGCGCTGCCCCCTCAAGACCCTCGCGTCACGCGTGCGATACTTGCCTCTCCGCAAGCAGTTACTCGTAGGAGCGTGTCGTCTTGGCTGAGGCGCAGAACCTCGCGGTCCGTCCGCGGACGGTGCTCGGGAAGAAGGTCAGTACCCTTCGTCGGCAGGGAATCCTGCCCGGCGTGATCTTCGGTGGCCACGCCGACTCACTGCCGATCGAAACCGACCTGCACGCATTCGAGCAGCGCTACCGCCGCTGGGGCAACACCACCCTCCTCTCACTGAGCGGGATCGACGGAGGCGAGGTCAGCGCGCTCGTCTATGACGTGAGCCGGGACCCGGTCACCGGCCGGATGCTTCACGTCGATTTCACCCGGGTGTCGTTAACCGAGAAGACGCGGGCCGATGTGCCGCTCCATTTCGTCAAGGAGTCGCCGGCCGTGCGGACGCTCGGCGCCGTGCTCCTCCATGCGCTGTCCGAGGTCACCGTCGAAGCGTTCCCCCAGGACATCCCGCGCGCGATCGAGGTCGACCTCTCGGGCTTGCAGGAGATCGACGATGCGATCTTCGTGCGCGATCTCGTCGTCGACGCTACGACGGTACGCATCACGAACGATCCCGACGAGCTCGTCGTCAAGGCCATGCCGGTGAAGATCGAGGAAGAGGCCAAGCCGGCGGAGGCCGCCGTGCCGGCCGAGGGCGAGGTCGCCGCCGAGGGCGAGGCCGCAGAAGGTGCCACACCACCCACGACTGGAGCGGAGGCCGCCAAGGCTCCCGCTGCGGAGGGCGCCAAGGCCAGCGCGGCAGCGAAGCCAGCCACCGGAGCGCCGCCAAAGCCGGCGACAGGGGCGCCGAAGAAGGCTTAGGCCGCGAAGTCCGCGAGGCTCGCGTCCGGAAACGGGTTGTCCGCGCGCTCGAGACTGCGGAGCTCGACCTCGTCCTCTTCAGCGTCACCGCTCCGCGCGAGGGCGCTCGCCCGCCGGAAACGCTGCGCGTGCGCGCGAAAGCGCTCGACCGCGTAATCGGCGGCCTGTCCGGTCGTGACCAGGAATGGCCAGTCGCTCGACTGCGCGAGCAGCAGCTCCCTTGCCGCGTGACGCGCTGCGCGCTCGCGGAACGGATGATCACCTCGCGCTGAGGAACGCAGGTCGTGCATCTCGGCCGCGAGCCGATGAAGCTCGTCCCACATCCACGCCGTCCCCTCGTTGCGCCACGTCGAGTGATCGTTGTTCTTCCCCCACGATCCCTCAGTCAGGGCGACGCGTTCGGTGGGCGGCTCGCGCTCGAGGTACTCGCTCGCCGTCGCGACCGTCGTCCCGGACGTCGAGAGCTGGCGGAGCACGAGGCCGAGCCAGTCCACGCCCTCGAACCACCAGTGCCCAAAGAGCTCGCTGTCGAAGGTGACCGCGAGAAGCGGATCGCGGCCGGTGACGTCGCGGGCAGAAAGCTCGTCGCGGACCACCGAGACGAAATGAGCGGCGTGCTCCCGGGCGCGCTCCGCGGCGCGACCGGGCGAGTAGTCCTCTTTCTCGCCGAGCCCTTTATGCACCGAGGTCACGCGCCAGTACCGCAGCCCGCTCCGATCGTCCTTGCGATGGAACTCGCGGTACTGAGGATCGCCGGGATATCCCATGAACGCGGACCACACCTGTCCCGAGACGCGGTCGTGCCGCGCGATCGCGACGACATCGGAGTCACCGACGTAGTACGGACGGAGGAGATCGACGTCGCCCGGGAGCGGCGCGGTCGCCAGCGCAACACGCGACTCGTGGGGCTCGAAGCGACCGAGCTCGCTCTGGCCGCGCCGGCGTGCGATCTGCCCTGCGGGCCTGGCGTGTCCCGGAAGGAGCGCTGCGTCGGTGAAGAAGTGGGTGATGCCGTGGCTCGCGAGCACGGTCTCGAGCCCGGGCGCATACGCGCACTCGGGCAGCCAGATCCCGGTGGGATCGAGTCCGAGCAGCCGACGTGTGGAGCGGCGACCGACGCGGAGCTGGGCGTCGACCGAGGCCCGATCGAGGAGTGGCAAATAGCCGTGCGTCGCGGCGGAGGTAAGGACCTCGACATGGCCGCTCCGCGCGAGATCCGCGAACGCGCCGACGAGGTCGCGGCCGAAGCGCCCGACATACGCCTCGCGCAGGCGGCGATAGGAGCCGAGATAGAAGTCGGCGAGCGCGGCGCGAGCATGGTCCCCGGCATCGACGAATCGTCCCCCGTCCTTCTCGGCCCGTCGGATCTGGTCATCGATGTACTCGAGATTGCGGACGTCGATGTCGTGATCGGCCAGCTGCTCGATCAGGATCGGGGTCAGGCCGATGACGATCCGGTATGGGACGCCGGCTTCGCGAAGGTCCTGTAACAACACGAGCAGCGGCAGATATGTGCCGAGCACGGCTTCGTGGATCCACTCCTCGCCGTGCGGCCAACGGCCCGCGCCGCGGCAGTACGGCAGATGCGAGTGCAACGCGAGGACGAACGTGCCCATCAAATGAATATTGTGTCGGGGATCACCGAACAGCGGTGAGCGATAGACTCGATCGGCCGTGCTAGCCGCGCCCGCGGCTACGCAGAGGGAGGTATTCCATGGCCCGATTCCCGCGGTCCCTCGCGATCCTCGCTGCTTTCGCCGCGCTGCTCGTGGTCACCGCCTGCAGCCAGACACCAACAGGCGCGCCAGGCGGGTCGTCCGCGGCCGGCGCCACGATCAACGTCATGTCGCTGTGGGGCGGCAGCGAACAGGACTCGTTCCAGAAGGTCCTCGACGCCTTCAAAGCGAAGACCGGCATCACCGCGAAGTACGAGTCGGTTCGTGCCGACTACGCGACGACGCTGCAGACGCGCATCTCCGGCGGCAACCCGCCTGACGTCGCGATCATCCCGGGCATCGGCTTCCTTCGTCAGTTCGCGCGACAGGGCTCCCTCAAGAAGATCTCCGATCTCGGGATCGACGTGAACGCGCTCAAGGCGAACTACCCGCCGGGCATTCTCGAGATCGGTCAGGTCGACGGGAACCAGTACGCGATCATGGTGAAGTTCAACAGCAAGAGCACGGTCTGGTACCGGCCGGACAAGTTCAAGACGCTCGGTGTCCAACCGGCCACCGACTGGAACGCATTCACCAAGCTCCTCGGTGACATCAAGGGCAAGGGCCAGGCACCGCTCGGCCTCGGCGCCGGCGACTCGTGGACTCTCACCGACTGGTTCGAGAGCGTCTACGTGCGGCAAGCCGGCCCCGACAAGTACGACCAGCTCTTCAGCGGGAAGCTGCCGTGGACGGACTCGTCGGTCCAGGCAGCGGTCGACACGATGAAGCAGGCACTCAAAGACGACTACGTCGCCGGTGGCGTCACGGCGGCGCTCGGGCGCAGCTTCACCGATGGCATCGGTCAGGTCTTCAGCACGAACCCCCAGGCGGTCGTCTACTACGAGGGCGGGTTCGTCGGCGGCATCGCGACGGGTCAGACGAACACCGCGCTCAAGCCGGGCGACACGATCGATTGGTTCGATTTCCCCGCGATCAACAGCAACAAATCGGTCACCATCGGCGGTGACGTGATCTCCGCGTTCACGACGAAGCCCGGCGTCAAGGAGTTCATCCAGTACATGACCACGTCGGATTCCGGCTCCGTGTGGGCCGGCACCGGTGCGGTCATCTCGCCGGTCAAGTCCGTCCCCTCGAGTGCATACCCGAACGATCTCGCCAAGCGCGAAGCGGCGCAGGTGGCCAACGCTCCCGCGGTGCGCTTCGATGGCTCCGACCTGCTCCCCTCGGGCGGCGGTGACGACATGGGCGCGGCGCTGCAAGACGCGCTTCGCGGCAAGACCGTCGACTGGGCGAAGTTCGAATCATCCATCCAGGCCAAGTGGAAAGCGGAGAAGTAGGCTCGGACTGAATCCATGGAGCGGACGGGCGAACGGCCCGTCCGCTCCGATAACGAACGGAGTCAGATGGGGATCGCTCCTACACCTGGGCTACCGCAAGTTATCCCCGCACGCGCGGGCCTTTCCGCCGTGCGCAGCGCGCGCGGCCCGGAGAAGCCGAACTACCTCGCCGCGATCCTGTTCCTCGCGCCCGCCGGGATCCTGCTCGTCGTCTTCCTCCTCTACCCGGCGATCTACACCGTCCTGCTCAGCTTCAACCGCGGGCGCAACGGCGTCTTCGGGGAATGGGTCGGACTCGACAACTACATCCGCCTCTTCAGCGACCCTGACTTCCTGAACCTCGGGACGTTCCCGCCCTCGGGGGCGCTCTGGAACAACGTCCTCTGGATCGTTTTCTACACAAGCATCGTGATCTTCCTCGGGCTGATCATCGCCGTGGTCGCGGCGCGCGTGCGATACGAGTCGATGATCAAAGCCATCGTCTTCATCCCGATGGCGATCGCGGCGACCGCGCTTGCCGTCATCTGGAAGTTCGTGTACTCGCCCGACGCGAACATCGGACTCCTCAACGCGGTCCTCGGGACGATCGGCGTCTCGCCGATCTCATGGCTCGGCGACGAGCGCATCGTGAACTTCGCGCTCATCGGCGTCGGCATCTGGGGCTCGGTCGGCTTCGCGACGGTGATCCTCTCGGCTGCCGTGAAGAGCATCCCCGCGGAGATCATCGAATCCGCGCGCGTCGAGGGCGCGTCGGAGCGGCAGGTGTTTTTCCGCATCATCCTGCCGATGGTCAGCCTGCCGATCAGCGTGCTCGCGGTCACGCTCGTCGTGAACGTCATCAAGCTGTTCGACCTCATCTACGTGATGACGTTCGGGGGACCGGGTAAGGCGAGCCGCGTGATTGCGTTCACGATGTACCAGCAGGCGTTCCAGGCCGGGCAGTACGGCTACGGGTCGGCGGTCGCGGTGGTGATGCTCGTCGTGCTCATCCCGATCATGGTGTTCAACGTGCGGCGCTTCCGCACCAAGGCCGTCACGTGAGCGGCGGCGTTCTCGCCGAGCCCCTCGCCGGATCCCGCCCCCACACGCCCGCGGGCCGGATCGTCGCGACGCTCAACCGATCCGCGGTGCACGTCGTGCTCGGTCTTATCGGCGTGGTCTGGCTCGTGCCGACGATCGGTCTGTTTGTCACGTCGTTCCGGCCGCGCTCGGACATCCAGGCGACCGGCTGGTGGGACATCGTTCAGCTGCACCTGACGCTCGACAATTACCGGCAGGTCCTCGAGGCGCAGGGGATGCTGCAAGCGTTCGTCAACACGGTCTTCATCGCCGTGCCCTCGACGCTCCTGCCGCTGGCCATCTGCGCGCTCGCGGCGTACGCGTTCTCGTGGATCCGCTTCCCGATGCGCGACACGCTCTTCCTGATCGTCATCGCGTTCCTGCTGGTGCCCGTGCAGGTCGCTTTCATCCCCCTGCTCACGATGTTCCGCGACCTGGTTCCCGATCTCCAGCTCACGCGCAACTACGGCGCGATCTGGCTCGCGCATACGGCGTTCGCGCTGCCATTCGGCATCTTCCTGCTGCGCAACTTCTTCATCACCCTGCCGCCGGACATGATCGAGGCGGCACGCATGGACGGTGCCGGAGACATGAAGATCTTCAGCCAGATCATCGTGCCGGTCTCGGTGCCGGCGATCGCCGCGTACGGCATCTTCCAGTTCCTCTGGGTGTGGAACGACCTGCTCATGGCGCTCGTCTTCGTGCAGGACTCGAGCAAGTTCCCGATGACGCGGGCCATCCAGAACCTGCTCAGCCAGTACGGCACCGAGTGGCACCTGCTCGCCGCCGGCGCGTTCCTTTTGATGATCGTCCCACTCATCGTGTTCTTCAGCCTGCAGCGCTACTTCGTGCAAGGGCTCCTCGCGGGGTCGATCAAGTAATCGACACGGATCTCTCGCGTCGCGTCGCGGCGGACGCGCGCCGCGTCCTCTCCGCGAATCGCCGCCGCGGCGTCTCCGACTGGGACGGGATGCGCTACGACTTCGTCTGTCCGTCGCCGACGCATTACCCGTTCCAGTGGTTCTGGGACAGCGCCTTCCATGCGATCGCGCTGCTCCAGGTCGACCCTGAGCTCAGCAAGCAGGAGCTCCGCTGCCTCGTGCAGGGCGCGCAGCCCGACGGCTACATCGCGCACATGCTGCTCTGGGAGAGGCGCGGCAACCCCGAGTGGCTCAAACCCGAGGCCTGCATCCGCCTCGACCATCCCTTCTTCACCGGGACGATCCAGCCGCCCGTGATCGCACGCGCGCTCGAGCGCATCTACGACGCCACCGGGGATCTCGGCTTCGTCCGCGAAATCCTTCCGCCAGTGCTCCGCTTCGTCCACTGGCTCGAGCGCGTGCGCGACGCCGACCGTGACGGCCTGGTCACGATCATCCAGCCCGACGAATCCGGTCTCGACGCGAGCCCGAAGTACGACGCCGCTATGGGCATCCCCTCGCACCCGCCCGAGGCGACGCTGCCGGCGTGGCGCCGCTCGATGCACCGGCTCTTCGATGCGTACGCTGGCAAGAGCCACGAGGAGCAGGCGACGCTCGGGGTGTTCGCCTTCGAGGACGTGATGATGAACGTCATCTACGCCGACGCGCTTCGTGCGCTCGCGCGACTCGTCGGCTTGGCCGGGATGCCCGGCGCGGACGATCTCGAGCGTGCCTCAGACCGCACGCACGACGCCTTGATGCAGAAGTCCTGGGACCCTAAGCGGGGACTCTTCTGGGATCTCTCGGGATCGCGCGAGGAGCGCGTCACGGTGCTCACCTTCACGTCGCTCTTTCCGCTTGTGCTGCCGGATCTCGACGCAGACGTCGCGAAGCGTCTCGTCGACGAGCACCTGCTCAACGAGCGCGAGTTCTGGCTCCCCTATCCGGTCCCGAGTGTCGCTGCCAGCGAGGCGAGCTTCGACCCGGCCTGGCTGACGAAGACGACGTGGCGCGGTCCAACGTGGATCAACGTGAACTGGTACCTCTACTGGGGCCTGCGCCAGCACGGGTTTGCGGACGTCGCGAGCGAGCTCGCCCGGCGGACCGTCGCGATGCAGGCGATCGGCGGGATCCGCGAGTTCTACGATCCACGGACCGCGGCGGGAGAGGGTGCGACGAACTTCGCATGGTCGTGCCTCGTTCTGGATCTCATTGCCGCAGAGGAGCCGACCCTCACGCGGGCGTGAGCGATCGGCCGATCCGTTTTGCGACGCAGTCCGGCGGCGCACCGACCGGGGCCCAGTGGCTCGACCGCGCGAAGCGCCTCGAGGCGATCGGCTACGCCACGCTGTCGATGCCGGACCACATGGTGGGCGGAGCGTGGAGCAACCTTCCGGCGCTCGGGGCGGCGGCCGCGGCCACGACGACGCTGCGCCTCGGCAACCTCGTCCTCGACAACGATTTCCGCAATCCGGTCGTGCTCGCCCGAGAGCTCGCTACCCTCGACGTGATCTCGGACGGTCGCGTCGAGATCGGCCTTGGCGCGGGATGGTTCGATCGCGACTACCAGTCGATCGGAGCGCCATTCGACCGCGGCCGCGTACGCGTCGAACGGCTCGGCGAAGCGGTCGCCCTCATGAAGCGGCTCTTCATTGAGGACGAGGTGACCTTCGCCGGGCGCTATTACCGCACCGAGCGCTCCCAGTGCCGGCCGAAGACGGTGCAGAGACCGCATCCGCCGTTCCTCATCGCCGCCGGCGGTCCGAGGATCCTCGAGCTCGCGGGCCGCGAGGCGGACATCGTCGCGGTCGTCCCTTACGGCGTGGGGGCGCGGCAGACGACCGCAGACGACGTGACCTTCGAGGCGGCGCTTGCGCAGATCGATCGGATCCGCGCTGCCGCGGGCGATCGCTTCGGCGCGATCGAGCTCAGCCAGTTCCTGGACGTGACGCTCACCTCGGACCGTGAGGCCACGATCGGCAAGATGTCCGAGAAAGCGAGATCGGATCCGCAGATCTTGCGGCGGTCGATCTACGCAGGGATCGGCACGCTCGAGCAGATCCGCGACCAGATCCGCGAGAACCGCCAGCGACTGGGGATCAGCTACTTCTGCCTGCGCGGACCGCACGTCGAGGAGCTCGCGCCGGTCGTGCAGGCGCTGCGCGGCACATAGTCGGGATTCCGTCGCGAACTTGCGAGCCTGCTGTTACAAACCTGCGCGGGTGTTCGGTGAAGTCACGTCATCCCTGGCGCGGCTGCTGCAGCACCGCCAGGCGGGCGGGCCAAAGCTCGTTCCATGGCACCGCCAAGAAAGGATGTCCTATGCCCGCCCCCGTCACCGATCTCCCAGGCGCCCTCTTCACCGGCCTGACCGCAGGCCTCGTCTCTCTCATCGCGGCAATCCCGGCGATCCTCGGAGCGATCCTCATCCTGATCCTCGGTTGGATCATCTCCGGGATCGTCGGCGGACTCGTCGGTCGCGCGCTGCGCGCGGTCCGCGTCGATGCGATGGCCGATCGAGCCGGAATCCACGGCGCGCTAAGACAACCAGGTCCTCGCGTTCATCCCGAACCTGCTCGTGGCCGCGGCGATCCTCGCGGTCTTCGGATGGCTCGCGGGAGTCGTTCGAAACCTGGTGACAGGCGCGTTGCAGTCGACGATGCCGAACGCGAACACGATCGGCGTGCTCGCCTATGCGGCGACGTTCGGCTTCGGGCTCATCGCCGCCGCGACGCAGATCGGCGTGGCGACCGCGCTCATCGACATCCTCTTCGCCGGGGTCGTCGCCGGACTCGCCCTCGCGTTCGGCCTTGCCTTCGGGCTCGGTGGCCGGGACGAGGCCGCGCAGGTCTGGCACCAGCTCCGCGGTTCGGCGCGTCCGCACGACGTCGGCGAGCCGGAGATGCGACACGGGAACGGACGTCCGCGCGTCGAGTCGGAGCCAGAGCCGATCCTCCGCCGCACCTAGTCACTCTTCGCGAGAGAGGCCGTCAGCCAGGGGGGACCGAAGCTGGCGGCCCTTTCGTCGGCGCGTCGTTGCGGTCCGCCGCCTACGATGCACGACCGCATCGTGAGCGACATCGACATCGACCAAGACATCCGCGTCGCGAGGACGCTTCCGGCACGTGTCTACGCGGACCCCGAGATCTTCAAAGCGCAGCGCGAGCGCATCTTCGCCCGTACGTGGCATTACGCGGGGCACGACGACCTCGTGAAGGTCGTCGGACAGGTCTATCCATTCACGCTCCTGCCCGGCGCCCTCGAGGAGCCGCTCCTCTTGACCCGCGATGCGACCGATCGCATCCGCTGCCTTTCCAACGTGTGCACGCATCGCGGCACCCTCGTCGTCGAGGGTGCGGGCCACCTGCAGCAGCTGCGCTGCCGATATCACGGCCGCCGCTTCACGCTCGACGGACGTTTCCATTCCATGCCCGAGTTCGAAGGCACGAAGGACTTCCCCTCGCCGGCCGACGACCTGCCGAACGTCCCGATCGGATCGTGGGAGCGTTTCCTCCTCGTCTCGCTGGCGCCGGTCATGCCGGTCGCCGACGTGCTCGCGCCGCTCGTCGCGCGTCTGAGCGGGCTGCCGTTCTCCACCCTCGCGTTCGATCCCCTAAGCGCGCGCGACTACTTCGTCAATGCCAACTGGGCGCTCTACATCGACAACTACTTAGAGGGCTTCCACATCCCGTACGTCCACTCGTCGCTCGCGGAGACGCTCGACTACGGCGAGTACGGCGTCGAGCTCGCACGCTATGGCGTCGTGCAGCTGGGGATCGCGAAGGAAGGCGAGCCCGCGTTCGAGCTTCCTCCTGACCATCCCGACGACGGTCGCCGGGTCGCCGCCTACTACTTCTGGCTCTTTCCGCTGACGATGTTCAACGTCTACCCCTGGGGCATATCAGTCAACGTCGTCACGCCACTCGCCGTCGATCGCACTCGCGTGTCATTTCTGCCATTCGTCTGGGACGAATCGAAGCGACAGCAGGGCGCGGGCGCGGGTCTCGATCGTGTCGAGCGCGAGGACGAAGCGGTCGTCGAGGCGGTGCAGCGCGGTGTGCGCTCGCGACTGTATGACCGCGGGCGCTACTCGCCGACGCGCGAGACCGGGGTCCATCACTTCCACCGGCTGCTTGCTGAGTTCATGAGCACGGACTGAAGACCGGTGTACGGCGACCCCGCGGCGGCGAGTCCGGGATGTAAGCGATCACCGGGCCGAGCGGATCACCTGGCCAGAAGGGCCTCCGAGCGCTCGAGCTCTCGCGAAAGCGCGCGATAGCAGCGGCGCAGCTGAGCGGCGCAGCGGAGCCAGTCGGCGTCAACATTGTTCGAGCGACCAGAGGTGATGTCGTCGACGGTGATCGCCGCCAGCGTGCGCCACATCGCCGACTCGCGGGAGCGGTCGTACGGAATCCCGAACGTGGCCGCGTGGAGCGCCGCGAATGTGTCGAGCAGCTCATCGTGCTTCGTGGCGCCGGCAAGTCGCCGGTGCACCTGCCAGTAGCGCACCTCGGCCTGGGCGACAGTCCGCGGGTCGAACCCAAGTCCTGAGTGGCGCCGCACGATCGCGTAGTAGCGCTCGCAGGCTGCGATCGCTCCCAGGAGGTCGCTCGTGGCAGGTTTGAACGCGATCGCACCGCGCGTCGCGTAATACGCAGCCTCGGCCGCCGCGGGCAGCGAGATGCTGAACTGCTCCGCGAGCGCGCGCTCGGTCATGTAGAGAAGCTTCGGCCAGTTCTTGTCGTAGTAGGCGCGCCACGCGGCGGTCTCGAGGGCCGCGACGCGGTCGGGCGCGAACGCGAAGCTCACGCAGAGCGCTCGCCCGCGACGGCGATCGCGAGGCACGCGGGACAAGCGGCATCGGTCCACGCACGCGCGGCGTCGGCGCGCCGGCGCAAGACGACCCACGCCACAAGGCCGACGAGCGCGAGGACCACCAGGACCAGGATCACTCCGAGCGAGTAACGCTCGACGAGCGCGGCCGCTGCGGGTCCGGCCACGTAACCGAGCCCGACGTGCCAGCCGTAGAAGACGAGCGATCCAGCGACCGTCGCGACCGTGACCGGGATGAACCCAAGGCGCGCGACGCCCGCCGCAGGGAGCACCGCGGCGCGCGCTCCGGGAACGTTCATCCCCACGAATACGGCGCGTGCACCGCCTTGGGCGAGGGTCGCGACCATCCGGTCCAGACGATCGGGGCCGATGCCAATGAGAGCGGCGAGGCGGTAGACCAGCGCCCGGCCAGCCGAGCGCGCCAGGAGCAGCTGGATCGACGCGCCAATGAGCACGGCCAGGCCGACGGCGAGCGCGAGCGCAAGCGCCGAGTACGCACCCGACGCGATCTGCACTCCCGCACCCACCATGATCAGATCCGACGGCACGGGCACCGGCACGCCGATCTCCTTGAGCAGCATGACCGCGAAGATCGCGAGCAGCCCCGAGCCGGCGCCGGTAGCGGTGAGATCCATCCGCGCGGATGCTACGAATTCGACAGGTCGATAGATGAAGATCTGTGTGGAGGTGCGCGCATTTGATTTCCTCTACTTCTCGGAGAACGCGACGGAGCCGGTGCGCTGCTCCTGCGCGATCGCGGTGATCGACGGAGATGTTTCGCACGTCTTGATCGAGCCCTCATCGTCGTTGCCTGAGATAGCGCGCCCCGATCTGCGAGCCGCAGACCTTCGCCGAGCTGATCAGGGCAACGGTGGAGTTCGCGAGGCGGGTGTCGAAGGCGGCGGAACGCCTAGAGCGCCGGGAGCTACGGGCTCGCGGTGACCGTGACGGTCGCGTGGATCCCGAGATCCGGAAGCTGGCCGAGGCCGTCGATGCGCGGACGGACCGCCACGGTGTACGTGCCCGGCTCGGACGCGGCGCGGATCTGGACCTTGAACCATCCGACCTGGCCGGGCCCGACGTACGACGTGGTCTGCACCCCGGCGCTGGTCCCGTCCGCGAACGCGAGCGAGGCCTGAGCGCCCTCTAAGCCGCGGTACCAGCCCGCCGACCCGGTGTTGCGGAGCGCGACGACCCACTCGACCATCTCGTTCGGCTTCGCCTTCGGGGCTGGACCCTGCGCGTCTAATGCGGCGCGGTACGCGCTGAGCGGCGGAACGTCGAAGGCCGGTTTGGCGAGCGGCGGCGATGACGTCCCGGAGAGTGTCTGCCCGACGACCGTCGTGACCTGATTCGCGATTTGAGGAGCGACCGTGCCGACCTGGTCCGCGACCTGCGAGCCCAGCTGGCCACCGAGATTCAGAAGCTTCGCCTCGAGCTCGGGCGGCATCAGGATCGCCGTCGTCGTGATGGCACCGAGGACGAGACCGCGCGTGAGTACCCGACCCCAACGCACGTGGCTGAAGATCTTGATCGGAGCGCGAGGCGCCCGCGGCGCCGACGGCATCTTGACCGACTCGACACGAGGCGCGCGCACTTTCGGCTGCTTCGGAGGCTTCGGAGCGCGAGGAGCGCCGCCGAGCTTCGGCCGCGGCAGGCTCGGGGCGTGTATCCCGGAGCGCAGCGCGCCGGTGCCGCGGATCACCGCGACCGGAGCGACGAGGACAGCCGCGACGACATCGCGACCGATCGCGAACGCCTCGGTGGGGCGGATCTCCTTGAGCGCCTCGCCGAACTGGTCGACGATCTGCCACGCGGCCTCGGTGACCATGGCCGCATCGATAAGCGAGAACTCGCGCGAGCGCAGTGCAGCCATCAGATCGTCGAGGCCCCGCTCGCTCGAGCCGACGCTGGGCGGCTCAAGCGGCTCCTCGACGGCCGCGGCAGCGAACGTGGGCTCGGGCATCGGGATCAGCGCGGCGGGCCTGAAGGTCGGAGGCTCGGGCATCCGGACCGACGCCGCTGGCTTGAGGGCGGGAGGCTCGGGCGGCGTCGGGACTGGCGCCGCGGGCTTGAGGGCGGGAGGCTCGGTCATCGGTTGCGCGACCGGCTGGGGCCGCGGTGCCACGACCGGAAGTGGAGCTGCGGCGACGGGTGCGTCGGCGGGCTTGAGCATGTCGAGCGCGACCGGCACGTGTATGAGGTGCTCGTACACGACGAAGGTCTCCCGTGGATCTTCCGAGATAGCCGCGACCTTCATCACCGACGGCTGCTGGATCGAGGCCATCCGGCGGCCCTGCGCAAGGAACCGCTCGCGCATCGAAGGATCTCTCAGGAACTCGAGGGTGACGACCTGCTGCGTCGATTCGTCGAGGGCGCGCCAGACCTCGGTCTGCTCGTCCGCCCGGTGAAATGTCGCCAGCCGATAGCGGCCCGCGATGAGCTGACGTTCCTTCCGCTCGCTGGCAGCCACCGTCACTGTGGCCTGCGCGCTGTCCACTGCTCAATCAACGCACCGATCCGGCCGCTGTCAACGGGGACTAGTTCGAAAGGGTCACTACCCCGGTACTAGTAATCAGGCGCCGCGAGCCGGAATGGCCGCTTTCCGTAGCATGCCGCGGTGACCGGCCAGTTCTTCTTCACGACGATCGCGGCGCTGGCGCTGAGCACGGCGGGTTTCGCGAGCCTGGTGACCGCCCTGCGTCACGAGGGTCGCTGGTCGCGCGTCTCGTTGTGGCGCCTGCGGGCGATCGTCGGCGAGTCGCTATTGATCACGGTGATCGCCGTCCTTCCGCTCCCCATTTACTACGCCGTCGGCGGCTACGAGCCGCTTGTCATCCGGGTCATCAGCGCAGCGCTCGTCCTGAGGTTCGCGCTCGCGATCTGGCGTGCGTTGGCCGAGCGTCGCGAGTGGGGCACGCGCTACACGGTCCAAGCCGTGCTCCTCCTGGCGGCGCAGCTCGTCGCCCAGGTCGCGAATCTCTGGCTCGCGTCCCTTGCCCTGCTGATGTTCGGCCTGCTCGTGTGGCTAACGTTCCCGATCCAGTTGCTCTTCGCGATCATCCGGGACTTCCAGCCGCCGGTCGACGGCGCGTAGGAGCGCGGCTGCAGCACTCCCGCATGCATCCGGGGGCAGGCTGTCGCGCTCCGGGCAAGAACGTGGAATGCACCGCCCCGTTCTGCGGGCACCTGGCGGCACGACGATTGGCGTAGCGCTTGCAGTCCGGTGGAGCGTGCGCCGGGAAGACGGGGGGCAGGCGCTCGTCGAGGTCATGCTCGCTGTCCCGATCGTCTTTGTGGTCTTGCTCGGAGGCACCGATTTCGCCCGCGCTCTCAACGTCGACCTCGCCCTCGGCAGCGCGGCCCGCTCGGCCGCCGAACGCGCGTCGCTGAGCGATCCCGTTTCATTCGACGCTGCGGCGGCCGTCCGAGAGGACCTCGGTCGCACGCCTGGCCTCGACCCTGCGGCGGTGGCGGTCACGCTCACGACGCACGGCGGTGACGGCGTCGACGGATCGTGCGCGGAGGATCCGCCCACCCTGGAGGCCCCGTGCTTCTCGACGGTGCGGGTCGTCTTCACGTTTCACACGCTCTTCGACTGGCCGGGTGTGCCGCACGAGATCGTCCTCGACCGCAGTCGATCGTTCAGGAGGATCTGATGCGGTCGGACCGCGGACAGGCCTTGCTCGAGTTCGCCCTCGCCGTTCCGCTCGTGCTCGTGGTTTCCGTTTCCTCGTTCGATGTTGCGCGTGCGGTGTGGCAGCTCAATGCGCTCGGCTACGCCACGCGCGAGGGAGCGCGCTATGTGATCGCACACGGGGCCGGGAGCGACGACCCGGTGGGTCCAGCGGCGGTGACCGACGGCCCGGTGCGCGATGCGGTCGTGCGGGCCGCGGTCGGTCTGCCCGCCCCGTTGGTGCTCGCGACCTGGCCTGACGGCACCAACAGCGACGGCAGCAGGGCCACCGTGGAGGCAACGGTCGAGTTCGTCCCGGTCGCGTCGCAATACCTCACCGGCGGCGCGCTGCATCTGACGCTACGTGGCGTGACCACGCAGGTGATCAGATGACCAGACGGTGCGGCTTCACGCGCGATGAGTCAGGACAGACTCTCGTGATCTTCGCCGCGCTGGCGTCGGGTCTCATCGGGATGATCGGCCTCGCCTTTGACGCGGGACTGCTGTACGCGTCTCATCGCGCTGCCCAAGACGCGGCGGACGCGGCGGCGATCGCGGCCGCGATCGTGATCCGGCAAGAAGGAGACGCTTCGGACGTCGTAGCGGCGGCGCGAGACGACGCCGCGCGAAACGGCTACGCGAACGTGACCGTGGAGTATCCACCGCTCGGCGGTCCACATGCGCTGGACACGCTCTATGTACGCGTGACGATCGACGCGACGGCGCGGGCGGCGATCCTCCCCGGCTCGCGCGATTTCACGGTCAGCGCGCTCGCGACGATCGCGACGTCGGACCCACCGCCGGCGATTTGGGCGTCGGGCGGCCAGAAGAAGAAGGACATCGCGCTCGAAGCGGAGCACGGTTCTGCGATCTCGGTCAGCGGCAGCGACATCGTTATCGCCTCGACCAACCGCGACGCGGCGAAAGTAGACCACGACTCGGTCGTCTCGGTCGCGCCGCCGAATGAGATTCTCATCGCCGGTGGCGTCACCGGGACTGGGTTCCAACCGGAACCGAGGCGTCTCGGGAAGACCCCACCCGATCCCTTCGCGGGCTTTCCCAAACCCACCGTCGATGGCGTGCCGGTGCGTGACTGCTGCGGCAGCGTCCTCCAGGCCGGCGTGTACCCCGACGGGATCACGAAGCTTCCGCAGGGCGTGGTCACGATGCGTCCCGGCATCTACGTCCTCAAAGGGAAGGGCCTGGACGTCGCTGAGCACACGACGCTCGTCGGGAATGGTGTGTTTGTCTACTTAACGGACAAGGACTATCCCAATGCCGCGAAGGCGGACCACAAACGGCAGTGCGGTGATGTGACCATCAAAGGCGAGATCCACCTGACGGCGCCGACGTCCGGCGCGTATCAAGGGATGACGATCTACGAGGATCCACGCTGCAAGAACACGGACGTCCAGATCGACAAAGCGACCGTCGACGTCACCGGCTCGATCTATCTCCCAACGGCCGCGCTCGTCGTGCGAGACACCGCGGTCAGCCTCACCTCGGCGGTCGTCGTACAGAGCATCAAAGTCGACGGGAATGCGACCGTGTCGATCCGCCTCGACCCCGTTCGGGCGGCGCCACCCCGCGGCGACGCGCGCTTGGCCGGGTAATCGGGGCATCCATCGCCGTGTCGCCGCGACGTTCGCGGGCGGGCGCTGATCCGGCGGACCGTTAGGAGACCAAGCGGGCGCTGACGCTTTCCGGCCAGCGCGAGCGGCGGTAGGTATCTCTCTTGCTGAGGGGACGAAGTGCTGGCGGGCCGCGTGTCTAGACGCACGACCACCGACAGCTCGCTCGTCGCCTCGCCGGTCCGACGCAAGGGGGCGGTCCGATGAATGATCTACGCGCTCGCGCACTCCTCGGGCTTGGAGTGACGCTCGCACTCGTCACAGGTCTTCTGCTCTACACAACGCTTAGCGCGAACGCGGAGCAGCGCGACCTTCGGGCGCGGCAGGAGCTGGTCGTCGCACGTATCGCGATCGCCGCGAATGCACCGATCGCGCAGGACGCGCTCGAGCGCCGAAGCTACCCCTTGGACCTCGTGCCGGCCGGGGCACTGACCGACCCGGGTGCTCTCGTCGGGCAGCGTTTGTCCGTAGCGGTGCCGGCTGGAGCCGCGATCCTGCGCAATTTTGTTGCGGGACCCGCTGGCGCGTCCTCCAGCGCCGTCGTCGCGTCACCCGGGCAGCTGCTCGTCTCCTTCCCAACGACCGATCCATTGACCGCAGCCGGACTGGTGCAGGTCGGCGATCGCGTGGACATCCTCGCGACCGTGACCGCGCCCGAAGGGCGCATAACGCAAAAGACCATCCAGGACCTCGAGGTCCTCGCCGTGACGGGCCGCGATCAAAGCAAAGCGCTCGTCTTCTCCGTGGAACAGCAGACCGCCCTGGTGCTCAAGTACCTGCGAGACAGCGGGGCAGCCATCGACGTCGCGCTACGAGCGCGCACCGACCCGGCGACGGTCCGCACGCAAGCGGTGGATCTCGGCTACGTCACACAGACCTTTGGGATCAAGCGATGAACGCCGCCGCCTCACCGACCATCACCGTGGCATTGCTCGATCCGAGCGGAGGACAGCAGAGCGCGAGCGTGATCGCAAGCGACCGTTCGCTCAAGCTCATCGGGATCGCTTCCGATCCAACGGCCCTCGTCGACGAGGTCGCGAAGGAGCCACCGTCGGTGGTGCTCGTGGACACGCGAGCGCTACCCGCGGACGCGCTCCTCGACCTCACCGCGCGGCTACGCGACTCGACCGCCATCATCGTCGCTGGAGACGCTGCCGACGGCGCGCTCTTGTCGCACGCGATCCGCGCCGGCGCGAGATCGCTGCTCGTCCGACCGTACGAGCCCGACGACCTTCTCTCCGTTATTCACGAGGTGGCCGGGCACGCAACGGCACGCGCGCAGCGCCGCATGGGCTCTGGCGCGGTGGTCATCACCGTGTACTCGCCCAAAGGCGGCGCCGGAGCGACGACCGTGGCCACGACACTCGCGGTCGCGCTCGCGCAGGCGCATGCCGGACGCGTGGGCATCATCGATCTCGATCTGCGCTTCGGCGGCGTTGGTATCGCGCTCGACCTCCGGGGCCAGAACACGATCACCGATCTGCTCGCGCGCTCCGGTCCGCTCGACCCCGGCTTGATCGACGACATCTTCGTCGCGCACCAATCCGGCGTGAAGGTGCTGCTCTCTCCGGAAACACCCGCGCTCGCCGATTCCGTCTCGCCCGAGGCGCTCGCACCGCTCATCGCAGCGCTCCGGAGCCACTTCGAGTACCTGGTGATCGATCTTCCCACCTCGTTCGATGACCTCACCGCGGCCGCACTGCGCGTCGCGGATCGCGTTCTGCTTGTCGCGACGCCCGAGCTGCCCGCCCTTCGCGATGTACAACGGATCATGTCCATCGCTCCCGAGCTGCGTAACGGCCGATCGCAGGTCGTGCTGAATCGTTGGCCGTCCCGCTCGGGGGTGCCGCTCGCCGACGTCGAGCGCGCCCTCGGCCGTAAGGTCGCGCTCGCGATCCCCAGCGAGGGGGTGGCCGTGACTCGAGCGCTCAACACCGGCATTTCGCTTCTCGATCGTCGCGCCGGTCTAAAGAACGCGGGCCGGTTCCGGGATCTGATCCGGCTCGTGACGGCCAACGGAGGGCAAGCGTGAGCGTATTGCTCGAGACCGACCGCAGAGTCGAGGCCGCCGAGGAGCTCGAGGGGCTGGGCGCGCGCACGGTCTATGTGAGCAAGCTGCGCGGTCGCGACGAGATCACCCTGGTGACTCGCATCCATTCGCGTGTCGCAGCGATCATCGGCGGCCGGCTCCAGGCGGCGTCGCCAGAGGCGATCCGCCTGCTTCTCGCTGAGCACGTACCGGCTGCGCTGAACGACGAGAAGCTCCTACTCAGCCGAGCGGATCGTATCCGGCTCCAGGAGGCCGTCTTCGCCGAGACCGCGGGCTATGGTCCCATCGATGATCTCCTCCGCGATGAGACCGTGACCGAGATCATGGTGAACGGTCCGCGCGACGTCTGGATCGAGCGCGACGGCCGCCTCTATCTCACCGACATCGCGTTCGCCGACAACGAGCACGTCCTGCGTCTCATCCAGAGGATCGTCGCCGCAGTCGGGCGACGCTGCGACGAGTCGTCGCCGATGGTCGACGCTCGCCTCCCGGACGGATCCCGCGTGAACGCCATCATCCCTCCGCTGTCGCTCGCAGGCCCGATCCTCACGATCAGAAAGTTCCGCGCAGTAATCCTCACGCCCGAGGAGCTCGTAGACCGGCACAGCATCACGCAGGAAGCGGTGCTTTTCCTGCGCCGATGCGTGCTGGACCGTCTCAATATCGTCGTTGCTGGTGCGAGCGGGACCGGCAAGACCACGCTCCTCAACGTCCTTTCCTCGTTCATCTCGGCGGGGGAGCGGATCATCACGATCGAGGACGCCGCCGAGCTGCGGCTCCGGCAGCGCCACGTGATCCCGCTCGAGGCCAGGTCGGCGAACACCGAAGGGATCGGACAAGTCACGATCCGCGAGCTGCTCCGCAATGCGCTTCGGATGCGACCGGACCGCCTCGTGATTGGCGAGTGTCGCGGGGCGGAGACGCTCGACATGCTGCAGGCACTGAACACCGGACATGCGGGCTCGCTCACGACCATCCACAGCAACAGCGCCCGCGATGCCATCGCGCGAATCGAGACGATGGCCCTCATGGGCGACGTGGCGCTGCCGCTCGGGGCGGTGCGCGCGCAGATCGCGGCGGCGATCGATCTCGTCATCTTCGTCGAGCGTGCGAAGGACGGTGCGCGGAAGGTCGCCCATATCAGCGCGGTCGGCATGGTCCAGGACGGGTCCGTCGACGTCCGGCCCATCTTCGCCGACGATGGGAGCGGGCTTCGTCGCACCGACCACGTACCCGCGTCTGTGGGCGAGATGCGCGGGCGGCGTCTCGCAAGCCCATGAGCGACGCGTTCCTGATCGCACTCATCGGCAGCTGCTCGATCCTGTCGTGCGCCGTCGGCCTCTGGCTGCCGTCATATCGCCGCCACCGGGCCGCGACGCGGCGTCTGCGGGACTTCGTCGGCGATGGAGAGGCACACGGGAGCGAGAATGCGCCCAGGCGCGAAGCGTCTGGCGGCGGCGTCCGCGGATTGCTCCAGCGTGAGGCGTTGCGCGCGAAGATCGATATCGCCGCTCGCGACTTCGCCCTCCTCATGCTCCTCTTCGCGAGCGGGACCGTCGCGCTGACCTTTGCCATCACCGGCAGGGCTCATCCTGCGGTCGGGCTCGTTGCGGGAGTCTGCGGTGCGTCTATCCCCGTGCTCTGGGTACGCTGGCGCGCCTCGGTGCTCGCGTCGCGGTTCACCGAACAGCTTCCCGACACCGTGACGACCCTCGCCAACGGGATCCGCGCCGGACTCACGCTGCAGCAGGCGGTGAGCGCGGTCGTCCGGGAATCGGCGGATCCTACGGCGGGTGAGTTCCGCCCGATCGAGCGCGCCCTCGGTCTGGGCGTCGCGCTCGATTCGGCGCTCGACGATCTGCTGAGGCGGCGCCCCTCCGAGGATCTTTCGCTGCTGGTCTCCGCGATGAAGCTGCACGCTCTGGTCGGCGGGAACCTCGCGCGCGTCCTTGATTCGATCGCGGTCACCCTGCGCGAACGCGCGCGGATCCAGCGCGACGTGCGTGTCCTCACGAGTCAGCAGCGCTACTCGGCCTACGTGCTCGCGGGCCTACCCGTGATCGTCGGCGTGGCGCTCTATCTCGTCAGCCCGGACTACTTCAGAGTGATGTTCGCGTACCCGCTCACGCGGCTCGCGCTGGGGCTCGCCGCGACCCTTGTCATCAGCGGCTTCCTCGTGATGCGTCGCTTGGCCTCCGTCGATGCCTGAGCCTCTCATCGTCGCGATGCTCGGCGTCGGAGCGATGCTCGCCCTCGTCGCAGGCACGGCCGAGGTCATCGACGGGGCCCAGCGAGCTCAGCGGAGGCGACTGCGGGAGTTCGTCGCCATGCCGCCAGCGCGCGACGGCGAGCCGGGGGCGCGGCTCTCGTCGCTTCCGTCGAGGATCGCCTTCGCGGTAGGCCGCCCCGCGGTCGGCCTCTGGCCGTTCGCTCTCGGCCCCGAGGCGATGCACGCCGCAGCGGTCGAAGTGGGCGCGGCGACGATCGGGTTCGTCATCGGTGGGATCAGCGCAGCGCTCTTCGCCGGGCCGAACCTGGCCGCTCTCGGCGCGGCCGGAGGCGCGCTCGTCGGGCTCCTCGCGCCCAGGATCGCCTGGTCGCGAGCGCGTGGACGCCAGCGGCGAAACGTGATCGCGGCCCTGCCAAACACCCTGGACCTCATGGCGCTCGCCGCAGACGCCGGCCTGGGCTTCGACGCGGCGCTCGCCCAGGTCGTCCCGCGCCTCGACGGTCCACTCGCGGCGGAGCTTCGTCGCGTCCTCGTCGAGCTTCGCATCGGCCGCGACCGCCGGCTCGCGTTGCGCGAGCTTGCGCGGCGAACCGCGCTTCCGGAGACCGCGCGCATGACCAACGCGATCATCCAGGCCGACGCGTTGGGTCTACCGCTTACGCGTACGTTCCGAGAGCTCGCGAGCGAGATACGCGTGCGCCGCCGTCAACTCGCGGAAGAACAGGCGCGTACCGCTCCGATCAAGATGCTCTTTCCCATGGTTCTCCTCATCTTCCCGGCGCTCTTCGTCGTGATCCTCGGGCCCGCGGTAATAACGGTCGTGGAGGCACTCCATGTCGGACCTTGAGACGCTCGAACGCCCCTCGACGAACGGCACACCGGAGCTTCGGCCAATGTCTCTGACGGCATCGACAGGCGCTTCCATACTGGCGGCGGCCGGAGAGGCGCTGGGACGCGCGACGGCCGAACGCGAACGCTTCGAGCGAGTCGCGCTGGAGCTGCGCGAGCGCACCGGTCGGAAGATGGCCACAGTGGCGGCGGCGATCGCCGGAGCGCTCGCGGAACGCGATCGACTTCAACGGGAGGCCTCCGAGCAGCGCCAGCTGCTGGAACGCGTGCGCGGCGAAACCGCACAAACCGAAGCGGCTATCGCCGCTGCCGTGGAGCAGCGCGAGCGTTGCGCTCGGGCCGCGGAGGAACAGCGCGCGCGCGTCGACCAGGTGCTGCGCGAGCTCTCCGGATACGACGCGTTGATCGGGGGGATCCAGGCCGAGCACGAGCGTCAGGCCAAGAACCTCGAGGGAGTCGAAGCCCGCGTCACGCGCGAGCGCGCCGACCTCGACGCCGGGACCGCGTCTGCGAATGCTGACCGTGAGCGGTTGTTGCGCACTGCGGCGTTGCATCGCGAGGAGCGCGAGCGGGCGAAGGCTGAGATCGCGAAGGTCCAGCTGACGCTCGAGGCAGCCATCGAGGAACGGGAGCGTCTCGACCGCGTCGGTCGTGAGATCGCTCAGATCGAGGCGGCGATTGGCAGCGTAGATCGCGAGCGAGCGAGCGAGCGCGGCTCGGTCCGCGACAGGACCGCGCTCGAAATCGAACACGTCGACGAGGCGCTCGCCAGCGCCGCGGCCGAACGCGCGCGTGCCGTGCAGGACGCCGCCGAAACCAGGCGAGGCACCGAGCGCGAGATCCTGACAGTCGATGCGGCGATCCGTGCGATTCAAGACGAGCGCGACGAGCGGGAGCGCGGCATGAGCGAGATCGGCGAACGCATCGAGGTCACGAAGCGCGAGCTCCTTCGGGTGGAGGCGGCGCTGGCAGCGATCGCCGCCGACCGCGAGACGGCCGAGCGGCGTGTGACGGAAC
>VBDQ01000062.1 GCA_005889075.1 Chloroflexota bacterium
CGGGTGTCATTCACGGGTGCTACTCGACGAGCGGTTCGTTGCGGGTCATCGACACCGGTCAAGCCTGCAGCGCCACCGAGAAAGCTCTGAACTGGAATCAGACCGGTCCTACCGGTCCGACAGGCGCGACTGGTGCGACAGGCGCGACCGGAGTTCAAGGACCGAAGGGCGATACCGGCGCAACGGGTCCGCAGGGAGCGAAGGGCGACACCGGTGCGACTGGCGCGACGGGTGTGACTGGCGCAACCGGTGACACCGGAGCGCAAGGACCAACTGGTCCTCAAGGACCGAAGGGCGACACCGGCGCTCAGGGTCTCAAGGGCGACACGGGCGCGACCGGGGCGACCGGTGAGACCGGAGCGCAGGGTCCCAAGGGCGACACCGGCGCGCAGGGTCCCAAGGGCGACACGGGCGCGACCGGCGCCACCGGGGACACCGGCGCGCAGGGACCAACTGGTCCCCAGGGAGCGAAGGGCGACACGGGCGCCACCGGTGCCATCGGTCCGACTGGCGCAACCGGCGCGACCGGCGACACCGGAGCGCAAGGACCAACCGGTCCGCAGGGAGCCAAGGGCGACACCGGCGCAACAGGCGCGACGGGCGAAACAGGTGCAACGGGTGCGACCGGCGCACAAGGACCAATTGGTCCGACGGGTGCGACCGGGGCGACAGGGGACACAGGCGCGACAGGCGCGACGGGAGCCAATGGTGCGACGGGTGCGACGGGAGCTAATGGTCCCGCCGGGCCAACCGGGCCGATCGGTCCTACGGGTCCGGCCGGTGCCACAGGTCCCACCGGGGCGACAGGCGTTGTCGGCAACACGACTGTGGTGCTCGGTCCAACGATGAGCACGGGAGGCACCCCGGATGTCGGCACTGTGACTTCGACATCGACCGCGTCCTGCGCGTCGGGTAGCAAGCTGCTGGGCGGCGGAGCCGTGGTCACTCCGAGTTCGAAAGCCAGAGGGGCTGTCTCCATCTCACAGCCGACTCCGCAAAGCGGTACGCCCACCGGCTGGCAAGCGCAGGCGATTGTGATCTTGAAGGACTCAGGCAACGTCAGCGTTGCCGCATATGCGATTTGCAGCGTCCCATAGCACGTTCGGCGCGAGAAAACGTGTGACGACGTAGGTCTGTGCGAAGTCATGAGCCGCGAGAGGGCGGAGCAAGGAGCGCTCCGCCCTCGCTCTTTGGCCGGGGCTGCGAGAGCTCAAGATCCGCTCGCTTCGATCGAGCTATTCAGGCGAAACCGGCGTAACGCGCTTCTCGGGCGATCACAACTCCGACCACAGTCGCGATCGGAAGCGCCAAGGCTGCCGTCGCGATGAATGGCAGCAACGGGTCGGCGTCGTACAGGAAGCCGGCGATCGTGCCGCCGCCGCCGAATCCGAGCGCGAACGCGGTCTGGTACGTCGCGTAGCCGAGCGCGGCGCGCGCCGGCGGGATGATGCGCTCCACCGCCGACGCGACGACCGGGTTGGCGGCCTGCGTCGCGCCGAGCAACAGCGCCGCAAGCGCGACGAGCGGCTCGCTGCGGCCTGAAAGCGCGATGAGCACGCTGGCGAAAGTGAGCACGGCCGCTGAGGTGATGAGCGCCGGCACCGCGCCGATGTGATCCGCGAAGTTGCCCGCGGCGATCGCGAGAGCGGCGGCGCCGAGTGAGATGAGCGCGAGATAGAGCCCGAGCCGCTCCAGCGGGATGGCCGCGATGTCGTGCAGGTACACCGGAATGAACGCGAGCGAGACAATCGAGAGCATCGCGGCGAACGGGGTGAGCGCCAGCAGCACCCAGAACGCTCGGGGCGGACGGAAGGGACCGCGCTCGGGATGTGGTGGGACCGTGCGGAGCGCGAACGTGAGTCCGGCCGAAACGGCGAAGACGATCGCCGCGACGGCCACCGCCGCGCGATAGCCCGCGGATGCGGCGATGAGACCGGCGACCGGAGCACCGACGATGTTCCCCGCGAAATACGCGGCGAGAACGAGACCGAGCGCGCGACCGAGCTGCGCCCGCGACGCGATCGAGGTCACGTAGGCGATGATCAGTGGGAGCGCCGCGGTGCTCGACCAGTAGAGGGCCGAGCCGACGAACGCGCCGTGCCAGTCGGACAGCGGTACGAACGACGCGACACCGATGGCCGAACAGATCCACGCGGCGCTGATGAGGCGCCGTCGGCCAAGCCGATCGGCAAGGTAGCCGGCAGGAACGAAGCAGAGCACCGCAACCAGGTTCCCCACGCCGAACACGATGCCCATCTCCTGCGGTGCCGCACCGAGCTCCCGAAGGTAGAGCGGCCAGACCGCCGAGAGGAGCCCGAAGCCGACGCCGAAGAGGACTTGCGCCCCTGTGAGGAGCCAGATGTCTCGCGGAAGGCTCAGGTCCGCCCCTTCACGATCCCCTTCGCGCGACGGTCTTCGAACTCCGCGCGCGCCTTGCGCAGCACCTCCGGATCCACGAGCACGTCGATGGCGGTGAGTGCGAGCGCCTTCGCCGCGGCGAGCGCGTTGTCGTGTGCCTCCTGCGACAGCACGGCCTCGCGGAAGGCGACGGAGTGGCCGGGGATCGAGTCCTGCGAAACCGCGATGTAGGGATGGATCGCCGGCAGGACCTGCATCACGTTCCCCATGTCCGTAGATCCGACCCGCTCCTCGTCGCGGGCCTCGAAAACCTGCACGCCTTGCGCGCGCATGTGGTGCGCCCAGCGTTCCGCGATCGGGGTCGAGAAGACCATGTTCTCGTAGCCGGCATTCTCGTTCACCGTGACGTTGAGCTGCGTGCCGGTCGCAAGAGCGGCGCCTTCCGCGCACGCGATGAAACGGCGCAGCACCTCCTGTTGGTAACGACGATCGAGCGCGCGGATGGAAAAGCGGGCCGCCGCGTAGTCGGGGATCACGTTCGCCGCGCTCCCGCCGGACGTGATGATCCCGTGCACGCGCGCATCGGGACGCAGCTGCTGACGCATCGCGTTGACGTTGTTGAAGAGCTGAAGGATCCCGTCGAGCGCGTTGATGCCGAGATCCGGCTGCGACGCGGCGTGCGCAGCCCTTCCGCGGTACTCGACCATGACGCGATTCGAAGCGAGCGAGTGACGCCCCGCGAGCGATCTGCCTGAGGTCGGGTGGATCATCATCGCGACGTCGACGTCATCGAAGCCGCCGGCGCGCAGCAGCGCGACCTTCCCGCCCCCGCCCTCTTCCGCGGGCGTACCGATCGCGGCGACGCGGCCCGGCAGCTGATCCATGACCGCGCGGACGCCGACCGACGCGGCGATGCCGATCATCGCGATGAGGTTGTGCCCGCAGGCGTGGCCGATCTCGGCGAGGGCGTCGTACTCCTGCAGGATCGCCACGGTCGGACCGGGACCGCGCCCTTTCGCGTCGCCGCGGTAGCTCGTCTCGATACCGCGGTAGCCGCGCTCGACGCTGAAGCCCGCGCCCTCGAGGAACTCCGTCAGCCGGATCGCAGCCTCGCGCTCCTCGAAGGCGAGCTCGGGCTTCGCGTGGATCGCACGCGACAACGCGAAAAGCGCGTCCCGCCGCTCGTCGATCGCCCGTAGCGCGCGCTGCTGGAGCGCCTTTGGCTCGCTCATCGAGCTTGGGGGGCTTCGCGAGCTTGGGGGGCTTCGCCCCCCAAACCCCCGGCCTGGTGACCGGAGATCAAGGCGAGGATCACTCGGTCGAGCGCGCCGTCGGCGTTCTCGAAGAGCGCCGAGGCCTGTTCCGAACCGACGCCCCGGCGGCGCGCGACGTTCGCGATCTCCGCCATGAATCGCGCACGGAAGAAGAGGAACGCCTGCGTGGCCTCACCGAGCGAAAGCCCATGCCGCTTTGCCTCGACGCCGTACTCGCGCCCAAGGATCTCGGCCTGCGCGAGGAGCTGCTCGCGGCCGACCGCGCGCGTGGTGTCGAGATGTCCGAGGAGGAATTCGCTCATGCGCATCCCGCGCTCGCGGAACCAGCGAAGCGATTCCTCATCGAATGACTTGTGCCACTCCTGCGACGCG
>VBDQ01000063.1 GCA_005889075.1 Chloroflexota bacterium
TCCGGAGGGCGCGCCCTGCCTAGAGAGAAAGCGCGCAATCTGGACCGAATATCAGCGTCGCCACGCACCGCCTATCGTTTAGAATTGCCTCGCTCGCCCAGGTGGCGTAATCGGTAAACGCGCGTGTTCGAGGGGCACGTGCCTGAATAAGGCGTGCGGGTTCAAGTCCCGCCCTGGGCACAGTAAAAAATCAAGTTACACCCTCACTCGCTGCCACGCTCCCGAGTTGAATCGCCACGCGAGCAATCCCGCGCGCACGAAATAATCGGCCGCGATCCCCGCCCACACCCCGGCAAGACCGAGCCCGAGCGGGAACGCGAGCACGTACGCGAGCGGGAGCCGCACGACGAACCAGTTCACCACCGTCGCGATGAGCGGAAAGCGCGTGTCGCCCGCGCCGCGCAGCGCTCCGCCCAGGGTGAAGATCAACGCCTGCGCCGGCTGCCCGAGCCCAACGATGGCGAGCGCGCCGATGCCGGCCTGCACCACGCGCTCGTCGTTGGTGAAGAGACCAAGCAGCACGTTCGGCAGGGCCATGAACGCGACGCCGGCGAGCGTCGACCAGAGGAACGCCATCCGGACGGCGGCCCATCCCGATCGCGTTGCCCGTGCGGGATCGCCCATCCCGAGCGCCTGGCCAACAAGCGCGCTCGCCGCGCCTGAGAACCCGATGCACGGTAGGAACGAGAAGCTCTCGACCTGATTGACGATCTGGTGGGCCGCCGATGGATTGGTCCCGAGTCGGAACGCGAAGCTCGAGAGCGCCAGGATGCCGACGCTGAACATCAAGCTCTCGGCGGCTGAGGGCAGGCTGATCGCGAAGATGGAGCGAATGAGACCTACGTCGATTCCCCACGGCCCGCCACGGATCGTGAGGTCTGCGCGTCCGCGCCACAGGAAAACGAGCGCAAGCGCGCAGATGAGGGCGCCGTCGCCGACGATCGCGTACGCGGCACCGATCGGACCGACGCCAAGGACGTCGATGAACAAGAACGCGAGCGGCACGGTGACACAGACCGACAGGATCGCGAGCCACATCGGGGTCCGGCTGTCGCCTGCCGCGCGGATCGCCGAGACGCCGATGTACCAGACCGTTTGGAACACGCTTCCCGCGCCCATGAACGCGAGGATCGGCGTCGCGGCCGCGACCACCTCGTCGGTGGCACCGAGAAGACGCAGCAGCGGCTCGGCGAAGACGACGAAGCCGATCCCGAACACGACACCTGAGATGACTCCGAGCACCAACGATTGGCGAGCGACATCCGCTGCGGTGCGCGCCCGGCCTTCCCCCATCCGACGGCTCACGTGCGCCATCGTGCCGATCGCGAGCGATCGCCAGACCGGGAACATCAGGAAGAGGAACTGGAATGCCGCACCGACCGCGGCGATCGATACGGCACTCAGATGACCGACGAACGCGAAGATCGTCGCCTGCCCGAGCGCCGCGATGAGGTTCTCGATGATCCCCGGCCACGCGAGCTCGAGCGCCGCCCGCTGCGGGTGCAACGCAGCCAGCTCCGCCGCGCGCCGGCTCGGGACCGCCTCGATGGCTTCTGCTTCGGCTTGTTCCTCCGCGAGCTCGGTCGTCGTGGTCACGCGACGATCTCGACTCCGCTGCCCTCGACAACGTCGCCGATCTCCGTCGCGGCCACCCCACGCGACGTACAAGCCCGTCGCCATGCCTCGACGTGTGCTCGCGGAACGCCGACGAGGAGCCCGCCGGAGGTCTGCGGATCGAGCATCAGACTTCGCGTCGCGCCATCGCTGACCGCGAACCGGACCTTCTGCCCATCGTCGAAATACGCCTGGTTGCGTTCGAGCCCGCCGAAGCTGATGCCGCGCTTCGCATGTGTGTGCGCGCCGGGGAGAAGAGGCACTGCGCTCGAGCGGATCCGGACCCGAACGCGCGAGGTCTCCGCCATCTCGTGCGCATGCCCAGCCAGACCGAAACCCGTGACATCCGTCCCGGCGTGGAGCTCGGCGTCGACCGCCGCCCCAGCGGCGGCGCGGTTCAGGGTCACCATCGAGGCGATCGCCGACGCGAGGTCGGCCGCTTCGAGCTCGCCGGCTTTGTGCGCTGTCGTCAAAACCCCGGTGCCGATCGGTTTGGTCAACCAGATCCCGTCCCCAGGCCGGAGACCTGACTTCAGCAGCATTCGCTCGGGGTGGACGCGGCCCGTGATCGCGAGTCCATATTTCGGCTCGCGATCGATGACCGTGTGTCCGCCTGCGACGACGCCGCCCGCTTCGGCCACCTTGTCGATCGACCCCTGGAAGACTCGCTCCAGCTGCGCGAGCGGTGCGTCCTCCGGCCAGGCGGCGATGTTCAGACCGAAGAGCACCTCGCCACCCATCGCGTACACATCCGACATCGCGTTCGCTGCGCCGATCGCGCCCGAGGCATAGGCGTCGTCGACGATCGGCGGAAAGAAGTCAAGCGTCTCGACGATCGCGATATCCGGCGCGACGAGATAGACGGCGGCGTCGTCGGCGACATCGAGGCCGACGAGGAGCTCCGCGGGACTTCGCTGCGCGCGCATCGGACGCAGGACCTGCGCCAGCGGGCCGGGGCCCAGCTTCGCCCCTCAGCCGGCGCAGGTGGACAGCGTCGTCAGTCGAATCTCATCGCGGGTGAACACGAAGCGATGCTACTTGCGGAACGCGCTCGGTTCCTGCGACCAGAGACGCTCAGCTCACCTTGATGACAACCTTGGCGCGAGCCTTGCCACTGCCGACGTAGCGAACGGCTTCGGAAGCCTCGCTCAGCGGGTACTGCCGATCGATCACGGGACAGACCTTCCCCGTCTCGACGAGATCCTTCAGGACGAGAAGGTCCTGATGGTTCACGTTGGCAAGGAACGTCGTGTAGGGCTGGCCCATTCGTTTGCGCACCATTACTGCCAGCAATCGCGTGAGCGGGCCACCGCCACCCTTCTTGCCAGCGCCGGCGACCACAACCTTTCCCGTCGGAGTCAAGACTCGCTTGCCGTCGGTGAGCGGGCGGTTTCCGGCCACGTCGAAGAACACGTCGTATCGCTCCGGACGTCGAGTGAAATCCTCCTGCGTGTAGTCGAACAGCACGTCAGGGTTCAGCCCGCGAACGAGTTCGAGGTTCTTCGTGCTCGTCACCGCGGTGACGTGCGCTCCGAGCGCCTTGGCGATCTGCACCGCGAACGTCCCGACACCGCCGCCCGCGCCGTAGACGATGATCCGCTGGCCCGGCTTAACGTCGCTCGTGTCCCGCAGGCCCTGTAGCGCGGTGACGCCCGCGACAGCCATCGCGGCCGCCTGCTCGAACGAGAGCTCGGGCGGCTTGGGCACGATCCGGTCCTCACGCGTCGTCGTGTATTCCGCGAAGGTTCCTCTGCCGGTCCCAAACACTTCGTCGCCAGGACGCACCTGCGTCACCTTCGCGCCAACCGCCTCGACGACCCCCGCAACGTCCACGCCGCGGATCGGGAACACGGGTTGGCGCATGGCGAGGGCGGCCCCGCGCATGAACCAGCCTCCGTGGACGGTGTGCCAGTCGAGCGCGTTGACCGACGCCGCGCGGACGCGAACCAGCACACGGTCGTCGGCGACGGCCGGCTTATCGACCTCGCGAAGCTGCAGAACATCCGCTGAGCCGTACCCGTCCTGAACGATGGCCTTCATCTGCTGTGCCTCCCCTCCGTTGCGCTTGCAGCGTGGCGCGCGGTTGTGAATGTGATGTGAACGAACCCGGAACGCTCCAACACTCAGGGAAGCGGCGGCGGCGTGCGGACGGCCGTGTACCAGACGGTCGCGGCGAGCACCAGGAGCAGAACGGCAACTCCCAGATTCGTGGCGATCCGGCCGCGCCGAATGATCACGAGCAGCAGGAAGACGGCTGCCGCCGCAACGAGAACGAGATCAAGTACCAGCAGCAGGAATGCGCTCAAA
>VBDQ01000064.1 GCA_005889075.1 Chloroflexota bacterium
TACTACTACGACCCCTATCTGTCCCCGCTCTATTCGCCCTGCATCAGCGCGAACTGCGTCCACCCGTCGCTGCCGATCGTCGGGACGTACTGGAACCTTTCGCCGGCGATCCTCATCGTCGCGTTCCCGCTCGCTTTCCGCGTGACCTGCTACTACTACCGTCGCTCGTACTACCGGGCGTTCTTCTGGTCTCCGCCGGCCTGCGCGGTGCCCGACGCGCGGTCGAGCTATTCGGGTGAGACACGCTTTCCGTTCCTCATCCAGAACCTCCACCGCTACGCGCTGATCTTCGCGACTGCGCTGCTCATCTTCCTGTGGCGAGACGCCTTCGACGCGTTCAACTTCGGCGGGCACTTCGGCATCGGCCTGGGTTCGGTCCTCATGCTCGCCAACGTGGTCCTGCTCTCGGGCTATTCGGCGAGCTGCCACTCGCTGCGCTATCTCGTGGGCGGCTACCTCGACAGCTTCCACCGCCGCTCTCTCCGCTATCGACTGTGGAGCTGGGCCAACGTGTTGAACGCGCGGCACGCGCGCTGGGCATGGACGAGCCTCATCGTCGTCGCCTCCACCGATCTCTACATCCGCCTGCTTTCGCTGGGCGTGCTCGCCGACCCGCGGTGGATCGTGGGCCAATGAGGGATATCGAGCGCCACCAGTACGACGTTGTCGTCGTCGGCGCCGGGGGCGCGGGCCTGCGCGCCGCGATCGAAGCGCACGCGAACGGCGCGAAGACCGCGCTCGTGTGCAAGTCGCTCCTGGGCAAGGCGCATACGGTCATGGCCGAGGGCGGAATCGCCGCCGCGCTGGCGAACGTGTGGAAGGAGGACAACTGGAAGGTCCACTTCCGCGACACCATGCGTGGCGGCAAGCTCCTCAACAACTGGCGCATGGCGCAGCTACACGCGCAGGAGTCGCCCGAGCGCGTGCTCGAGCTCGAGGAGTGGGGCGCGCTGTTCGACCGCA
This sequence comes from Chloroflexota bacterium, assembly GCA_005889075.1. Lineage (GTDB taxonomy): Bacteria > Chloroflexota > Limnocylindria > P2-11E > P2-11E > 3-1-20CM-2-70-9. The sequence continues at coordinate 964 of VBDQ01000064.1, forward strand.
CCAAGGACGGCCTCATCCTCCAGCGTGACTTCGGCGGGCATCGCTACGCGCGGCTCGCGCACGTCGGCGACCGCACCGGGCTCGAGATGATCCGCACGCTCCAGAACCGCGCCGTCGCGCAGGGCATCGATGTGTTCATGGAGTGCACCGTGCGTCACCTGCTTGTCGACGCGGGGCACGTGTCCGGCGCGGTCGGCTACTGGCGCCAGACGGGACGGCTGATCGCGTTCGCGGCGAAGGCCGTCGTACTGGCGACGGGCGGCGTCGGCAAGGCGTGGAAGGTCACCTCCAACTCGTGGGAGTACACCGGCGACGGCATCGCGATGGCCCTCGACGCCGGCGCCGATCTCATCGACATGGAGATGACGCAGTTCCACCCGACTGCGATGGTCTGGCCGCTCTCGGTGCGCGGGATCCTCGTGACCGAAGGTGTGCGCGGCGACGGCGGGACGCTCAAGAACAACAAGGGCGAGCGCTTCATGTTCAAGTACATCCCCGACTTCTTCCGCGCGGACACCGCCGACACCGAGCGCGAGGCCGACGCCTGGTATGAGGACAAGCGCAGCAACCGCCGCACGCCGGACCTGCTGCCGCGTGACGAGGTCGCGCGCGCGATCAACGCGGAGGTCAAAGCCGGGCGCGGCACGGAGCACGGCGGCGTGTTCCTGGACATCGCCTCGCGCCGTCCGGCCGACTACATCCAACGGCGCCTCCCGTCGATGTACCACCAGTTCAAGGAGCTCGCGGACGTCGACATCACCAAGGAGGCGATGGAGGTCGGTCCGACGCTCCACTACATCATGGGCGGCGTCCGCGTCGACGCGGACACGGCGGCCACGACGCTGGACGGGCTGTACGCCGCGGGGGAGGTCGCCGCCGGGATGCACGGTGCCAACCGCCTCGGCGGCAATTCGCTTTCGGATCTCCTCGTGTTCGGCCGGCGCGCCGGACTCGCGGCCGCGGAGCACGCCAAGCGCGGCGCGGCCGGGCGCATCGACGAGGCCCAGCTCGGGGCGTATGCCGACGGGATCGCCGCGCCGTTCCAGCGCTCGGGCAACGAAAACCCCTACCAGATCCAGGCCGATCTCCAGGACACGATGCAGGAGCTCGTCGGGATCATCCGCACGAAGAGCGAGCTCGAGGAAGCGCTCGTGCGCATCGAGCGGTTGCGCGCGCGAGCCGCGCGCGTCCGCGTCCCTCGTGCGTACCGAGAGCCGCGGCGGCCACACGCGCGAGGACTACCCGAAGGCCGATCCGGAGTGGGGGACCAAGAACGTCGTGACGCGCAGGCGCGCCGGACATCTCGAGCTCGTCACCGAGGCGATTCCAGGTGTGCCGAACGAGCTCCAAGCGCTCATCGGCGAGGACAAGCCCGCTGGTCAGGTCGCCACGGGGGAGCCAGTGGTCATTGGAGGCAAAGAGTGACGGCCGTTGGGAGGGCTTCGCCCCCCCAAGCCCCCCGAGGCGCCGACGTCCGCATGAAGGTCTGGCGCGGCGATCGCACGGGCGGCGAGTTCGTCGAGTACGCGGTCCCGAGCGATCCAGGCATGGTCGTGCTCGATGTCATTCACCGCATCCAGGCGGCGCACGCGCCCGACCTCGCGGTCCGCTGGAACTGCAAGGCGGGCAAGTGCGGCTCGTGCAGCGCGGAAGTCAACGGCCATCCGGTGCTCATGTGCATGACGCGCATGAGCGAGTTTCGAGAGGGCGAGGAGATCACCGTCTCCCCGGTGAAGACCTTCCCGGTGATCAAAGACCTCGTGACCGACGTCTCATTCAACTTCGAGAAGGCGAAGCAGATCCCGCCTTTCAAACCGAAGCCGAAGGAGCCCGACGGCACGCGACGGATGTACCAGGAGGACGTCGACCGCGTGCAGGAATTCCACAAGTGCATCGAATGCTTCTTGTGTCAGGACGTCTGTCATGTGATCCGCGACCACGAGGAGAACAAGCCGAGCTTCTCCGGCCCGCGGTTCTTCGTCCGTCTCGCCGCGCTCGAGATGCATCCGCTCGATACCAACGACCGTCTCGAGCTCATCCGCCTCAAGCACGGCCTCGGCTACTGCAATATCACGAAGTGCTGCACCGAGGTCTGCCCCGAGGACATCCACATCACCGACAACGCGATCATCCCGCTCAAGGAGCGCGTCGTGACGGCTCATTACGACCCCGTTGCATGGGCTCTGCGCCGGATTCGTCGGACGGGCCCGGCTTCGCCGGCCCCGTCCGAGCCCCAGTCAAAGGCACAGCCTCCATCCGCATGACGGTGCGTGCGGCGTTCATGGCGGCCGCCGCATTGGTGCTGACGGTCGCGCTCTTTTCGGTGGTCATCGTCCCGGCGATCGACCGGGGCGGGGTTGGCGAGCTGGTCGGCGTCGTCTTGGTGTTTCTCGGCATCCTCGTCGCCGAACGGTGGATGCGAAGCCGCTAGGCGGGGCGGTCGGCACGGATTGCGCAGGAGCGTCCTCCATGCGTCGGTGCCCGTACTGCGCGGAGGAGATCCAGGACGCGGCGGTGATCTGCCGCTTCTGCGGCCGAAGCGTGACTCCGGTTCGGGCAAGCGAGACCTCGCCCGCTGCGCCGAAGCAGAGCTGGTATCGGCTCGACGACCGGGTCCGCCGGGCGAGCGGGCCACAGGAGCCGCCTCGACCCAAGGGGTCGCTGTGGTCGAAGCTCGGCGGCGCCGCGATGAATGCCCTGGGACCGCGGCGGCACGCCGACGACGAGACCCAGGCGCGGGTCGAGAGATACGCGAAGATCGGCTTGGATCGGAAGGCCCGCGGGCGCGATTAGAACTCGCTGACCCTGCCGCGCTGATAGCCTGCTGACGCCGGTCTGCTACCGGCTCGGGCGTACGGTCCTTTGGCAGGAAGGGCAAGGATGAGACCGATTCCCGGGCGCGCGTACGGCTTCGTGGCGATCACCTGTCTGGCGGCGATCCCGTTCATCGCGCTCGGCCTCGAGGACGCGCTCGGTGTCGATGCGCCGGCGACGCCGGTGGCCTTCTACATCTGGGCGCTCTGTGTGCTCCTCTCGTTCCGTCCGGTGCGCATCGCGCCGAACGTCGAGCTCTCGGCCTCCGAGGTCGCGGTGCTCGCCGGGGTCGTGCTTCTTCCTCCGGGCGAGCTCGCGCTCGTCGCCGCCGCCGCGCGGCTGGTCATCGACATCGCGAGCCGCAAGTCGCTCGTGCGGATCATGCGCAATGTCGCGGCGCAGGCGATCAGCGCAGGCACCGCGGCGATGGTCTTCCAGCTCACGCTCGACTCGATGGCGAACCGGGTCACCGGCGCGATCGGCGAGGTCATCCTCGCGGGCTCGCTCGCCGCGTTCACGCTCGTCGTCCTCGACCTCGGGCAGATCCTCGCGCTGCAGCTCATGCTCGGCACCGAACGGCTCTCGCGTCAGACCTTCAGTTGGGTCGTCCGGACGGCCCGCGCGCAGCTGCTCTGGGGGTTCGCCTCGGTCATCTCGATCGAGATCGTCCTCATCCAGCCCTGGTTCCTCGTCCCTGGCATCCCGCTGTTCGTCCTCGGGTACCTCGACATCCGCGCACGCTTCCACGCCGAGCGTCGCGCACGCCTCCTCGCCACGCTCGTCGAGGTCGGTCACGCGGTAGGAAGCTCGCTCGATCCGACGGAGGTCTTCCGCATCGTCTACCAGCAGGTCGCGGCGGTCATGGACGCTGACAACTTCTTCGTCGCGACCATCGGTGCCGACGCACAAACGGTGCGCTACCGCTTCCTCGTCGACGGCGGCAAGGAGCTCGAGCCCATGGACCGCGCGAAGGAGGGAACGCTCGCCGGCGCGTCGATCGACCACGGCCGGACGATCCTCCTGCGCGAGGTCGAGCGCGACCGCCGACGCCAGGGGCTTCCCGAGCTCACCTCCTGGGGCGCGATCGAGGAGCACTCCATCATCGTGGCCCCGCTGCGCCAGCGCGACGTGGTCATCGGCGCGATCAGCGCGCAGAGCCGCCGCTTGTCCGCGTACGACGAGGGCGACCTGCAGCTCCTCGAGGCGATCGCGAACGAGGCGGCGATCGCCTTGGAACGCGCCAACCTGTACGACCGCGCGGCCGCGCTCTCGCGACGCCTTTTTGAGCTCCACCGCGTCGGCCTCGCGATCGCCGAGAAGACCGAGCTCGCCGAGGTGACGAAGATCCTCGCCGAGTCGGTCGTGGACCTCATGAAGCCCGAGGTCTGCGCGGTCTATCTCGACAAGGGCGGCGACAACCTCGAATTCGCGTTCTCCACGGGGAAGGCCACGAGCGACGTGCTGTCGTTGCCAAAGACCACCCCGACCATCGCCAAGGTCCTCGAGACCGCGCAGCCGCTCGCGTTTACGCGCCGATCCGAGGCGGCCGAGAGCACGCGCAACCTCCTCGAGCGCTTCGGCCACGAGGCGCTTCTCGTGCATCCACTGCGCTCGGCGGACCAGAACGTCGGCGTGCTCTTCGTCACCTGGCGCGAGCCGCATGCCTTCACCGACGAAGATCGCGAGCTCGTCGGCATCCTCGCCGGCGTCGGCGCTTCGACGATCCGCTCGATCCGCCTGTACCGCGAGCTGGACGACGCGTACCTGTCGACGGTCTCGACGCTCATGTCGACGATCATCGCCCGGGACCACTACCGCGAGGATCACCAGCGCAAGATCGCGCAAGACGCGGTCGCCATCGGCGAGCGCTTGAACCTCACCGACGCCGAGCTGCGCGACCTGCGGTATGCCTCGCTCTTCCACTCGCTCGGCAAGATCGGCGTGCCCGCGGCGATCCTCTCGAAGCCCGGTCCGCTGTCGGTCGAGGAGCGCAAGATCATGCAGGAGCACCCGCTCCTCGGCGCCCGCATCCTCGAGTCCATCCGCTTCCTGCGGGGGGTCGTCCCGATCGTCCGGCACGCCAACGAGCGCTGGGACGGCTCCGGTTACCCGGACGCGCTCACCGGCGAGCAGATCCCGCTCACGGCGCGGATCCTCGCGGTTGCGATCGCCTTCGAGGCGATGCTCGCCGATCGGCCGTACCGGCCCGCTCGGCGTGAGGACCAGGCGCTCGCCGAGATCAAGGGCCTCTCCGGTCAGTGGTACGACCCCACCGTGGTGAACGCATTCGTCGCGATGATCGAGGCGCGCGGCGTCATCCAGGCCGCCGAAGAGGAGGTCGCGACGACGAGCCGCGAGCTCGCCATCCTCTCCGAGCTCACGCCCGAGTTCCACACCATCCTCGACCTGCAGCAGCTACTCGACCGCACCCTCGGCATCCTCGAGCGAGCGGTGCCGGGCGCGGCCCTCACGATCCAGCTTCACGAC